>CAXTCK010000255.1:0-2313 GCA_964242425.1 uncultured Acetobacteraceae bacterium | reverse complement strand
GTCCGCCGCCGGCTTGTTGGTGCACACCGCCAGCCGGAAGCCGCAGGCCAGCGCGTCCTCCAGCATGGTGGCGACGCCGGGGAACAGGCGCGACCCGTCCGCCGCGTGCACCGCTTAGTCGGCCATGGAGGCGCCGGCCGCCCCGTCGTCCGGCACCGCATCCCTGTTGCACAGGATGCGCTCGACCGGGACGCGCAGCCCGTCTCCCACCATGGGTCGCAGCTCGTCCGCCTTCATGGGCGGCAGCGCCTGCCGCTCCAGCATGCGATTGGCGCAGGACAGGAAGTCGGCAACGCTGTCCACCAGCGTGCCGTCGAGGTCGAACACCAGTACCGGGACATCCCGTGAAGTATGCGTCATGCAGCAATCCGTAACGGTTCTTGATCGGTTCCGGCCGGTCGCGGGTTTGACGGCATCCGTCCGGACCGCTACCGCCACAAGAAATGCCCCAGGACATGTCCCAGCCCGCCGACGCCACCGCCATCCTGCTCGCTGCCGGCCTCGGCACCCGCATGAAGTCCATGCGGCCGAAAGCGTTGCACCCGATCGCCGGCCGGCCGATGCTGCGCCACCTTCTCGACAGCTGCGGCGCGGTGTTCGAACGCGTCGTGGTGGTGGCGGGTCCGGAAGCCGGCGCGCTGGAAGCGGTGGCCGCCCCGCATCCCGTGGTGGTGCAGCGCGACCGGCTCGGCACCGCGCACGCGGCGCTGCAGGCGGTCTCCTTGTTCGGCCAGGGCGACGTGGCGGTGCTGTATGCCGACAACCCGCTGATCTCGCCGGACACGCTGTCGCGGCTGGTGTCGCGGCGTCGGGAAGGCGGCACCGGCCTCGCCCTCCTGGCGATGCGTCCCGCGGATCCGGCGCGCTACGGCCGGCTGCTGACGGAGCCGGACGGCGCCGGCGGCGAGCAGGTGCGCCGGATCGTCGAATGGGCGGACGCGACCGCCGACGAGCGCGCCATCGGCCTGTGCAACGCCGGTGTCCTGTGCGCAGACGCCGCCGACTTCGCCCGCTGGCTGCGCCAAGTGCGCAACCACAACAGCAAGAACGAATACTACCTCACCGACGTGGTGGCGATCGCCGCCGCCGAGGGCGCGGTGGTGCGGCACGTGGAGGCGCCGGAGGAAGAGCTGCGCGGCATCAACTCGCGCGCCGAGCTGGCGCAGGCGGAGGCCGCGGTGCAGCGCCGGCTGCGGCTTCGGGCGATGGAGAACGGCGCCACCCTGCTGGCCCCCGACACCGTGTTCCTGTGCGCCGACACGGTGCTCGCGGCCGACGTCACCGTGCACCAGAACGTGGTGTTCGGCCCCGGCGTGACGGTGGGTGCCGGCAGCGAGATCCGCGCCTTCAGCCATCTGGAAGGCGTCGTGGTGGGCCAGGACGCCCTGATCGGCCCGTATGCCCGCCTGCGCCCCGGCACGGTGGTGGAGGACGCGGCGCATGTCGGCAACTTCGTCGAGCTGAAGGCGACGCGGCTGGGCAGGGGCGCCAAGGCCAACCACCTGGCCTATCTCGGCGACAGCGAGATCGGCGCCGGCAGCAACATCGGCGCCGGCACCATCACCTGCAACTACGACGGCATCTCCAAGCACCGTACCGCGATCGGCGCGAACGCGTTCGTCGGCTCCAACGCCACCCTGGTGGCGCCGGTGTCGCTGGGCGACGGCGCGTTCGTCGCTGCCGGCAGCACCATCACGGACGAGGTCCCCGCCGACGCGCTGGCGTTCGGTCGGGCGAGGCAGGACACCAAGCCTGGCCGGGGCGCCACCCTGCGCGCCACCCTGCGGGCACGGCTGAAACGGGAGAAGGACTGATGTGCGGAATCGTCGGCGTCGTCGGCACGCGGGACGCGACCCCGCTCCTGTTCGACGCGCTGCGCCGGCTGGAATACCGCGGCTATGATTCCGCCGGGATCGCCACCCTCCTGAACGGCCACATCGAGCGCCGCCGCGCCGAGGGCAAGCTGGACCGGCTGGGCGAGGTGCTGGAACGGCGTGCGCTGCCGGGCGTCACCGGCATCGGCCATACCCGCTGGGCCACGCACGGCGCACCCACCGAGGGCAATGCCCATCCGCATGGTACCGACCGCGTGTCGGTGGTGCATAACGGCATCATCGAGAACCACGCCGAGCTGCGCGCCGAGCTGGAAGAACGCGGCCAGGTGTTCACCACCGAGACCGACACCGAAACGGTGGCGCAGCTGGTCGACCTCAACCTCAGGGAAGGCATGGCGCCGCGCGAGGCGGCCCACGCCTGCCTGAAGCGGCTGCACGGCGCCTATGCGCTGGCGATGATCTTCGCCGGCCATCCCGA
>CAXTCK010000254.1:0-4221 GCA_964242425.1 uncultured Acetobacteraceae bacterium | reverse complement strand
CGGCTGAGGAAGCCGCGCTCCTCCAGTGCCGAGATCAGCCGGTGGATGCCGGACTTGGAGCGCAGGTTCAGCGCGTCCTTCATCTCGTCGAAGGAGGGCGAGAAACCGGTCTGCTTGAGGTGCCTGTCGATGAAGCCCAGCAACTCGTGCTGCTTGCGCGTGAGCATCGGCCTTTTCTCCATCCGGTCGTCCCGATGCTGCGACCAGCCTCGCCTGACCCGCTGCCCGATGCCGGACCCTCGAAGGTCACAGAACAAACAGGCAACTCAATGGGTTGTTCTATATTGGTTCCGCGGTTTCGGTCAAGTGCCGTTCCACAGAGGAGTCAGATCCCGTAACGATCCAGCCGCAGGATCTCGACCGGCTCGCCCCGTATCGCCGCCGGCGCATGCGGCGCGCGCAGCACCAGCGCCTCGCTGACCGCCAGCCGGCGAAGCATGCCGGAATCCTGGCGTGCGAACGGCGTCGCTTCCAGCTGGCCGTCGGGGAGGCGGGCGAGGGAGGCACGCAGGTGGTCGGCGCGGGCGTCGTTGGCGCCGAGCGGGCCGCCCAGGACGGCGCGCTCGCGTTCGGGACCGGACGCCGGCTCGCCGGACAGGCGCTGCAACGCGGGCAGAAGGAACAGCAGCGCGCAGACCAGCGCCGAGACCGGGTTGCCCGGCAGGCCCAGCACCGGCACCGGCACGCCCGCGCCGACATGACCGTGCATCAGCGGCTTGCCGGGCCGCATCGCGATCTTCCAGAAATCCAGCGCGAGCCCGCGCCGCGACAGGCCCTGCTGCACCAGGTCGTAGTCGCCGACGCTGGCGCCGCCAAGGGTCAGGAGCATGTCGATCCCATGCAGCCCCTCGACCGCGCCTTCGATCGCCGACACGTCGTCGGGCACCGGCGGCAGAAGCACCGGCACGCCGCCGCCGGCCCGGATCAGCGCCGACAGCATCGGCGTGTTGGAATTGACCACGCCGCCACGGGGAATCGCCTCGCCGGGAAGGGCGAGCTCGTCGCCGGTTGCCAGCACCGCGATGCGCGGGCGCCGGTGCACCCCTATCCAGGCATGGTTGCCGGCGGCGGCGATGCCGATATCCCGGGCACCCAGCCGCCGTCCCGCCGGCACCAGCTCGTCGCCGACCGAGAAGTCCTGCCCGCGGCGCCTGATGTGGCGTCCCGGCGCCACGGGCTCGACAGCCACCACCTCGTCGTCGTCGCGGGAAGCGTTCTCCTGGATCAGCACGCTGTCGCTGCCGGCCGGCATGACGCTGCCGGTGTACAGGCGCACGCATTCGCCGGGCCCGACGGCGCCGTCGAACGGGTGGCCGGCCGGCGCCGTTCCGACCAGGCGGAGCCGGCCCGGCGCTCCGGTGTCGTTTCCGCGCACCGCATAGCCGTCCATCGCCGACAGGTCGGCCGGCGGATTGTCCAGCCGGGCCAGGAGGGGTACCGCGGCGACACGGCCCCAGGCTTCGGTCAGCGGCACGATCTCCGGCCCGAGCGGGCGCAACCGCTCCAGGATGCGGCTTCTGGCTTCATCGACGCTCAGCATGGCTTCATCCTAGCCTGTACGCCTGCTTCCGCCCGGCGGGGCCGCGTCCGGCCGGCGATGACCATCGCACGCTTGACCTTCGGCACGCGGATGCGCATTTTCTCGGGCCTTACACCAAAGCTGCGACCAGTGCCTGGTATCCGGCTCCGCTTCGTGCGGGTGCCGGCCAGGCCACCGCGACGGCGGCGGCAGGCAGGCTCGAGGGTCCCATGGCGAAGTCCAACACCATCCAGATCAAGCTCGTATCCAGCGCGGATACCGGGCATTTCTACGTGACGAAGAAGAACGCACGTGCGCAGACCGGCAAGCTCGCCTTGAAGAAGTACGACCCCGTGGCGCGCAAGCACGTCGAGTACCGCGAAGCCAAGATCAAGTAGCAACCGGACACGGATCCGGCGCGGCCGGTGCCGGACCGGCCGCGCCGCCCTTCAGTAGAGCTTGTTCTTGCCGTAGGGCACCACCAGCTCGTTCGGTTCCGCCAGGTTCAGCATCGCCCGTGACCGCTCGTCCAGCGTGTCCGCGTCCAGCCCGGCGTCGCGCAATCCCGATACCCGCTGCATCCAGGCCGCCTGCTCCATCTTCGCCGCACTTTCCGCCGCGTTCGCCTCGTCGAGCAGCTGCAGCCGGGCGCGGTAGCTGCGCAGGCCATGCTCGCCCTGTGTGGCATTCCAGCAGAAATAGCCCACCAGCGACAGGAACAGCAGCGGCGGCACCACCGCCCGGACCTTGCGCTTGACCGCGCGTGCAAAGCTCATGGGGCTGCTGTCTCCGTACGGCGCGTGGTCATGCCCGACCCTAGCGCGACAGGTGTCGCTCGGGCTATGTCGCAACCCGCGCCGGGCCGAATTTTCCACCCTGTGACGGCGCCGCAACGCCGCGCGGCGAGATCCACCACCGGAGCCCTGCATGACGCCGACCTATCTCCTTGTCGCGCCGACGCACTACGAGGTGTCCTACGCGATCAACCCATGGATGAAGCCCGATACCTGGGAAAAGGATCCCGGCCGGCACCTGGCGGAGGCCGGGCGCTGCTTCGCCAGCCTGGAGCAGGCGCTGCGGGATGCCGGCGGCGTGGTGGAAACGGTGGAAGGCGCGCCCGGCCAGCCCGACATGGTGTTTCCGGCCAATGCCGGCATCGTGCTGGACGGCGTCGCCCTGGTCGCCGCCTTTCGCCATCCGCAGCGACAAGGCGAGGAAGCGCCGTTCGCCGCGATCTTCGAGCGCCTGCGCGACCATAACCTGCTCGACCGCGTCGTACGGCTGCCGGACGGGGTGTTCCAGGAAGGGGCGGGCGATTGCATCTGGGACCGCACCCGGCGCCTGGCCTGGACAGGCTACGGCCCGCGCTCCGGCCAGGAAGCGCCCGCGATTATCGCCGACACCTTTGGCATCGAGACCGTTCCGCTCGAGCTGGCGACCGAGCGGTTCTACCACCTGGACACCTGCTTCTGCGCGCTGCCGGGCGGCGAGGTGCTGTTCTATCCGCCGGCCTTCACCGCGGACGGCGTGCGGGCGATCCGCGAGCGCGTGGCGCCGGAGCTGCTGCTCGAGGCCAGCGACGAGGATGCCGCGCGGTTCTGCGTCAACGCCGTGGCGCTGGACCGTACGGTGGTGATGGCGCAGGCGGCACCTGAGCTCAAGCAGCGGCTCGGCGCGCGCGGCTACGCGGTGCGCGAGGTCGAGATGTCGCCGTTCATCCTGTCGGGCGGCGGCGTTTATTGCATGACGCTGCGCCTGGACCTGTCCACCCGCGACGCTTGAAGGCATCCGCGGCCGGCGGCCGAGGGAAACCAGACGCCCCCGCAGGGACCGCCTCGTCCCTCCGCCCGCTTCCCCAGCGGGCGGAGGGCGACGCGTTCAATCGCGCAGGATGGTGCGCCCGGCATAGCGGGCGGCGGCACCCAGCTCGGTCTCGATGCGGATCAGCTGGTTGTACTTGGCGGTGCGGTCCGAGCGCGACAGCGAGCCGGTCTTGATCTGCCCGCAATTGGTGGCGACGGCGAGGTCGGCGATGATGCTGTCCTCGGTTTCGCCAGAACGGTGGCTCATCACCGTGGCGTAGCCGGCGCGATGCGCCATCTCCACCGCTTCCAGCGTTTCCGACAGGGTGCCGATCTGGTTCACCTTGATCAGCACCGCGTTGGCGGTCTTGTCCTGGATGCCGCGCAGGATCCGTTCCGGGTTGGTGACGAACAGGTCGTCGCCGACCAGCTGCAGCTTGGAGCCGAGCTCGGTGGTCATGTGCGCCCAGCCTTCCCAGTCGTCCTCCGAGCAGCCGTCCTCGATGGAGATGATCGGGTAGCGGCTGGCGAGCTCGCCGAGATAGGCCACCATGCCGGCGGCATCGAACGACTTGCCTTCGCCTTCCAGCTCGTAGCGGCCGTTCTTGAAGAACTCGTTGGACGCGCAGTCGAGCGCGAAGCTCACGTCCTCGCCCGGACGGTAGCCGGCCTTCTCGATCGCCCGGGTCATGAAGGTCAGCGCCTCGTCGGCCGACTTCAGCCCTGGCGCGAAGCCGCCCTCGTCGCCGACATTGGTGTTGTGGCCCGCATCCTTCAGGCCCTTCTTCAGCTGGGCGAAGATCTCCGAGCCCATGCGGATCGCGTCCGCCACCGTGGGCGCGCCCACCGGCTGGATCATGAATTCCTGGATGTCGATCGGGTTGTCGGCGTGCTGGCCGC
>CAXTCK010000253.1:0-4222 GCA_964242425.1 uncultured Acetobacteraceae bacterium | reverse complement strand
CCGGCTCGACGCCAGCCGGTCGTCGCGCGGCAGCCTGGCGCTGCCGCCGCCGGACAAGCGAAACGAGTCGATGTCGCCGCGGCTTTGCGCCACCCGGTCGGGAAAGCCCGCCGCGACCAGGGCGGCGAGGTTGCCGTCCGAGGCCGCCTTGGTGCGCAGCCGGGCGCGATAACCGGACGCCGCCTGCCGGATCCGCTGCAGCGCGCCGCGGTCGGCGTCGCCGGTACCGCGTCCCGCCAGCAGTTCCAGCCGAAGCAGGAGGTCGGCGGGCGGATCGACCACGCGGCCGCCACCGCCGGCTGGGCGCGGCCGCATCGGGTCGCGTTCCTCCAGCAGCGCCGCGAGGTCGGCGGCCAGCGCCTGCTCGGCCGGCCCTTCCGCCGCCAGCATCATCGCCGCCAGCCGCGGATGCGCGCCCAGCGCCGTCATGCGGCTGCCTGCCGGGGTGATGATGCCCGTCTCGTCCAGCCCGCCCAGGGCACGAAGCAGGCTGCCGGCCGCCTCGAACGCACCGGCCGGCGGCGGATCGGGCAGGGGCAGGGCGCCCACCGCCGTGCCCATGGACTCGGTCCAGGCGGCCGCCTGCAGCCGGAACCCGGACAGCTCCGCATCGAGGATCTCGGCCCGGTCCTGCAACGCGAGGCCGCGCCCGGTCGCCTCGGTCCAGCAGCGATACGCGAAGCCCGGCGCTTCCCGCCCGGCGCGGCCGGTGCGTTGGGCGGCGGCGGCGCGGCTGACCCGCACGGTTTCCAGCCGCGTCAGGCCGCTGCCCGGATCCAGCCGCGGCACACGGCGCCATCCGCCATCCACCACGATGCGCACCCCCGGCACGGTGAGCGAGGTTTCGGCGATGGAAGTCGCCAGCACCACGTGCCGGCGGCGTTCCGACGGCGCGCGCGGCTGGAGCACCCGGTCCTGCTCGGCCGGCGGCAGCTCGCCGTGCAGCGGCAGCAGCTCGGCGTCCACGCGCAGCGCTTCCAGTGCCTGCGCGGTGCGCCGGATCTCGCCCACGCCGGGCAGGAACGCGAGCACGTCGCCCTCCGGATGGGCGTCGAGTGCGGCGCGCACGCCGCGGGCCACCGCGTCGGGCAGGTCGCGCAGGGCGGGAACGTCGCGCCCGGCATGGCGCGTCTCGACCGGAAACATCCGGCCAGCACTTTCGATCACCGGGCCGTTCATCCGCGTCGACAGCGCCCGGGCGTCCGCGGTGGCCGACATCGCCACGAGGCGCAGCTCCGGCCGCAGCTGGCGTTGCAGGTCCAGGCAGAAGGCGAGCACGGTGTCGGCGTCCAGGCTGCGCTCGTGCACCTCGTCCAGCACCACGCACGCGATCCCGTCCAGGAGCGGGTCCCCCAGCAGCCGGCGCAGCAGGATGCCCTCGGTGACCACCTCGATCCGGGTGCGCGCGGACACCGCCGCGTCGATCCGGGTGCGAAACCCGACTAGGCCGCCCGTTTCCTCGCCGATCAGGCTGGCCATGCGCTGCGCCGCCGCGCGGGCGGCAAGGCGGCGCGGCTCCAGCATCACGATGCGCCGGTCCGCGCACCACGGCGCGTCCGCCAGCGCCAGCGGCACCAGGGTGGTCTTGCCGGCGCCGGGCGGCGCCACCAGCACGGCGTTCGAAACCGTCTGCAGGCTGTCGAGCAGCGCCGGCAGCGCGTCCGTGACCGGGAGGTCGGGCAGGGGGGTGGGGATCATGGTGCCTGTATGAGGGCCCGACGGATCATGTCAAAAAGAAGGCTGTCGCCGCGGAACAAGGAAGCCCCGTTGACCGTCCGCTCCTATCGCCTGGCCATCCTGTCGTGCCTGCTCGGGCTGTTACTGGCTTCCGGGCTGCTTCCTGGGCTGCTTCCTGGGCTGGCCCCCGGGCTGGCACGTGCGGCGGAAAGCGCCGCAGTCGTCACCGCGCACGACCAGGCGACGCTGGTGACCGACCGCGACGGCTGGGCGGCGGGACGCGCCCTTGGCGTCGGCCTGCGCCTCCGGCTGGCGCCGGGCTGGCACACCTACTGGTCCAACCCGGGCGATGCGGGCGAAGCGCCCACCGTCGCCGTGACCGCATCCGGCGGCGGCACCGGGCAGACCGGCAGCATCAACTGGCCGACGCCGAAGCGCCTGCCGGAAGGCCCGTTGATGAGCTTCGCCTACACCGGCGACGTGCTGCTGCCGATGGTCCTGACGCCGCAGGGAGCGGGAAGCGGGGGCCCGATGGTGCTCAAGGCGACCGCGGACTGGCTCGCCTGCAGCAACGTGTGCGTGCCCGAGCACGCCGCCTTGTCGCTCACCCTGCCGGAAGGCGACGCTTCCTCGGCGCAGGCGCCGTTGTTCGCCGCCGCCCGGGCCGATACGCCGGTAGCGTCACCCTTCACTGCCCGTATTGCCCGGGACGGCACCTTCACCCTGCAGGGCGCCGGGCTGTCGCCGGCCTCCGTCGCCAGCGCCTGGCTGTTCCCGGCCGAGACCGGGGTGATCGACCAGGTGGCGGCGCAGGTTGCACAGGTGCGGGACGGGCTGGTGACGATCCCGCTCCATCCCACCGCCTCGTTCAAGCCGGGCCGCCCGTTCGACGCGGTGGTGGTGCTGCGCGACCCGACCGGGCAGCAGCGCGCGCTGTCGGTGGAGGCGACGCCGGGGGGTCCCGGCCTGCCTGCGGTGGCGGCGCTGCCGCAGGCGCCGGCGATCCGCCACCCGGCGCTGGGGTTCGGCCGGATGATGCTTCTGGCCCTCGCGGGCGGGGTCGTGCTGAACCTGATGCCCTGCGTGTTTCCCGTGCTGGCGATGAAGGCGATGGCGCTGAGCCGGCTGTCCGGCATGGCGCGGCGCGAGCAGCGCCTGTCCGCCGTGTTCTACACCGCCGGCATCCTGCTCGCCTTCGGGGTTCTCGGCGGGTTGATGCTGGGCCTGCGCGCGGCCGGCTCCACCGTCGGCTGGGGGTTCCAGTTCCAGTCGCTGGCGTTCGTGGCCGGAACCTGCTGGCTGCTGTTCCTGGTCGGGCTGAACCTCGTGGGCGCGTTCGAGCTGGGCCTGCGCCTGGCCGGGACCGGGCAGGGCTGGGCCAGCCGCAACGGCCATGTTGGCGACTTCGCCACCGGCCTGCTCGCCGTGCTGGTGGCGACGCCCTGCACCGCGCCGTTCATGGGCGTCGCGATCGCGGGCGCGCTGGCCGCTCCCGCCGCAGCCGGGATGGCCGTGTTCCTGGCGATGGGGCTGGGGCTGGCGCTGCCCTACCTGGTGTTCGCGGGCGTGCCGCGCCTGGTGACGCTGCTGCCCCGGCCCGGGTTGTGGATGGAGATCCTGAAGCAGGCCATGGCGTTCCCGATCTTCGCCGCCTGCGCCTGGCTTGCCTGGGTGGCCAGCATCGAGGGCGGCTCGGGCGGCCTGCTGGCGGTCGCGGTGGGTCTGGTGCTGCTGGGCACCGGCGCCTGGCTGTTCGGCTTGTCGCAGCGCATCGCCAGCGAGGCGGACGGTGCGGGCGGGGTGCGCCAGGCGCGGTTCTCCGGCTTCCTGGCCCTGGCCTTCCTGCTGGCGACCCTGGCGATGCTGCCCGGCCTGACCAGGACGCCGGACGGCACGCGGCAGGCAGGCGGGGAGTCGGGCTGGCAGAACTTTTCCGACGCGTCCCTGGCCTCGCTGCGCGCGGCACAACGGCCGGTGCTGGTGGACATGAGCGCCGCCTGGTGCGTGAGCTGCCTGGTCAACGAGCGGGTGGCGTTCCGCTCGGATGCGGTGCAGGCGGCGTTCGCGTCGCGTCGTGTCGCGCTGTTGAAGGGCGACTGGACCCTGCACGACGCCGTCATCACCCGCTTCCTGGCGGCGCACGACCGGGACGGCGTGCCGTTCTACATCTACTACCCGCCGGGCGGCGAAGGCCGGATCTGGCCGCAGATCCTGACCCCGAGCCTCGTGCTCCGCGAGATCACGGGGCCGGCCGGCTAGGACGGGCCGGCGCCGCCCACACGCGCCGGGTCCACCGTCAATAGCCGGGAGGCGTGGCGCCGGGATCGGTCTGCGCAGGCTGGGACGGGCCGGCATCAGGCCCGGGATACGGCTGAGCGGGATACGGCTGGGCAGGATAGCCCTGGTTGGGGTCGGCCTGATTGGGGTAGCCCTGGCCGGGATAGCCTTGGCCAGGATAGCCTGATCCGTTGGCGCCCGGGGTCGCGGGCGCGGCCGGCGCCGTCCCCGGCGGCGGCTGCAGGAAGCCCGGCTGCGGCGACGGCTG
>CAXTCK010000252.1:0-4267 GCA_964242425.1 uncultured Acetobacteraceae bacterium | reverse complement strand
GGAACAGCACCGGCGCGTGCCGCGGCCACTCCGGCCCGGCCTGCCACAGCAGCTCACCGGCGACGGCGCCGCGTAGCGAGGTGAGCTCGGCGCCGTCCGCCTTGACGGTGACGGCGAGGCGGTCGTTGGTGAAGCGGTGAGTGGTGTCGAAACTGGTCATGGTGCAGACCGTATCAGGGTGGTTGAGGAGGGTGGCAATGTTAAAGGTTCTTTGGAAGAAAACTGACGCAAAAGGCTACACAGATGTAATTCCACTAGAATGGCTGGCGGACGAAGGCAAACGCCCAGACGCCACGCACATGATGATTGGCCCCAGGGGAGGCAGGTCCGAAGCTAGGTGCTCTGTGCTGGTGGCAGGCTCCGTTGTCCGCCTTGATTATGGCGGCATGCATAAGAAGCAAAATCTGGAAAAATATGGTGTCACCATAGGCGAACTAAAAATCGAGTTCTCCGACGAAACTCGGCAGAACATAATTTCAGTACAATGGAGGATAGACGGACAATCGAAATTTGAGGATGCTCCGGTGATGGCATCTATCTCGCCAAGCTACATGTGCGAAGATGATGAGGTGCTTGGAACCGAAGGTGCGGCTTTTTTAGTATCTCACGTTCGACGCGAGCGAAAGCCTGGTCTCCGAGCCATGAAGGTGGAGAGCATTCTGGCACAAGGCGGAGTCCTAAAGTGTGAGGCCTGTGCGTTCGATTTTGAGGCCGCCTACAGTTCTCTCGGCAGGAGTGCATGCGAGGTGCATCATAGAGCACCGTTGGCGATGACAGGATCGCGTGAGATATCCCTCAAAGATTTGGCAATTCTATGTGCTAATTGTCATAGGGCTATTCACAGAACCTGTCCCTTGCCTGATGTTTCAGAATTTACTGAGAAGCATGTTCGTCAGGCTCTCAGAGCCAAACATTCAAACTGACACCATTGACCCGATAGGTTCCTTGCAGAGTTGGACTGACACTGGGCGTGGCTGCTATGTTGACGTTGTTCCAGCCTATGCTTTGACTGTAGGTTCAGGGTGTAAAGCTTCCCCTCGTGCGACAGAGCACGAGCATCCTCATCGCATGATTAAGCGTGCTTGTCCGT
The DNA here is from genome assembly GCA_964242425.1 of uncultured Acetobacteraceae bacterium. Classification (GTDB taxonomy): domain Bacteria; phylum Pseudomonadota; class Alphaproteobacteria; order Acetobacterales; family Acetobacteraceae; genus Lichenicola. The sequence goes on along the minus strand of CAXTCK010000252.1, from coordinate 3,177 downwards.
CTTCGACAGGCTGCCACCAGAACAAGGATGGATGATGGACGCGCTGCTGGTCGAGGTCGTGCGTAGCGGCCGGGTGGAGTCGCGCCATAACGGCAGCGCGGTCGTGGTGGACGCGCAGGGCGGCATCCTGTTCGCGGCCGGCGGCGTCGAGGCGCCGGTCTATACCCGCTCCACGGTGAAGGCGCTGCTGGCGCTGCCGCTGGTGGAAACCGGGGCGGCGGACCGGCTCGGCCTGTCCGCGGCGGAGCTGGCGCTGGCCTGCGCGTCGCACGGCGGGCTGCCGGTGCATGTCGATACCGCCGCTTCCATGCTGCGCAAAGCGGGGCGCGAGCCGGGCTGCCTCGAATGCGGCACGCACTGGCCGACCAGCCGGGAAGCCGCCGCCGCCCTGGCCGCGTCCGGCGCCTCGCCCACGGCGCTGCACAACAACTGTTCCGGCAAGCATGCCGGCTTCGTGTGCGCCGCCTGCGACGCGCACCTTCCGGTGGCGGGCTACATCCGGCCGGAGCACCCGGTGATGCGCGCCGCGACCGCGGCGGCGTCGGCGCTCACCGGCGCGCGGATGGACGCAAACAACCGCGCGGTGGACGGCTGCGGCATCCCGACCCACGCGATCCCGCTTCGAGCCCTGGCGCTCGGCTTCGCCCGGTTCGGCAGCGGCGCGGGCCTGCTGCCGGACCGCGCCGCCGCCGCAACGCGGCTGCGAAACGCGGTGGCGGCGCATCCGGAGCTGGTGGCGGCCCCCGACCGGTTCGACACGCGGCTGATGCAACTGTTCGGCGCCGACGTGTTCAGCAAGACCGGCGCGGAAGGGGTGCACGTGCTGGCGCTGCCGCGGCAGGGGCTCGGCATCGCGGTCAAATGCGCAGACGGCGCCACCCGGGCGGCGGAGGTCGCGGCGGCCGCCCTGCTGGCGCGCTTCCTGCCGTTGTCGTCGGAGGGGGAAGCAGCGCTGGAGCGGTTCCAGCGGCCCGCCTTGCGCAACTGGGCCGGCACCGAAACCGGCTCGGTGCGGCCGGCCGGTGCGCTCTTCGCTTGAACGATGTTCAGGAACGAGGATCCAGCGGCGCCGCCGTGTCCTGCGGCGAAGGCTGCGCGCGCCCGAAGGTGGCGTAGAACGGAACCGCGGTGAACACGAACGCGCCCACGGCATTGCCCAGCGTGACCGGGATCTCGTTCCACAGCCACCAGTCGCCCATGCCCACCGGCGCGCCCAGCATCATGCCCACGGGCACGGCGAACATGTTCACCACGCTGTGCTCGAAGCCTTGGCTCACGAAGATGAAGATCGGCAGCCACGCCCCCAGGATCTTGCCGGCGGTGGAGGTGGAGGCGAGGCCCATCACCGAGCCCAGGCTGACCATCCAGTTGCACAGGATCGCCTTGACGAACACGGTGAGCAGCCCGGCCAGGCCGAACGCCTCGTAGGCGGTGGTCTTGGCTACCGCCAGCGCGCGCAGCTTGTCGCCGATCGCGCCGCCCGTGGTGTGCCCGGCCTCGGTGGCCACGACCCAGAACAGGACGGCATACAGGACGCTGCCAAGGAGGTTGCCGACGAACACTAGGCTCCAGTTGCGCAGCACTCCGTTCCAACCGATCCGGCCCGCGAACATCGCCACCGGCAGCACCGCGAAGTTGCCGGTCAGCAGCTCCATCCCCAGCACCACGATCAGCGCGAAGCCGGCCGGAAACAGCAGGGCGCCGACCACGAACTGTCCGGTCTGCGCCGCCAGCAGGAACGCCATGGAGGTGACAAAGGCCAGATAGGCGCCGGCGAGCGCGGAGCGGATCAGCAGGTCGGGCACCGGCAGCCGCGCCTTGACCAGCCCGGCCTCGACCATGGCGCTGACGACGAGGGCCGGCTTCACGTAGTCGGACACGGCGGGGGCACTCCTTGAACAAGGGTTGGGCGGCACGTGCGGCGGAACGGAAGAACGGGCGTCCGCCTTCCCGTCCTGCGCGATGAACATCGGTCCGGGACAGGAGACGCTCCTACGGCCTGGCCGAATGGGAAACAATACGGTTGCCGCGAATCCCCGCCGTTCGCTGGATCAAGGAACCACGCCATGCCCGACCGCTTCACCGAACTCCTGCAACGCGACAACCGGCCGGGCTGGTCGGCCGCGACCGGGCACCGCTTCGTGCGCGAGCTGTGCGACGGCAGCATCGGCGACGGGCCCCTGGCGCGCTACCTGGTGCAGGACCACCGGTTCCTCGACAGCTTCCTGATGCTGTTGGGTGCCGCGATGGCCACCGCCGACACCCTCGACGCCCGGCTGCGATACGGGCGTTCGGCCGGGATCGTGTCGGGCGAGGAGAACACCTATTTCCTGCGTGCCTTCGCCGTTCTCGGGGTCGACGAGGCGACGCGGGCGGAGGCGCCGGACGCAGCACCCACCGCCGCGTTCAAGGCGCTGATGCGCGAGGCGGCGGCAAGCGGGCGCTACGTGGCCGCGCTGTCGGTGCTGTGCGTGGCGGAATGGCTGTATCTGGACTGGGCCTCGGCGGCGCCGCGGCCGCTGCCCGCGTCGTTCGTGCACGCCGAATGGATCACCCTGCACGACACCCCCGACTTCCGGGCGTTTGTCGGGTTCCTGCGCGCCGAGCTGGACCGGGTGGGGCCCGCGGACGCCGACACCGCGCGCGACTTCTTCCAACGCGCGGTGGCGATCGAGGCGGCGTTCTTCGACGCCGCCTACGCGCCGGACTAGCGGGCCCTACCGGCTGCCGGGCTTGATCGCGTGGTCGCCGGCGGCGTCGGCGGCCTTGCGGCACATGAACTTGCCGCGCTTGGTGTGGCCGAAGAACTTGTCGCCCTGCATGTGGTAGCCGCGGCTGCGCAGGTTGACCCACACCACCGCGTCGCCGGGGCAGGAGATGCCGGGCGTCACCGCGTCGGCGCTGGCGGGCGCGCGGGCGGACTTGCCGGCGGAACCCTGGCTCGGGGCCATCTGGTCGGTGCTGGACGCTCCCGCCTGGCTGGCAGCGTTCTGGCTTTCGGAGCCGTGGGTGCCTCCGGGCGGGACGGCAAGGGCGGAACCGGAAATCAGGACGGCGGCGACGGCGACAACAACGGAACGGGGCATGGATGCGGAAACTCCAAAGGGGAAGGGAATAAGAAGCGGGCCGGCGTCAGTCCACCAGCCGGCGGGCGAGATAGGTGGCTTCCAGCGCCTG
>CAXTCK010000251.1:0-4272 GCA_964242425.1 uncultured Acetobacteraceae bacterium | reverse complement strand
CGTTGGCTCCCACGGTGCCGCGCTCGGTGCAGGTGGACGTCGACGTAGACCCGGTGTCGTTCCTGTGAACACCGTTCACGTGAACGGTGTTCACGCCTGGCGTGCCGGGAGAAACTGGCAACAACCGGTCCGGCCTGCATGCCGCATCCCGGATGGGGATGCTGGTTAGAAGGCGGCCGCCGCCAGCCGCTCGCGCAGGCGGGGGATCACGAAGTCGACGAAGGCACGCAGCTTCAACGGCAGCCGGCCCTGCTTGTTGTAGACCAGGTGCACCGGCCGGGGCGCAGGCTCGAAGGCTTCCAGAACAATCGCAAGCCGTCCGCTGCGCACATGGTCGGCGACCTGATACGAGTTGGTGCGGATGAGGCCGATCCCGCACAGGCCCGCGTCGATCGCGGCGTCGATCGTGTTGACGCTGAGCCGGGACCGGAACGACACGGTCGTATCGCTGCCGCCGGATTGGAAGGTCCAAACGCTGGGCGAGGACACGCTGTCGAACGAAACCACGCTGTGCCGCGCCAGATCATCCGGCAACGCGGGCGTTCCGTTGGCGCCCAGGTAGCCGGGGCTCGCGCACACCAGGCGCCGGACCGATCCCAGCCGGGTGGCGATCAGGCCGCTATCCGGCAACGCGCCGATGCGCAGCGCCACGTCGACCTGGTCGTCGAGGAAGTGCGCCACCCGGTCGGTCAGCATCAGGGCGACCGACACGTCGGGAAACGCGGACAGGAAGCCCGCCACCACGGGCAGCACGTGCATCCGGCCGAACATGACGGGCGCGGTGACGGCCAGGTCTCCCCTGGGCTCGGTGTACTCGCCGGCGGCGGCGCGCTCCACCTCCGTCAGCTGCTCCAGCAGCAGCTTCGCGGCGCTGACATAGGATCGCCCCGCCGGGGTCAGCTCCAGTCCCTTTGCCGATCGGATCAGCGGGGTTGCGTTCAGGTAGGCTTCCAGCTCGGCCACCTTGCGGCTGACCGTCGCCAACGGGAGCCGAAGCGCCCGGCTCGCCTTCGACAGGCTGCCGCTCTCGACTGCCGCGAGCAGCACCGACATCGCATCGAGACGATCCACGCGAGACCTTCCATGAAACGGGAGGGATCCTTCCGTTTCTAGCGACTATTCGTCGATCATGGAAAGCCCGAGATGAAGCGGACCGAACCCCGGCGGCATGGCCCTGTCCAGCCGGCCCGGCTGCGTTCACCCGGAGGAGCCCTTATGACCACCCGCACCTACCATCGGACTGTCGAGGTCAACGGCCGGAAGATCTTCTACCGGGAAGCAGGCGACCCCGCCGCCCCGACCATCCTGCTGCTGCACGGCCTGCCCACCAGCAGCCAGATGTTTCGCGACCTGATGCCGGCGCTGGCGGATCGCTTCCACCTGGTCGCTCCGGACTATGTCGGCTTCGGCCACTCCGATGCACCGCCGCGGGGCGAGTTCGCCTACACCTTCGACAACCTCGCGGCCCATGTTTCCGGTCTGGCCGACGTGCTGGGGCTGGAATCCTACATCCTCTACATGCAGGACTATGGCGGGCCGGTCGGCTTCCGCCTGTTCACCCAGCGCCCGGAGCGCGTGAAGGGCTTCATCATCCAGAACGCCAACGCCTACATGCAGGGCGTGGGCGACGCGCCCAAGCAGGTGCTGCTGCCGCTGTGGGAGAGCCGCACCCCGGACACCGAGGCGCCGGCGCGCGCCTTCGTCAGCCTGGAGGGCACCAGGTTCCACTGGCTGGTCGGCGCCAAAGATCCCGAGGCGATCAATCCGGACAACTGGGTGCTGGACCAGGCGCTGCTCGACCGGCCGGGCATGCAGGACTGCCAGGTGGACCTGCTGGAGAACTACAAGACCAACATCGCCCTGTATCCCGAATGGCAGGCCGCCTTCCGCGCACACGCGCCGAAGACGCTGATCGTCTGGGGCAGGCACGACCCGTTCTTCATCCCGCCGGGCGCGCGGGCGTACCTGGACGACCTGCCCGATGCCCGGCTCGTGTGGCTCGATGCCGGCCACTTCGTGCTCGACGAGAACGCGCCGCAGGTCGCCGCCGAGATCAGGACGACCTTTGCCGGCTGAACGAGGCTCGCACCGGAGACCACGCGATGACCCCCATCGACACCGTGACGTGCTTCTACCACGCCCTTGGCAGGGGCGATGCGTCCGCAGCGCTCGGCCTGCTCGCCCCCGACATGGAATGGAAGGTGGTCGCCGGCTGGCCGTACAAGCCGACCGGTCCCGGGCCGCAGGGTGTTGCCGAAGGCGTGCTCATGCCCGTGCTGAGGGAATGGCGCGACTACAAGCTGCACGTCGAGGACATCTTCGCCGCCGGCGACAAGGTGGTCTCGCTGGGCATCATGACCGGCGTCCACGTCCACACCGGCAAGAAGCTGGAGGCCAGCTATGTTCATGTCTGGGAGCTGGCCGGCAAGCAGATCGTGCGGCTGCGCCAGACGGTCGACACGGCGTGCGTGGTGGCGGCCCGGTCGTGAGCGGGCGCGTGGCCCTGGTCACCGGAGCCAGCCGCGGCATCGGCGCGGCAACGGCGGTGCGCCTGGGACGCGACTTCGCATGCGTCGTCCTGGTCGCCCGCAGCGCGGATGCCCTGGCCGAAACGGCCGAGGCGGTGCGGGCGGCGGGGGCCGATGCCCTGCCGCTGGCGCTCGACCTGCGCGATCCCGCCGCCGCGCAGGTGGCGGTCGACAACGCGGTCGGGCGGTTCGGAGGCGTGGATGCCCTGGTCAACATCGCCGGTGCCGTTGCACAGGTCGACCTGTTCGCGATGACCGATGCGGAATGGGACGACGGGCTGTCGCTCAAGTTCCACGGCGCGCGGCGGCTGACGCTCGCGGCCTGGCCGAGCCTGCGCGCGCGGGGCGGCTCCGTCGTTCTGACCTCGGGCACGTCGGCGCAGGCGCCCAAGGCCGCCTTCGCGGCGGTCGGCGCCATCAACGCGGGGATCGCGGCCCTTGCCAAAGCCTTTGCCGAGCGCGGCGTGAAGGAAGGCGTGCAGGTCAACAGCGTCCTGCCCGGGCCGGTGATGACCGGCCGCCGCCGCTCCATGCTGCAAGCCTACGCCCGCGACCACGACCAGACGCTTGAACAGGCGACGGACCGGTTCGCGGCCGAAAGCGGCATCGCGCGCTACGGCGAGCCGCAGGAGGTGGCCGAGCTCGTCGCGTTTCTCGTGTCGCCGGCCGCACGCTGGATCACCGGCACCGCCCTGCGGGTGGATGGCGGCGAGACAAGGGCAGTGTTCTGACGCCGGCGCATGGGACGATCGGGCCGCGAACCAGGTGGACGGAGCACGAGGTCCGGCCGAAGCAAGGAGAACTCATGAACAGGATTGCGACCATGGCATCCGCCTTGTGCCTACTCGGCAATGCCAGCCAGGCGCAGACGGTGCCAGCCACGTCGGCGACCATCACGTACCACACGGTCGAAGTGGATGGGCTCAAGCTGTTCTATCGCGAGGCAGGGCCGAAGAACGCGCCGACGCTGCTGCTGCTGCACGGCTTTCCGTCGTCCTCGGCCATGTTCGAAAGCTTGATTCCGCGGCTCGCCGGCCGCTACCACCTCGTGGCTCCGGACTATCCCGGCTTCGGCCTGAGCGATGCTCCTCCGCCCGACGAGTACGCCTACACCTTCGACCACATCGCCCTCACGATCGACCATCTCGTCGCGCGGCTCGGCCTCAAGCGCTACAGCCTCTACCTGCAGGATTACGGCGGGCCGGTCGGGATGCGCCTGGCGCTGGCACATCCCGAGCGGATCCAGGCGCTGGTGGTCCAGAACGCCGTCGCCAGCGAGGATGGCCTCGGCCCGGCCTGGAACATGCGCAGGGCGTTCTGGCGCGACAAAGCCGGCTACGAGGACAAGGTGATCGGTGCCTTCCTGTCGCTCGACACCACGCGGCAGCGGCACCTCGGCTCAAGCCCGCATCCGGAACGCTACGACCCCCATCTGTGGCTGGACGAGTTCAGGCATCTCGCCGAACCGGGCCAGCGGCAAATCCAGTCGGACCTGTTCTACGACTACCAGAGCAACGTCGCGTCGTATCCGACCTGGCAGGCCTGGCTTCGCCGGCATCGGCCGCCGGTGCTGGTCGTCTGGGGCCGCCACGACCCGTCCTTCGCGCTTGCCGGGGCGACAGCCTATCGCAGGGACGTGCCGGATGCGGAGCTGCACATCCTCGACGCCGGGCATTTCGCCCTCGACGAGAAGGTGGACGAGATTGCCGCGTTGATGAACGCGTTCCTGGCCAAGCACGTCCGG
>CAXTCK010000250.1:0-4314 GCA_964242425.1 uncultured Acetobacteraceae bacterium | reverse complement strand
CGATCAGCTGTGGTCGGGCTGCCGGCATCCGCCCTGGCATAACGACGAGGAGAACAGCCCATCGTCCGCCTGAACGCGGTGTTGAACGCGTTTTCTGACCCATACCCGCACAACCGGGCAATCTGACCCAGCGGGTTGCGGCTGTGTGCGAGCTGCTCTGCCGCCAGCAGCATCCGCCACCGGGTGAGATAAGCGATCGGGGTCTCACCCACCCGGTCCCGGAAGCACTGGGCCAGGACCGAGCGCGACATTCCCGCCGGATCGCCAACTCGGCCAGAGTCCAGCGGTGTGCCGGGTCCGCATGCATCGCTTCCAGCGCCTTGTTCAGCCGAGGGTCAGCGAGCGCGTAGAACCAGCCGGCTTGTGCAGTCGCCTGCTGCGAAAGGTGCAGCCGGAGCGCATTGAGCAGCATGAGGTGGGCCAGATGGTGCGCGGCAAGCGAGGCGCCGGGCCTGCCACCCTGCATCTCGGCCATCATGAGCTCGATCGACCAGCGCAGCGCCGCCTGATCCTCCGCTGCCCGGAGATGGAGGGCCGGCGGAAGCGCGCCGAGCAGTGCTTCCGCCTTGTGCCCGTCCACCTCGAAACGGGTGCCGACGAACATCGCGTTGCCCCCGCCATTGTGCACCACCACGCCGCCCGGCGGAGCGCGCATCAGCAGGTCGTGCGCCGGAACGGGCGGAAGCGCCAGGTCGCTGGCCAGGGCGAACGAGCGGCCGTTCGGCACAACGAAACAGTCGCCCCTGACGAGGCGGACATCCTCGCCCGCACCGTCCACCCGCAACCAGCATGTGCCCTTTGTCACGGCATAGCATTTGATGGTGCCGGTGCTGTTCTCGAACCGGATGGCCCACTCGCCACCCGCGTCCAGCCCGGCGGTACGGTAGTGTTGCGGCTTCAGGAGCGCGAGGACGTCGGACAGCGGATCCATGATACTCCCGGACGATCGCGAAGAAACCAGCGACGCTCGCGTGTAGATGGTGTGGAGCCTGCTGCCTACCTGGAGGCGGCGTTCACGAGAAGGGCACCCGCATGATCGTCGTCACCACACCGTCCGGTCATATCGGACACCATGTTGTCCGCCGGCTGCTCGATGCCGGACAGGAGCTGCGCGTCATCGAGCGCGATCCGGGCAGGCTGCCGCAGGATGTGCGCGAGCGGGTCGAGATCGTCGAGGGTTCGCACGGCGACGCGGCCGTGGTGGATCGGGCGTTCGCGGACGCGGACGCCGTGTTCTGGCTGTGTCCGCCCACGCCATCGGCCACCCCGGCTGCCGCGACGGTCGACTTTGCCCGCCCCGGCGCCGAGGCGATCCGCCGCCACCGTGTCGCGCGCGTCGTTGCGGTCGGCACGCTCGGCCGGGGCACCGGATGGCAGGACAGGGCCGGCATCGCGACCGGTTCGATCCGCATGGTCGATCTGATGCGGCAGACAGGTGCCGCGATCCGAAGCGTCAGTTTGCCGGCGCTGATGGAGAACGCGCTCCAGCAGGTCGACCCGATCCGCCAGGGCTGCCTGTTCGGGCCGCTCGACTCCGACAGGAAGGTCCCTCACACCGCCACGCGGGACGCGGGCGCCGCCGCGGCACGGATGCTCCTCGATCGGAGCTGGTCCGGGCAGGAAGACGTGCCGGTGCTTGGACCCGAGGAGCTGTCGTTCAACGATCTCGCCGCGATCGTCTCGGACGTGATCGGCTGTGATGTGCGCTACCAGCAGGTGCCGTTCGACGCCTTCAAGGCGCAGCAGAAGCAGCGCGGCATGACCGATGCTTTCGCACAAGGCTATGTCGACATGCTGCGCGCCAAGAACGAGGGCATGGACAACTCGGTGCCACGCGCAACCGCGATCATCGGATCTACAAGTTTTCGCCAGTGGGCCGACGAGGAACTGAGGCCAGCGGTACTCGGCTGAACGTCAGTCAAGCTGCCTACCCGCCCATAACGGACGGCGAGATCGCAGACCTCGCCGTCCACACGCGGGAGCAATTCCCATTTTGCGATCTCAATCGGGACAGACACGCGCTTCTCTCGGCCGGTTCCGTTGCGGGAACGCTCACCTGACACTGTCGACCAAACGGGCGCTCATGGTCGCTTTGCGGGGCAAGCGTTCCGTATTCATTACTCTTTGGCGGCGCGATATGGTTCAAGGAACGGGATCAGAAGCGCCACCAGTTCCTCCGGTGTTTCCTCCGGCACGAAATGGCCGCAACCTTCGATGATTGTGCAGCGCACGTCATCAGCGACACGGCGCAACTGCTCCTCGACGGCACCGGCGCACGCCAACTCACCCGCAAAGCCGAGCACCGGCATGGTCAGCCGATCCTTCATGCGCGCGCGGTTGGCTGGGATATCGTCGTCGATCGCACGGTAATAATCAAAGCTGGCGCGCAGGGTGCGGCGGTCCCGCTTAATGAGTTCGATATAGAAGGTTCGCACGTCGGACGGGATCGGATGTGGCACCGGAATCTTGGTGAACTGATAGTCGAAGAATATCTCTTCCCGCCCGGCCACCAGCTCTTCCGTTACGTCGCGCACACGGCAGAAGTTGTTGTGCCACAGGAAGTCGTTGAGCGGCCGTTCATCGGGGATGAGCGGTGGGGAGACAGCGACGCCGGGGATGATCGCCTCGCCCAGCGCGATCCGCGCGATGCGCTTCGGCTGGTCTGCCGCCATCGCATAGCCGACCCACATCCCGCAATCATGGCCGACCATCGCGAAGCGTTCGTGGCCAAGCGTCGTCATCAGCCCGAAGAGGTCGCGGCCCAGCGTCCCCTTGTCGTAGCCCCTATCAGGCTTGTCCGAGATACCAAGCCCGCGCGGGTCGGGCACAACCAGCGTGAAGTGATCGGCCAAAGGCAGCATCACGTCTCGCCAGATGTACCAATTCTGCGGCCAGCCACCGAGCAGCAGCAGCGGCGGCCCTTTGCCCCCGATGACCGCGTGAAGGTCGACCTCGCCAGTCGGTATCCGGTAGCTCTCGAAGACCTCTTTGAACCCGTCTGGCAGAACGGGAACGCCGTGGACGGAGCCGAAGCCGTCGACGGTCGGGAAGGGCAGTGCAGCCACGTGATGACGCTCCTAATTTTTAGCGATCGCTAAATAGTAGGCCGTTGTCATTGCCCGTCAAGCCGTGTTTAGTGATCGCTATGGATAAGCCGTGCCAACGCCGATCCTCCGGCCCGCGTACCTTCGACAGGAACGAGGCGGTTGAGACTGCCATGCGGTTGTTTCGTCGTCACGGCTACGAGGGCGTGTCGATCGCTGACCTGACCGGGGCGATCGGCATTGCGCCTCCCAGTCTTTACGCGGCCTTCGGCAGCAAGGCGGGCCTCTACCGCGAGGCGCTCGACCGTTATGCGGCGCTCCCCGGCGCACTTGATGGCATGGCAGGAGCCGAGACGCTGGAGCAGGCCGTGACGGGCTTGCTTGAGGCCGCGATCAAGGCAGTGATCGCCGAGGAACGCGGCTGTATGATCTCGACCGGTTTGATCGAGGGGGCGACGGAGCAGCAGGAACTTGCCCGCGAACTCGCGGAACGGCGACTCGGCCTGCGCGGCCGCATTGCGGATGGTTTGGGTCGCTGGCTGGGCCGTCCAGATGCCGAGCGACTGGCCGCTTACTTATTAGCCGTCCAACAGGGCATCTCGATTCAGGCGCGAGATGGAGCCACCGAAGAGGATCTTTTGTGCATCACGGACGAAGTGATGGCCGGCATCGCGGCGAGGCAGACAAGACCACCTTCTTGAGCGCAATCACCAACGCCTGGTATTCCCAATTTATCGGGCGTAAAGAGAAGAAGAGGTAAAATGATCAGTGCGCCCGGAAGCGGGCAAAATACTCATGTAAAACAATGGGCTAGGCTTCCTGACAGGCTGTAGTAGGATGTTGTAAACCAGAATAACATACTGTGTAGCTAAAGCTGGCAGTTGCCGCCTTATCCGGGGGTGCCAGATTGTCGGCGCTGACGAAGCACCATCATGTCGACGCTGGCTGGATATCGGAGGAGGTCGAGCTGTCCGCTTCGCTGGTGACCCGCCGGGATGATGCGGATCCGGCAAATGGTCCTGCTGTTGGAACAGGCTCGGGAGCAAGCACGCTCAGCCTGGGGACGCGTCGGGTCTATGCGGGTGCCTGGCAAGCCTTTCTCGGCTGGCACAGAGATCAGGGCGAACGACTGGAACTTCCGGTGTTGCCGGAGCGGATCGTGGCCTACATCGACAGCCTGCCGCCGTCGCTCGGGCCGAACAGCCTGAAGCTGCGCATGGCGGCGTTGTTGCACGGATCGATTTGAGGTCTGGGGGGCCTTACCCTGGGA
>CAXTCK010000249.1:0-4317 GCA_964242425.1 uncultured Acetobacteraceae bacterium | reverse complement strand
GCCCTGGTCGAGACCATCGACAACGGCAAGCCGATCCGCGAAACCACCGCCGCCGACCTGCCGCTGGCGGTCGACCATTTCCGCTATTTCGCCGGCTGCCTGCGCGCCCAGGAAGGCGCGCTTTCGGAGATCGACCACGACACGGTCGCCTACCACTTCCACGAGCCGCTCGGCGTGGTGGCGCAGATCATCCCGTGGAACTTCCCGCTGCTGATGGCGGTCTGGAAGCTTGCCCCAGCACTTGCCGCCGGCAACTGCATCGTGCTGAAGCCGGCCGAGCAGACGCCGATGTCGATCATGGTCTGGGCCGACATCGTCGCCGACCTGCTGCCGCCGGGCGTGCTCAACATCGTCAACGGCTTCGGCGTCGAGGTCGGCAAGCCGCTGGCGCAGAGCCCGCGCGTGGCCAAGGTCGCCTTCACCGGCGAGACCACCACCGGGCGGCTGATCATGCAGTACGCGTCGGAGAACATCATCCCCGTCACGCTGGAGCTCGGCGGCAAGTCGCCCAACATCTTCTTCGCCGACGTGATGGCCGCCGACGACGACTTCTTCGACAAGGCGCTCGAAGGCTTCACCATGTTCGCGCTGAACCAGGGCGAGGTCTGCACCTGCCCGTCGCGCGCGCTGGTGCACGAGAGCATCTACGACCGCTTCATGGAGCGCGCCATCGACCGCGTGTCCAAGATCCGCATGGGCAACCCGCTTGACAGCAGCACCATGATCGGCGCCCAGGCCTCCAACGACCAGCTGCAGAAGATCCTGTCCTACCTCGACATCGGCCGTCAGGAAGGTGCGAAAACCCTGATCGGCGGCGAGCGCGCCGACCTCGGCCCCGACCTCAAGGACGGCTTCTACGTCAAGCCGACCGTGCTGGAAGGCCATAACCGCATGCGCATCTTCCAGGAGGAGATCTTCGGCCCCGTCCTGTCCGTCACCAAGTTCACCGACGACGACGACGCGCTGGCACTCGCCAACGACACCCTGTACGGCCTCGGCGCCGGCGTCTGGTCGCGCGACGGCACCCGCGCCTACCGCTTCGGCCGCGCCATCAAGGCCGGACGCGTCTGGACCAACTGCTACCACCTGTATCCGGCGCACGCCGCCTTTGGCGGCTACAAGCAGTCCGGCATCGGCCGCGAGAACCACCGCATGATGCTGGACCACTACCAGCAGACCAAGAACATGCTGGTGAGCTACAGCCCCAAGGCGCTCGGCTTCTTCTGAAGCCATTCGCCAATGCTACTGTGCCGGCGATCCGACGCGGAGCTCGCGCTTGCCGAGGCTCACGGCCAGGAGGCCGCTCCGCTCCGGTTCTCGATCTTCACGCCGGCCGTGCCGCATCGCTCGGCACAGCGCATTCTCGAACGGTTTGCAGAGACCATGGTCATGACTGAACCCCCTGTGCTCCGCGTCACCGCCACCGATGCGGCCCGCGCCATGATCCGCCAACTCCGCGACCAGCACGGCCCGCTGATGTTCCACCAGTCCGGCGGCTGCTGCGACGGCTCCTCGCCCATGTGCTACCCCGCCGGCGAGTTCCGCACCGGCGCGCGCGACGTCCTGCTCGGCAGCATCGAGGACACGAACGTGTTCATCGGCGCCGCCCAGCACGCCCTCTGGTCCCACACCCAGCTCATCATCGACCTGGTCCCTGGCCGCGGCTCCGGCTTCTCGCTCGAAGCCCCCGAAGGCGTCCGCTTCCTCACCCGCAGCCGCGTCTTCACCGACGCCGAGACCGCCCGCATCCAGGCAGGCTAGAACTCAGCCGCCGGCGCTTGCGGGACGCCGGCGGCGCGCCCGACGCAGGCTGCCGGCCGCCCCGCGGACCGACCCGAGATGGTCCACCGTCAGCCGCGTCGCCTCCAGCTCCGCCGCCAGCCGTTTCACTGTCGTCCGCAACGCTGCCGCCTCGTCCTGCAACAGGTCCGGGCCCGCCGCCCGGGACCGCGCCAGAACCTCCCGCGCCGCTTCCCAACTTTCCCGTATCCGTCCCGCATCGTTTGACCGCTGCAGGTGCACAAAGAAGTCGATCTCCCCCGGCACCGCATCGGCGATCCGTGCGCACAGGAACCCGCATGCGCCGATCGCCGCCAGGTTCGCCATCAGCTGGACGAAGCTGTTCGGCGTGAACACCCAGCAATGCGCGTCGCGATACGCACCCGACAGCGCCGACCGGGCATGCGCCATCGCGACCCCGATCTCGCTGATCGCAGCACCATCCCCCGGCGGCGCCATGCCTGCCCACGCTTCCGCCCGCTCCACGATGCGGTAGTTGCAGTAGAAGTCGATGACGTCCCGTGGCGTCGGCCGCGTCCTTCGTTCCAGCTGCGCGGCCAGCACGTCCGCAAGCACCGTTTCCCGCCGTGCGATGTCCATCGTGAAGCGCCGGTCCGGCACGATCAGCCGCAACGCCCCGTCCGGCGCGAGCACGCTGCCGATCTCCTCCAGCCACGTCAGGAGGTCCGGCACGTGCTCCACCACGTGCGAGGCCACGACATGATCGAACCGAACCTCCGGCCCCACCGCCTGCCGCAGCGATCCCCCGTCCCACACCACGTCCACGGGAACCACCCTGCCCACGTCCACCGCCGGATCGGACGCATACACCTCCCGCAGCCGCTCGGTCGAAAGATGGTCCAGGTACAGCACCCGGTGCTGCGGCCGGCGCAGGATCGGCGCCATCAACGCGCCGATTTCCAGCCCGAGCCCCGATTCGAGATCCAGCCCGTCCAGAAGCCGCGTGATCCGATCCTGCATGTCCCACCCCGCCGACGGCCGCCACCGCTACCGCCTCCATACCCACCGAACGGGAAACCACCCAGGCCGCCCTCAGCGCGACGCTCAGGCGCCCTCCAGGAGGGATATCAGGCTCGGCATGTCCCGACTGTGCACGTCCCCGACGCGCCACCCGCCGCGCGTTTCCACCAGATCCAGCGACACCACCATCGCCACCCCTCCGATGCCGAAGCGCACCGTCGCCGTCGCCCGCCCCGCCGGTTGCCGGACCACCACCACCGAGGACAGCCGAAAGCCGTCGTCATCCTGGCAATCGCACAGCGGATCCTCGTCCAGCCTTCCGACCTCCCCACCGGCCGCCTTCTGGTCCGCCCGGATCAGCCCGAGCAGCCGCGGCGCGAAGACGTCCAGGGCGTCATCCCCCAGGACATCCGCTCTGTCGGGCTTGCCGTAATCCTCGTACAACCTGCGCACGAACCCATCCGCCGTCGCCGCGCGCCCGGTCGCGCAAGCCGACGCGCAAGCCAGGAGGGCGGCGGCCAGGACCCCGAGTTCCGTCATCAGAAAAGTCGGAAGCGCCCACGCCCTGCGGCCGCGCCTCCGGAACTCGACAGGCCTTCCCGCCTGGGCGGGCCCGTCCGGCCCGGGCCGCGCCCCGCCGCCTGCCTGCACCATCCGATAGCACGAACTGCCACCTGCCTTGCCTCTGCTCACCCGCCTGTTCCCCCTCTGGGCCGTGCTGGTCTCGGTCCTGGCAATCCTGTTCCCCGCCGCCTTCCACCCGCTCGGCTCCTGGATCACCCCCCTCCTGGCGCTGGTCATGTTCGCCATGGGCCTCACCCTGCGCATGGCCGACTTCCGGCGCATCGCCCTGCGTCCCGCCCCGGTGCTGGCCGGGCTCGGCCTTCACTACCTCATTATGCCGCTGGCCGCCTGGGGCCTCGCCCATCTTCTCCGCCTGCCGCCTGAGCTCGCTGCCGGCACGGTCCTGGTCGGCAGCGTTCCCAGCGGCACCGCTTCCACGGTGATGGTGTTCTTGTCCGGCGGCGACGTCGCGCTGTCGGTCAGCATCGGCGCCCTGTCCACCATCGCGGGCGTCGTCGCCACCCCGCTGCTGACCCGCCTCTACGTGTCCGCCGCCATCGCCGTGCACGGCTGGAGCATGATGCTCGGCATCGCCGAGATGGTCGTCCTCCCGGTCCTGCTCGGCTTGCTCCTCAACCACCTGGCCCACCGCCTGGTGCGCCGCGTCGAACCCGCCCTGCCGCTGGTCGGGGTCGCCGCCATCCTGTTGATCATCGGCACCGTGGTCGCCGGCAGTCGCGGCAGCCTGTCCACCGTCGGCCCGCTGGTGCTGCTCGCGGTGGTGCTCCACAACGCCATCGGCCTGCTCGGCGGCTACTGGGGCGGCCGCCTGCTCGGCTTCGATGAGACCGTCTGCCGCACCCTGTCGCTGGAAGTCGGCATGCAGAACTCCGGCCTCGCCGCCGCCCTGGCCCGCTCCTACATTTCCCCGCTCGCCGCCCTGCCCGCCGCCCTGTTCTCCGTCTGGCACAACCTGTCCGGCTCGCTCCTCGC
>CAXTCK010000248.1:0-4349 GCA_964242425.1 uncultured Acetobacteraceae bacterium | reverse complement strand
GAAGTGGGATGAATCCTGGGGCCGTGGGTTCGAATCCCGCCGCGGACACCAATCGCCCAGAAGGACGTCGCGTGATCCCTGCCCTACCACGCCGCGTGTTCCTGGTCGGCTTCCCGGTGATCGCGGCAGGCGCCGTGCAGGCGTCGGCGAAGGATGCCGTCGGCGCGATCGAGCGGCGGCGGGGCGGGCGGCTGGGCGTGTTCGCTCTCGACACCGGCAACGGGCGGATGCTGGCGCATCGCGCCGACGAGTCCTTCGCGCTGCAAAGCACGTTCAAGGGCATCCTCGCCGGTCTGGTGCTGTCGCGGGTCGATGCGGGAACCGACCGGCTGGAGCGGGAGGTGCCTTACGGGGCGAAGGACCTGCTGCCGGCCTCGCCGGTGACCAGCGCCCATGTGGCCGCGGGCCGGATGACGGTGGGCGGGCTGTGCCAGGCGATTCTGGAGCGGAGCGACAACACGGCGGCGAACCTCCTGCTCGCCCGGGTTGGCGGACCGGGGGCGTTGACCGCCTATGCGCGGCACCTGGGCGATCCGGTCACGCGTTTCGACAGCTACGAGCTGGTCGCGAGCTCACGCACGACCGACTGCACCACGCCACGCGCGATCGCCGGGCTTGCCCGGACGATCGTGCTCGGTTCGGCGCTGGCACCGGCGTCCCGCACGTTGCTGGTGCGCTGGATGACGGCGAACGTGCCCGGACGGCACCGGCTCCGGGCGGCGTTCCCGGCGAGCTGGAGCGCCTGCGACCGGACCGGCACCGCGGACGGCGTGTGCAACGACTATGCGGTGGCATGGCCACCCGACCGGGCGCCGCTGGTCGTCGCGGCTTATCACGACGCGCCGGGCATGGAGCTGGACGCGCAGGAAGCGGTGCTGCGCGAGGTTGGAACGGTGGTGGTGGCGTGGGCGGGCTGAGGCGGCAGCGCCCGGCGTCAGGCCATTCGGGTTCCGGCGGCGATCCGCAGCCGGCTGGCGCGGTGGTGGGCGTGGCAGATCGCCACCGCCAGCGCGTCGGCGGCGTCGGCGCGCTTGATGGTGGCGCCGGGCAGCAGGCGGCGGACCATCATCTCGACCTGGTCCTTGGTGGCAGCACCGGTGCCGACCACGGCGCGCTTGACCTCCATCGCCCCGTATTCGGCCACCGCGATGCCGGCCAGGGCGGGAGCCAGCAGCGCCACGCCGCGGGCGTAGCCGAGCTTCAGCGTGGAGGAGCCGCTGCGGTTGACATAGGTTTCCTCCACCGCCGCTTCGGACGGCGCCCAGGCGTCGAACAGGGCGTTCAGGCCGGCGTGCAGGGTCTTGAGGCGGTCGGGCACGCTGTCGGCGCCGTCGGTGGCGATCACGCCGTCGGCCAGGTGGCGCAACCGGTTGCCATCCACCTCGATCAGGCCCCAGCCCATGAACCGCAGGCCGGGATCAATGCCGAGCAGGCGGGTCGCGCTCACGCGGCCCTCATGCGCCCAGGCGTTCGGCCACCGCGTCGGGCAGGTCGAAGTTGGCGTACACCGCCTGCACGTCGTCGTTGTCGTCCAGCGCGTCGATCAGCTTGAGCAGGGCGGCGCCGCGCTCCTCGTCCAGGGTGACGACGGTGCCGGGACGCCAGTCGATCTTGGCGATCTCAGGGGCGCCGAAGCGGGCTTCCAGGGCGTCGCGCACGGCGAACAGGTGGTCGGTGGCGCAGGTGATCTCGTGGCCGTCCGGGGTGGTCTCGACGTTGTCGGCGCCGGCCTCGATGGCGGCCTCCAGCATGTCGTCCTCGGTGGCGGCGGAGGCGGGATAGACGACCAAGCCGAGCCTGGTGAACATGAACGACACCGAGTTGGTCTCGCCCAGGCTGCCGCCGTGCTTGGAAAAGGCGGCGCGCACGTCGGACGCGGTGCGGTTGCGGTTGTCGGTGAGCGCTTCCACGATTACCGCGACGCCCGCCGGGCCATAGCCTTCGTAGCGAACCTCGACGTAGTCCTCGCCGCCGCCGGCGCCGGTCGCCTTCTTGATCGCCCGCTCCACCGTGTCCTTGGGCATGTTGACCTTCTGCGCCGCCGACAGGGCGGCGCGCAGGCGCGGGTTGGAGGCGGGGTCGGGCAGGCCGGAACGCGCGGCCACGGTGATCTCGCGGATCGCCTTGGCGAACTGGCGCGCCCGGCGGGCGTCCTGCGCGCCCTTGCGGTGCATGATGTTCTTGAACTGGGAATGGCCGGCCATGGTGGCTTGATCCGGGCAGGCGGCGTCAGGCGACGCGGCCGTGGCAGTGCTTGTACTTGTTGCCCGACCCGCACGGGCAGGACGCGTTGCGCGGGGTGTCGACCCAGCTCGCCGGGTCGGCGGTCACCGCCGGGTGGCTGGGCGCCAGGTGCACCGCTTCCGGTGGCGGCTCCACCGTCGCCTGCAGGCTGGCGCTGGCGAGCACGGCGCCGCCGCCGGCCATCGCCAGTTCGCGCGCCGCGTCCTGCGGGTGCATCGGCATGGGCGGCGGCTGGATCGGCGGCGGGCCAGGGAACGGGTCGTCCGGAGGCGGGCCGAGCTCGACGCGGGACAGCATCGCCGTCACCCGCTCGCGCAGCTCGTCGAGCATGACGTTGAACAAGGTGAAGGCCTCGTTCTTGTACTCGTTGAGCGGGTCCTTCTGGCCGTAGGCGCGGAGCGAGATGCCCTGGCGCAGCTGGTCGAGCAGCAGGAGGTGCTCCTTCCACACCGTGTCCAGGGTGCCGAGCAGGAGCTGCTTCTCGATGTAGCGCATCACCGGAGGGCCGAAATTGGCAGCGCGCGCGGCAGCGGCCTCGCGGGCGGCGGCGAGCGAGCGTTCCAGCACCTCGGACTGGCCGATGCCGTCCTCGGCCGCCCAGGCTTGCACCGGAAGGTCGAGCGCCAGCAGGCGGTTGAGCTCGGCCGCGAGCTCGGCGCTCCGCCACTGCTCGGCGAACGACTTCTCGGGCACGTGGGCGCGCACCAGCTGCTCCACCAGCTCGGCGCGCATGGTGGCGACGATCTCGGACACGTCCTCGGAGGACATGAACTCGCGGCGCTGGGCGTAGACCTCCTTGCGCTGGCTGTTGTTCACGTCGTCGTATTTGAGCAGGTTCTTGCGGGTGTCGAAGTTGCGCGCCTCGACCTTCTTCTGCGCCTTCTCCAGCGCCCGGTTGATCCAGGGATGGATGATCGCCTCGCCCGGCTTCAGGCCCATCTTCTGCAGCATCCCCGACATGCGGTCGGAGCCGAAGATGCGCATCAGGTCGTCCTGCAGCGACAGGAAGAAGCGCGACGCGCCCGGATCGCCCTGGCGGCCGGAGCGGCCGCGCAGCTGGTTGTCGATGCGGCGGCTTTCGTGGCGCTCGGTGCCGATCACGAACAGGCCGCTCGCCTCCTTGACGATGACGTGGAACGCAGCGACCTGCTCGCGCAGCGCTGCCTCGCGCGTCGAGCGCTCCGGCTCTGGCAGGTCGGCGAGTTCCTGGCGCACGCGCATCTCGACGTTGCCGCCGAGCTTTATATCGGTGCCACGCCCGGCCATGTTGGTGGCGATGGTGATGGCGCCAGGAGCACCCGCCTGGGCGATGATGGTCGCCTCCATCTCGTGGAAGCGGGCGTTGAGAACGTTGTGCGGCACCCCGTCCGCCTTGAGCAGGCCGGACAGGTGCTCGCTCTTCTCGATGGAGGTGGTGCCCACCAGGATCGGCTGCTTGGTTTCGTGGATCTCCTTGATCAGGCTGGTGACGGCCAGGAACTTGTCCTGCTCGGACAGGTACACCTCGTCGTCGCCGTCCTGGCGTATCACCGGAACGTTGGTGGGGATCTCGACCACGTCGAGCTTGTAGATCTCGGCGAACTCGTCCGCCTCGGTCATCGCGGTGCCGGTCATGCCGGACAGCTTGGGATACAGCCGGAAGTAGTTCTGGAAGGTGATGGAGGCCAGCGTCTGGTTTTCCTGCTGGATCTCCTGGTGCTCCTTGGCTTCCAGCGCCTGGTGCAGGCCGTCGCCGTAGCGGCGTCCTTCCATCATGCGGCCGGTGAACTCGTCGATGATCACCACCTTGCCGGCGCGCACGATGTAGTCGACGTCGCGCGAGAACAGGGTGTGGGCGCGCAAGGATTGCTGCACGTGGTGCACCACCGAGATGTTGGCCACGTCGTACAGCCCGCCCTCGTCGACGATGCCGGCTGCGCGCAGCATCTCTTCCACGGTCTCGGTGCCGTGCTCGGTCAGGATCACGGTGCGGAACTTCTCGTCCTTGTCGTAGGTGGAGGCGTCCTTCGCGAGCTCGGCGACGACGATGTCGACGCGGCGATAGAGGTCGGAGCTGTCCTCGGCCGGGCCTGAGATGATCAGCGGCGTGCGCGCCTCGTCGATCA
>CAXTCK010000247.1:0-4403 GCA_964242425.1 uncultured Acetobacteraceae bacterium | reverse complement strand
TTTCCCCCCAGGTCGTGACACGGAACAGGTGGCCATACGTGTTGTGCGACATGGTATCCGAACGCGCAGGCGGCGGACCGGGATGTCCGCCGCACGTGAAACAAGCCGGAACGGCCGGCGCGGCCCGTCAGGCGGCGACGTCGACCGTCCTGCGCACCGCTGCCGCCAGGCTCCTGACCTGATCCAGCACCAGGTCAACCGTGTCGGCCTGCGCCCGCCCATCCTCGTCCAGGGAGCCCAACAGCGTCTCGATCAAGGCACTCGCCACCACGGCGCCGTCGGCGATCTGCACCGCCTGCGCCGCCTGATCGGGACTGCGTATGCCGAAGCCGATCGCGATCGGCAACTCCGTGTGGGCCCGTACCCGGGGAATGGCACGCGCCAGATCCTGGCCGCTGGCCGAGCGCGTCCCGGTGATGCCGGCGATGGCAACATAGTAGACGAAACCGGTGGCTTCCTTGAGCACGAACGGCAGGCGCGCGTCGTCAGTCGTCGGGGCCACCAGCCGGATGAGGTCGAGGCCGCCCTTCTTCATGTGCGGCAGGAGCTCGTCGGCCTCTTCCGCCGGCATGTCGACGACGATCAGCCCGTCCACGCCGGATCGCTCGGCATCGGCGCAGAACCGCTCAACGCCATAGGACAGCATCGGGTTGAGGTAGCCCATCAGCACGATTGGCGTGTCGGTGTCGGCGGTACGGAACGCCGCCACCATGGCCAACGTGCCTTCCAGCGTGCCTCCGCTCTTCAGCGCCCGCTGTCCGGCAAGCTGGATGGTCGGCCCGTCCGCCGCCGGATCGGTGAAGGGCACGCCGATCTCGATCAGGTCGGCACCGGCCGCGGGTAGGCCGCGCAGGATGGCGGTGCTCGTGGTCAGGTCTGGATCATAGGCTTCCAGGAACGGGATCAGCGCGCCGCGCCCTTCGGCGCGCAACCGGGCGAAGCGTGCGGCGATCCGCTTGCCGCCCACCGTCACAACGCCCACCGTCACAGTGCCTGGCCGAGATGATGCGCGACGGTGAAGATATCCTTGTCGCCACGGCCGGACAGGTTGAGCACGATGGTCTGCCCCTTCATCCCCGGTGCCATCTTGATGATCTCGGCCAGCCCGTGCGCGGTCTCAAGCGCCGGGATGATGCCTTCCAGCTTCGAGCACAGCTGGAACGCCTCCAGCGCCTCGTCGTCGGTCGCCGCGACGTACTGGACGCGGCCGACCTCGTGCAGCCAGGAATGTTCCGGACCGATACCCGGATAGTCGAGCCCGGCCGAGATCGAATGCGCCTCGGTGATCTGCCCGTGCCGGTCCTGCAGCAGGTAGGTCTTGTTGCCGTGCAGGACGCCCGGCCTGCCACCGTTGATGGCCGCCGCGTGCGCGCCGCTATCCAGCCCGCGTCCCGCCGCCTCGACACCGATTAGCCGCACGTCAGGATCGTCCAGGAACGGATGGAAGATCCCCATCGCCGACGAGCCGCCGCCTACCGCGCACACGATGGCATCCGGCAACCGGCCCTCTGCTGCCAGGAACTGCTCGCGGGTCTCGTCGCCGATCACCGACTGGAAGTCGCGCACCATGGTGGGATAGGGATGCGGACCGGCCACGGTGCCGATGCAGTAGTAGGTATCCTCGACGTTGGCGACCCAGTAGCGAAGCGCCTCGTTCATCGCATCCTTGAGGGTCGCGGCACCCGATGTCACCGCGTTGACCTCAGCACCTAGCAGCTTCATGCGGAACACGTTCGGCTGCTGGCGCTCGACGTCGGTGGCGCCCATGAACACCAGGCACGGCAGGTTGAACAGCGCGCAGGCGGTCGCGGTTGCGACGCCATGCTGCCCGGCACCGGTTTCGGCGATGATGCGCGTCTTGCCCATGCGCCGCGCCAGCAGGATCTGCCCCAGCACCGCGTTGATCTTGTGCGCACCCGTGTGGTTCAGCTCCTCGCGCTTGAAGTAGATGCGCGCGCCGCCGAGGTGCTCGGTCAAGCGCTGAGCGAACCATAACGGGCTCGGCCGGCCTACGTAGCTGGCCAGAAGATGACGCCATTCGGCGTCGAACGACGGATCCGCCTGCGCCGCCTCATACGCTCGTTCGACTTCAAGGATGTTGGGCATGAGCGTTTCGGCAACGAACCGTCCACCGAAGTCCCCGAAGCGCCCGCGATTATCCGGTCCGTTCTTGAAGCTGTTGGGCAGGATCTCGTTCATTGAACTTCCTCAGCTTTATCAGGGCATCCGCAGGACGCCGGTTCAGGGCAAGAACTTGGACTTCAAAACCATGGCAGACAGCAACAAGACGCTTGCGCAAACACATTGCGCCGCCCTCTCAGCCGACGTTTTGGCTTCCGGTTCCGTCTGATCGCTCTCCGAGCTACTTTTTAATGTAGTTCCGGCCATGGTGATAGTTGTGGAAAGGAATTTTACGATGACAATCGGGGTGTCGGGAGGTGACTTATGTTAGTTCTCCTCGACTTTGCAAAGGATTATATCCAAATACTTATTGTAAAAAGATCTTATGATGGGTGAATGACCAGCTTTTGGCACAAGAGACTTACAATTGTTTGAGACTGAAGCCTATTGCAACGACCGGCCCACTGAAAATCTTATGACCCATTCGCGGCCGTGCTTCCAGCGGTCGGCCAAGACTGAGGTGTCTCGTTCGTGTTGAACTCGGAGCTTGCACAACGCCGGGCATCTGCACGGAAGTCCTGCGTATGCCAATCATGAACGCCGCCCGACCCGCATGGCGGCGGCAGACAGTTCTGGTGTTGCGTCCTGCGGCAGCCTTGCGGCGCGTCGAGCGATTTTTCTCTGCAAAGGAGCCGCGCAAGGCCTTCCGTCTGCTGTCAAGACTCGCCCGGCGCCATGTTCCCGCTGCACAGTTCCGGCTTGCCCGCGTCTATCTGGAAGGAGTCGAGGTTCCAGGAAGCCGGCAGGACGCGATCCTCTGGTGCGAGAAGGCGGCGCAGGCCGGACTAGTGGAGGCCCAGTGCCTGCTGGCAGCCTTGTACCTGAGCGGCCCGGCCAATCCATCCTCCTACAATTTGTTCTGCAAAAGGACGCCAGACGTCACTTCCGATCCCGATGTCGATCTTGCCGTCCAATGGGCTACGAGAGCGGCAGCGCGCGGATCTGCGGACGCCAAGGCGATCCTGGCGCATCTCCATGCGCACGGCCCAGAGGCGCTTCGCGATTTGAACCGGTCGGACACGCTTTGCCGCGAGAGTGCCGAGCAGGGGTCACCGAAAGGAGCATTTGGCTACGGGATGCTGCTGATGCGGCGGCCGATCGGAGCGGCGGGCCATGACCAAGCTGCCATCTGGATCAGGAAGGCTGCGGATGCAGGAATTCCGCTTGCCAATTACATTTATGGCTACATGTGTGAACACGGCATCGGGCTTCCGGCGAATCCGGTCGAAGCCGCGATCTTCTACAAGCGTTCGGCACAGCGGGGCGTCCTGCAGGGCCAGTTGCGCTGGGGCATGTTGCTGATCGAAGGCAGGCACGTCACCCGCAACGCTGTGGAAGGAGAATCATGGCTTCGCAAGGCAGCCCTCGCCGATGAGCCGGAAGCCGCCACCGCAGTTGGCGACCTTTACGTCCAGGACCTTGACCTGCCACCGAACTTCCTCGAAGCGGCGATCTGGTATCGGCACGCTGCCGAACGGGCGCACGTGGTGGCGGCCTTCAAGCTCGCGCAGCTGCTCGCTTGCAACAGGCCCAGTCTGCCGCAAGATCTTGACGAGGCCATCCGCTGGTACTGCTCGGCGGCGGAAGGTGGTCATCAGGCGGCACAAGTGGAACTTGCCAAGCTGCTACATGCCGCAGCATCGGTCGCTCATCAAGCCAGAATCCGGAGGTGGTTCGAGGAGAAGACGCTGGCGGGCGACCGCCACGCAGCCTTCAACCTTGGACTGAGCTTCCTGTTCGGTTCCGGTGGCGTGCAGGCTGACGAGCAGGCCGTGTTCTGGTTGTGCCAAGCTGCGGAGACCATCGTGGAGGCGCAGTATTGGTATGGTTATCTTCTGGCAGAAGGACGTGGCATCGCCGCCGAGCCGCAAGCCGGTCGCGCATGGATCAAGCGAGCTTCCGACGCGGGATTGCAGGACGCGCAGGTCCTTCTTGCGGAAATGATGTTGAACGGTCGCGGTGGGGCACGCGACCACGAGAAAGCATTCAAGCTCTTCAAGGAAGCGGCGGAAGCCGGTCATCCCGGTGCCGCGTTCGCCGTCGGCGCGATCCTGCAGGGCGGTTATGGAATCGCCGCCAACCAGACAAGCGCCCAGGTTTGGCTAAAGGAGGCGGCCAATCGTGGTCATGCTCATGCGCGGGAACTCGTCAAGCTATAGCCGATCACGGCATTACAGTTGCTGCAAGGCTCCAACGACCAATCACGATCATCATTAGTGTGG
>CAXTCK010000246.1:1901-4450 GCA_964242425.1 uncultured Acetobacteraceae bacterium | reverse complement strand
TGTTGATCGTGTTGGCGCCGGCGCGGATCGCCGCTTCCACGCAGCGGCACAGGAATTCGGGCTCGGTCCGGCTGCCGTCCTCGGCCGACCATTCCACGTCGTCGGTGTATCGGCGCGCCGCCTGGTTGCCGCTGGTGATCAGCTCCAGCACCGTGTCCGGCTCCATGCGCAGCTTGTACTTCATGTGCAGCGGCGAGGTGGAGATGAAGTGGTGGATGCGCGGCCGCGCGGCCGGGCGCACCGCCTCTGCGGCGCGGGCGATGTCCTCACGCCCGCCGGTACGCGCCAGGCCGCAGATCACCGGGCCGCGCACGTGGGTGGCGATGGCGTGCACGCTGTCGAAGTCGCCCGGGCTCGCCACCGGGAACCCGGCCTCGATCACGTCCACGCCGAGCTCGGCCAGCGCGTGCGCCATGCGCAGCTTCTCGGCAATGTTCATGGAGAAGCCCGGCGACTGCTCGCCGTCGCGAAGCGTGGTGTCGAAGATGATGACCTGGTCGTCGGCGACGCGGCCGAAGCTCGGATGGTCGATGCTCATGGTGGCTCCGTGAAACGATCCGCCGGCCGGTCGCGAGGCGGCGTGGACCTTGATGGAAAAGAGGCCAAGACTGCCCCTGAGCGCCGTCACGGCATCGCCGCCGCCCGGCCGCTCAGGGGCCGGGAAGTCGGAGCCCGGCAAGGGCGGAACGATCCGGACGGGACGCTCGGGATGCCATGAGCCACATCCTAGCGGAGCTTCCCCTTGATGCCAGCTTCCGCAACGCCGTGCTGCCGCAACCCTGTCGTGCCCGGCATGCGCGGCCAGGATGTCCCGCCATCTCCGTTTCCGCCACTCTCCGTTACAGCGTGACCCCTCCACGCAACCGCCGGGCGTGTCTAGATGTATAACAACCGCGGCACATCTTCGTTCAGGGACTTCAGGCACAGCACGATGCGCGTCCTTTCCGTTTCCTCCTCGGCCCTTGCCGGGCTCGTCGCCCTGTCCGCCTGCACGGTGGCGCCCCCTCCCGGCCCAAGCATCCTGGCCCAGCCGGGCCAGGGAAAGAGCTTCCAGCAGTTCCAGATCGACGACGGCAAGTGCCGGAACTATGCCGCCCAGGCCAATGGCGGCGTGACTCCGGGGGAGGCCGCCAATCGCAGCGGCATCGGCAGCGCCATCGCCGGTACCCTGATCGGCGCCGCAGCGGGGGCGTTGCTGGGTGGCGGGCGCCACGCCGGCTACGGCGCCGCGGTCGGTGCGGGCGGCGGCCTGTTGCTCGGCTCCGCGATCGGCTCCGGGGCCGCCGAGCGTTCTGGTGCCTCATTCCAGGCGAACTACGACCGCGCCTATGCGCAGTGCACGGTGGCGTCCGGCAACTATATCCAGCAGCCGCCGGCACCGGTCTTCGTCACCCCGGCACCCGTCTACGTGACACCGGCTCCGGTCTACGTGGCGCCCCCGCCGCCACCCGGGCCGCCGCCCGGCTACGGCTACGGTTACTGATCAGCCGGCGACCGGTCAGCCGATTGCTGGTCAGCCGGACAAGCGAGTGAAGCCGCCCGCCGACGCGGCGAAGTAGTTGTCGATCGCTTGCGCCATGGCGCCCGCCACGGCGGTGCGGTGCGCGGCCTGGCGCAGCGCTGCCTCGTCCAGCCGGTTTGACATGAAGCCCATCTCGACCAGCACGCTCGGGATGTCGGCCGCCTTCAGCACCACGAAGCCGGCGTGCCGGGACGGGTTGTTCAGCAGGGCGATCCGGGACCGGAACGCCGACACCACGCTGCCCGCCATGTGCGCCGAGCCGGTCCTGGTTTCTTCCCGCACCAGGCTGGCCAGGATCCGCTGCACCGCCGGGGTGGTGCCGTGGAACGAGGGGCCTGCGAAGCGGTCGGCACTGTTCTCGGTGTGCGCCAGCGCCGCCGTCTGCGCGTCGGAAGCGCCGTCCGACAGGGTATAGACGCTGGCACCGCGCACCGCCGGATCGCGCAGCGCGTCGGCGTGCACCGACACGAACAGCGCCGCCTGCCTGCCTTCCGCGATGCCGACCCGGTCCTCCAGCGGGATGAACACGTCGCGCCCGCGCGTCAGCTCGACCCGGTAGCGGCCCGACGCGAGCAGCTGGCGCTGCAGCTCGCCAGCCGCCGCCTCGGCCACGTGCTTCTCGAACGTTCCCGACACGCCGATGGCGCCGGGATCCTTGCCGCCATGGCCGGGATCGAGCATCACCAGCGGCCGTGGCGGGCGCGCGCGTCCGACCACGAACGGCGACGCGAGCCGTCCTCGCGGCTGAACGGCGGCCTGGGCCAGCCCGAACGGGAGCAGGCCCGCGGCGCAGGCGGTCGCCGTCAGGACCGCGCGACGCCCCGGCAGCGGTGCAACCGGCATCGACCGAGGCCGTGATCCGTTCCCGGCGCCGCTTCGCGTTCCCGTCGCAGCCATGGTTCCCGTCCCGCCTGCCCACGACCAGGTTAGCACGGCGCCGGAGTCGACGCAGCCGCGTCGACGCGGCGGCGCATCGGAACCCGGAGGCCGGCTCGGGCGGCACGGCGGCGGCGAACGGCGAACGGCG
>CAXTCK010000246.1:0-1801 GCA_964242425.1 uncultured Acetobacteraceae bacterium | reverse complement strand
GACGGCGCACAGGAAGACGGGAAACGGGAAGAAGCCGCACGAAACGGCGACGAGGACGGAAGCGCTGGTGGCGCACTCCCGGCCGAACAGGATGCTTCCGAGGATCCGGCCCCCGACGTGGTGGACGCCGTGCCCGACGAGCCCCGGGACGAGTTCTATGCCGGAAGCGTCGATGTCGACGTCGGCTCCGGGGACGCCACCCGCCCCGCGACCGATCCGGAGCCGCCGCCCGAAGGCGAACCCGTCACCGAGATGCCGCTCGAGATCGAGGCCGACACGGTCGAGAGCGACGTGGTCGAGGGCGATCCGGCCGCCGACGAGGCTCCCGACGAGCCGGCACCCGAAACCGTCGGCGGCGAAAGCGCCGATGACGGCCACGCCCAGCGACGCACCGCCCGGTTTCTGCGCCAGTACAAGATCCAGGAGGTGATGCGGCGCCGCCAGATCATCCTGGTCCAGGTCGTCAAGGAGGAGCGCGGCAACAAGGGTGCGGCGCTCACCACCTATATCTCGCTGGCCGGCCGCTTCTGCGTGCTGATGCCAAACTCGCCCCGCGGCGGCGGGGTGTCGCGCAAGATCACCTCGGCCGCCGACCGCCGCCGCCTCAAGGAGATCACCGCCGAGCTGGAGATCCCGCGCGGCATGGGCATGATCGTGCGCACCGCCGGCGCCCAGCGCCCCCGCCCGGAGATACGCCGCGACTGCGAGTACCTCCTGCGCACCTGGGACGACATACGCGAAACCACCCTCGCCTCCACCGCGCCCTGCCTGGTGTACGAGGAAGCGAGCCTGATCAAGCGCGCCATTCGCGACGTGTACACGCGTGACGTCGAGGAGATCGTGGTCGACGGCGAGCCCGGCTGGCGCGCCGCGCGCGAGTTCATGCGCACCCTGATGCCGGCCAACGCCAGCAAGGTGAACCTTTGGCGCGACGGGGCGCAAACCCTGTTCTCCGCGCACGGGGTCGAGCACCACCTCGACGCCATGCTGCTTCCCACCGTGCAGCTCCGCTCCGGCGGCTACCTGGTGATCAACCAGACCGAGGCGCTGGTCGCAATCGACGTCAATTCCGGCCGCTCCACGCGTGAGCGCGGCATCGAGGAAACCGCGTTCCGCACCAACGTCGAGGCGGCCGACGAGGTCGCCCGCCAGCTTCGCCTGCGCGACCTGGCCGGTTTGATCGTGATCGACTTCATCGACATGGAGGTTTCGCGCAACAACGTCACCGTGGAGCGGCGCCTCAAGGACGCGCTGCGCAACGACCGCGCCCGCATCCAGGTCGGCTCCATCAGCCATTTCGGCCTGCTGGAGATGTCGCGGCAGCGCCTGCGCCCGTCGCTCGCCGAAAGCAGCTTCGTGCCCTGCTCGCATTGCGCGGGTTCGGGCTTCATGCGCGGCACCGAAAGCTCCGCCCTCCACGTCCTGCGTGCGATCGAGGAGGAGGCCGGCCGGCGCAAGGCGGCCGAGATCCTGGTGCACGCTGCGGGCTCGGTGGCGCTCTACGTGCTCAACAACAAGCGTGCCTGGCTGGGCGAGATCGAGAGCCGCCACCGCATCGCCGTGCACCTGGCGGCCGACGACAACCTGATCCCGCCGGCGCTCCGGATCGACCGGGTGCGGCCCTATGTCGCGGCGCCCGAGCCGGTCGAGCCGGCGGCCGCCGTGACCCATATCCCGATCCGGGCCCAGCCCCAGGCCGACGTCGCGTTGGACGAGGAAGCAGACGACCAGCCGGACATCCTCGACGCGCCGCCCGCCGCCGGCACCGCCGGCGAGGCCGAAGGCGACGAGGCCGGGCGCC
>CAXTCK010000245.1:0-4468 GCA_964242425.1 uncultured Acetobacteraceae bacterium | reverse complement strand
ATCGTCGGCTCCGCCCCGGTGGGCGTCGAGGGCACCGCCGCTTGGCTCGATGCTATCGGCCGCGCCGCCAACGTAGCCCAGGACAAGATCGACGCCGCCAAGAACCGCTTCCTGCCCGCCATCAAGGGCGCGCTCGCGGCCAAGCCGATCAAGGGCCGCATCACCGTCTCCGGCTACGAGGGCTCCGAGCTGCTCGTCGCCCGCCTGCTGGTCGAGAGCGGCGCCGACGTGCGCTACGTCGGTACGGCGTGCCCGCGCACTCCCTGGTCGGAGGCCGACCGCGAGTGGCTCGACGCCCGCGGCATCCCGGTGACCTACCGTGCCTCGCTGGCCGCTGTTGCGCCGGTCGCGCGGGGTGAGCTCGGACAAGGCCGCCGCGATCGCCTCCGCGCGGCGCTCGCCCTGCTGCAGCGACTGCCGCGTGCCGGCGAGCTGGGCCTCCTCGTCGAGCTGCGGGTTCAGGATCGACAGGTCCTGCACCGACAGCCGCAGCCAGTCCTCCTCGCGCGCGGCGTCCTCGACGCGGGCGCGCGCCTCCGCCAGCGCGTTGCGGGCTGACACCCAGGCGGCGTGGCGGGCACGAACCGCCTGCCGCAGCGCCGGGGCAACGCCGAACGCGTCCAGCAGGTCGAGGTGGGTGGCCTGGTCGGCCAGGCCCATCTGCTCGTGCTGGCCCTGTATCTCGACCAGAAGCGCGCCGACGCGCCGGAGCAGGGCGATGCCGACAGGCTGGTCGTTGACATAGGCGCGGGAGCGGCCGTCCCTGGTGACGATGCGTCGCAGCACGGTGGCCTCGCCCGGCTCGTGCGCGATGCCCTGCTCGGACAGCAGCGCGTGCAGGGGGTGGGCCGGGGCCAGCTCGAAGCAGGCGGTGACGCTGGCGGCGTCGGCACCCGCGCGTACCAGGCCGGACGCGGAGCGCTCACCCAGCGCCAGGCCCAGGCTGTCGAGCAGGATCGACTTGCCGGCGCCGGTTTCGCCGGTCAGCACGGTGAGGCCGCGATGCAGGTCGAGGTCCAGCCGCTCGATCAGCACCACGTCGCGGATCGAGATCTGGGTCAGCATGGGGGTGAGATGGGTGTTCGCCCGGCGGGATCGAGGGGATCCCGGTCCGGTATCGCCGCCTCAGAACACCGAATGAAGCGCACGGCCGAAGAAGCCGCGCTGCTGCGCCGGGGTCTGGTTCTGGCCGGGGATGGAGCCGTCGGGGGACAGGGCGCCGGCGGAACGCAGGTCGGCATAGCTGTCCTGGTACCAGGAGCTGCCGGGATAGTTGTAGCCGAGCACGGCGGCGGTCCTGCGTGCCTGGTCGGTCAGGCCGAGCTTGAGGTACACCTCCACCAGCCGGTGCAGGGCCTCGGCCACGTGGTTGGTGGTCTGGAAGTCCTCGACCACGCGCTGGTAGCGGTTGATCGCCGCCTCGTAGTAATGCTGCTGCTCGTAGTAGCGGCCGACCAGCATCTCCTTGCCGGCGAGGTGGTCGCGGCACAGGTCGATCTTCAGGCGCGCGTCGCGGGCGTAGGCGGTGTCGGGGAACCGGGTGACCACGTCCTGCAGGGCGTTCATCGCCTGCACGGTGCCCTGCTGGTCGCGCTGGATGTCGGCGATCTGCTCGTAGTAGCACAGCGCGCGCAGGTAGTAGGCGTAGGCGGCGTCGCCGCTGGTGGGATGCAGCTGCAGGAAGCGGTCGATCTGCTGCACCGCGTCCGGGTACTGGTCCTGCAGGTAGTACGCGTAGCCTTCCATCAGCTGGGCGTTGGCGGTGTAGCCGGAATACGGGAAGTTCTGCTGGATGTTCTCGAACTGGGTGACCGCGAGCTTGTAGCGGTCGCTGTGCAGCGCATCGATGCCGTTGTTGTAGAGCGTTTCGGGCGTCTGCGGCCCGGCGGCCAGCCGTGGCGCCGGCTTGGAGTCGGAAAACGGGTTGATGCTGTCGAGCGTCGCGCAACCGGACAGCAACGCCAGCAGGCAGGTGGCCAGGACAGGAACGGCCGGGCGGCAGGAACGGAACGGAATGAACGACATCGACCTGCCGGAAGCTGAATGAGGACCGCCTTATATCACGAGGTGCCGGAGCGGAAAGACCGCCCGCGGGATCGCGTCGTCAGGCGGCCTGCCCGGTCAGCATTCCATCGTCCAGCACCGGCCGGCTGGACAGGCGCCAGGCGCTCGGGTCGGACAGCAGGGCGCGCAACAGGCGGTTGTTCAGGCCGTGCCCGGAACGATGGCCGACAAAGGCGCCACGCAGCGGATGTCCGGCGAGCGCCAAGTCGCCGATCGCGTCCAGCACCTTGTGCCGCACGAACTCGTCCGGATGGCGCAGGCCGGCCGGGTTGAGCACCAGGGCGTCGTCCACCACCACCGCGTTGTCGAGCGAGCCGCCGCGGGCGAGGCCGGCAGCGCGCATCGCCTCGATCTCCTGCCTGAGGGTGAAGGTGCGGCAGGACGCGATCTCGTTGCGGAAGCCGCGCTCGCCGAGTCGCATGCTGTATGCCTGCCGGCCGATCGCGCGGGCGTTGAACTCGATCGACAGCGACAAGGACAGGCCGGGCGCGTGCGACGGGCGCAACTCGGCGTGGGCCTCGGCGTCGGACACGCGCACCGTCTTCAACACCTCGATGCTGCGCTGCCAGGTCGCCTGCTCGACCCGGCCGGCGCAATCGAGCAGAAACACGAACGGCGCGCTGCTGCCGTCCAGCACCGGCACCTCGGGCCCGTCCATCTCGACCAGGACGTTGTCGATGCCGCAGGCGGCGAGGGCAGCCATCACGTGCTCGACGGTGGCGACGCGCGCATCCGGGTGGGTGGGCGAGCCCAGCACCGTGCACAGGCGGGTGTCGACCACGTGGTCGAAGCGGGCCGGCAGGTCGAGGCCGAGATCGGTGCGGCGGAACACGATGCCGCTGTCCGGATCGGCCGGCCGCAGGGTCAGCGTGACTGGCTGCCCGCGATGCAGGCCGACGCCGCTGCAGGAGATCGGGTTGCGCAGCGTGTGTTGCCGGACGCGGCCGGGAAGAACGGGAATGTCGGTCCGGGCGCCACGGTTGGACGCCGTCGCCGCGAGATGGCCAGAACGCGTCGCCGTTTCGAGCGGCGATGCGACCAACATGCCGTCCATCAAACGTCCTCCTGCCGGCCCCAAGGCGTTCCGGCCGTGGTCAACGTCTGGTGTAGGGAGGGATCACGTCCGTAGCCATTCAAGCTTTGTTGCCAAGTATTTCTCTATAAGCCGCTGTTTCTAATGTATTTCTTGCAACAGCTTGGTGACAAGCACGGGATCGAATCGCGTCGGGCGCCGACGCCACGCGCCGACGAGCTCCGGTCGCGGCTCATCCCCACCTGCGCCGGAAGCGCGCAGCGGCGTCATGCCGGATCGCCTTGCCGTGGCCGAAGCAGGCGATCCGGAAGTCGAGACCGGCAAGCCGGCGCTGGCTGCGTTGCCCTTCCTCGCGGTTCTCGTAGCCGAGCGGCTCGCCAAGTCCGGTCGTGTTGCCGCAGGCATCGCCGGCGAACAGCACGCTGTTCCGCCACAGCAGCGCCACCTGTCCCGCGCAGTGCCCCGGAACGTGCACCACCAACAGGCCGCCCGCGATCGGCAGCACGTCGCCGTCCTGGATCAGGTGGTCGATCCGCGCCGGCTGCACCGAGGCGCCAGGCCGGACGAAGGCCCGGAACATGAGGTGTCGCAGCAGTCCGGGCGCCGCAATCATCGGCCGGAAGCCGTGGCCGCGCTCCGCGATCGGCGCGTCGAGCGGATGCATCCAGGTTGCGGCGCCGGTGGCCTCCACCAGGGCGGCCAGGCTGCCGATGTGGTCCGGATGGGCATGCGTCAGCACGATGTGGCGCAGGTCGCGCGGGGCCCGGCCCAGGCCGTGCATCGCCTGCAGGATCCCGTCGGCGCGATCCGGCAGGCCGGCGTCGATCAACGCCAGCCCGTCCGGCGTGTCGAGCAGGAACACGTTGACCGGCCCGACCGCGATCGCATGCAGGTCGTCCGCGACGGCCGTCACCTTCACGTCGCGTTTCCTTCCAACCCCCGGTGCCGGTGCGCCGGGCAGGGCGACGACCTTTCCGCCCGGCCCGGCACCATCCCCGTCAGGAAGACTGGCGGCGCAGGAAGGCCGGGATGTCGAGTCCGACCTCCTCGCCTGCCGCCGGACGCACGGTGGCGGACGGCTCGGTCTCCACCGACGGCTCCGTGCGCTGCGCCGGCGGCTGCGCAGGGGCGGCGGCGCGGCCGCGGGGCGCCCCGGTCCCGACGGCCTCACCCGAGGTCGATCCGCACCGGGACGTGGTCGGATGGCTTGTCGGCGGCGCGCAGGTGCCTGTCGATCGTGGCCGACCGCAGCCGGTCGGCGGCTCGGGGCGACAGCAGCAGGTGGTCGATGCGGATGCCGCGGTCCCGCTGCCAGGCGCCGGCCTGGTAGTCCCAGAAGCTGTACACGCCCGCCGCGTCCGTCGTGGCCCG
>CAXTCK010000244.1:0-4489 GCA_964242425.1 uncultured Acetobacteraceae bacterium | reverse complement strand
AGGCGTCCATTGGCCAGGCGCCCATCGGCCAGGCTGCGTCCGGTCCCATCCCCGTGCCCGGTGCGCATGACGGATCCGGAGGTGGCGGAGGCAGGCCGGCCCAGCCTGGCGGAACGGGCCGCCGCACCGGTCTCGGCGCTGGGCCGGCTGGTGCTCGACACCGTGGGCGGCGCCGGCCGGCTGGCCTTGTTCGCGCTGAACGGTTTGTCGCACCTGGTGCGTCCTCCGTTCTACTGGCGCAACTTCCTGTCGGCGTTCTTCGAGTTCGCGTTCTACAGCCTGCCGGTGGTGGCGCTGACCGCGATCTTCTCCGGCATGGTGATCGCGCTGCAATCCTATACCGGGTTCTCCCGCTTCAACGCCCAGAGCGCCATCGCCGACATCGTGGTGCTGAGCGTGGTGCGCGAGCTGGGCCCGGTGCTGGCGGGGCTGATGGTGGCTGGCCGCGTGGGGGCGGCGATGGCGGCCGAGATCGGCACCATGCGCGTCACCGACCAGGTGGACGCGCTTGGCACCCTGTCCACCAACCCGATGAAATACCTGGTCACGCCGCGCCTGCTGGCGGGGCTGCTGGCGCTGCCGCTGCTGGTGGTGGTGGCCGACATCCTGGGGGTGATGGGCGGCTTCATCGTGTCGGTGGTGAAGCTGGGCTTCAGCCCGGCCGCCTATGTCGCCAACACCTTTTCCTTTGTGCAGCCGATGGACGTGATCGTGGGCTTGGCCAAGGCGGCGGCGTTCGGGTTCCTGATCGCGCTGATGGGCTGCTACAACGGCTACCATTCCCGCGGTGGCGCGCAGGGCGTGGGCGCTTCCACCACCTCCGCGGTGGTGGCCGCATCCATCCTGATCCTGTGCTTCGACTATGTGCTGACCGAGATGTTCTTTTCGCGATGAGCGGCGGGATCCCGAAGATCCGGATCCGGGGCCTGAGCAAGAGCTTCGGGCCCAAGCGCGTGCTCGACGGCATCGACCTGGACGTCCTCCCCGGCACCTCCACCGTGGTGATCGGCGGCTCGGGCAGCGGCAAGTCCGTGCTGCTGCGCTGCATCCTGGGCCTGATCGAACCGGATGCCGGCACCATCGAGATCGACGGCGTCGACGTGCTGGCACAGGGGCGTCGCGAACAGGAGGGGACGCGTGAGCGCATCGGCATGCTGTTCCAGAACGGCGCGCTGTTCGACAGCCTGGCGGTCTGGGAGAACGTGGCGTTCGGGCTGCTGGCGCGCCGCGGCCGGGACCGCATGAGCCGTGCTGCGGCGCGCCTGCGCGCGGGACAGGTGCTGGTCCAGGTCGGGCTCGACCCCAGCGTCGGCAACCTCGCACCCTCCGAGCTGTCCGGCGGCATGCAGAAGCGGGTGGGCCTGGCCCGCGCCATCGCCGCCCAGCCGGAGATCCTGTTCTTCGACGAGCCGACAACCGGGCTCGACCCGATCATGGGAGCGGTGATCGACGGGCTGATCGTCGATTGCGTCAAGCGGCTGGGCAGCACGGCGCTCGCCATCACCCACGACATGGCGTCCGCCACCCGGATCGGCGACCGCGCCGCCATGCTGTACCAGGGCCGGCTGGTGTGGCAGGGCGAGGCCGCCTCCCTGCTCGACAGCGGCAACCCGCTGGTCGACCAGTTCACCCATGGCCGGCGCGAAGGCCCGATCGGCATGGAGCTGCGGCGATAGGGCGCGTGGCCGAGACATGCCCGGCCGGGACGCGCGCGGCCGGGTGCCGCCGTCGGGTCCGCGCCTTGTGCGTCGTCCTGCCGCTGCTGTTGTCGCAGCCGGTCGCTGCCGCCCCGATCGAGGACGGGCCGTCCTCCGGACGCATCGAGGCGGGCGCGCTGAGCCGGCTGTTCGCCGGAAGCTGCTTCCGCCATGCCGGCGATCCCAGGGGGCTGCGCGATGCCCTGGTCGCGCCCTCCTTCCGCCCGGCCTCTGACGCCGCGACCGCCCGGCTGTTGGCCCGGCCCGGGCGCGCGTATCACGTCGACGACCAGCCGGGGCACCTGGTGGTGCTATCGTTCGACGACGGCTGGTGCGGCGATGGCGGCACCGGGATCGATCCGCACGCCCTGACCGTGCGCCTTGCCGCCACGATGCAGGCGCGTGGCGCGTCCATGCGGCTGATGGGTGCCGAGAACGACGGGCAGGAGCAGCACTACCTGCTGACGCGTCCGGCGCCGGCGTCGCCGATCGTGCTGCTGGTGTTGCTGCAGCCGGTGCCGTCGCAGCCGTCCGGAACCCTGATGCAGGCCAGCCTGTTCGCTGCCCCGTTGCCGCCGCCCGGCGCCGCGCCCGACCCCGCACCGGACGCGCCCTGATGGGCAAGCGTCCCGCTGCCCGATACGTGTGCCAGAACTGTGCCGCGGTGTGGCCGAAGTGGAGCGGCCGCTGCGAGGCCTGCGGCGAATGGAACACGCTGGTCGAGGAGGCCGCCGACACCCGTGCCGCTTCCGCGCGCCCTGCCGCCACCGGCGGCAGCGGCCGCGCCGCCGGCCGGATCGGCTTCGTGGGCCTGGAAGGGGCGGCCGAGCCGCCGCCCCGGATCGGCACCGGCATCGCCGAGCTCGACCGGGTGCTGGGCGGGGGGCTGGTGCCGGCGTCGGTGGTGCTTGTGGGCGGCGATCCCGGCATCGGCAAGTCCACCCTGATGCTGCAGGCCGCCGCCGCGATGGCCGCCGCCGGTCGGCGTGTGCTCTACATCTCGGGCGAGGAGGCGGTGGACCAGCTGCGCATGCGCGGCCAGCGCCTCGACCTGCAGGCGCCGGGGCTGGAGCTCGCGGCGGCGATCAACGTGGTCGACATCGCCCAGACCCTGGAAGCCGAGCGCGAAGTCGCCATGGTGGTGATCGACAGCATACAAACCATGTGGCTGGAAACGGTGGACAGCGCGCCCGGCTCGGTGAGCCAGGTGCGCGCGTCCGGGTTCGAGCTGATCCGGCTGGCCAAGAGCCGCGGCTTCGGGCTGATCCTGGTCGGCCACGTGACCAAGGAGGGTGCACTCGCAGGTCCGCGCGTGCTGGAGCACATGGTCGACGCGGTGCTCTACTTCGAGGGCGATCGCGGCCACCAGTTCCGCATCCTGCGCGCGGCCAAGAACCGGTTCGGCGCCACCGACGAGATCGGCGTGTTCGCCATGACCGATCGCGGCCTGTCAGAGGTGCCGAACCCGTCGGCGCTGTTCCTGGCCGAGCGTCGCGGCAACATCGCGGGCTCGGCGGTGTTTGCGGGGCTGGAAGGCACCCGCCCGGTGCTGCTGGAGGTGCAGGCGCTGCTGGCGCCCAACAGCGGCTCCTCGCCCAGGCGCGCGGTGGTGGGCTGGGACACCGCCCGGCTCAACATGCTGCTGGCGGTTCTGGAAACCCGCTGCGGCCTCAGGCTGTCCGGCCAGGACGTGTATCTCAACGTGGCGGGCGGCCTGCGGGTCAGCGAGCCGGCGGCCGACCTCGCGGTGGCGGCGGCGCTGGCGTCAGCCGCCACCAACCAGCCCACCAGCGCAGGCTCGGTGTATTTCGGCGAGGTGGGTCTGAGCGGCGAGGTGCGGCAGGTGGCCCAGGCGGAAGCGCGGCTGAAGGAAGCGCAGAAGCTCGGCTTTGAGCACGTGTTCCTGCCCAGGCGCGTGGCGCGCGGCGGCAACCGCCTAGTGGCGCCGGACGGCGTGCGGCTGGAGGAAATCGGCCACCTGTCCGACCTGACCGCCTCGTTCTCCGACACCCCGGCGGCGGACGAGTGAGGACGGGTTTGTTCGGGATCGGTTAACCGTTTGCCTGCACCCTCCGTCCATGCACAGCACGACGCCTGGACCCGCGCCGGCCGGGGCAGGGCATGAACGCGCCCTGGCGCTGCACCGCGCTGGCGATGCGCCCGCGGCCGAGGCGGCCTGGCGCGCCCGGCTCGCCCTGGCGCCCGACGATGCGTTGGCGCTCGCCAACCTGGGCGGGCTGCTGAACCAGGAGTGCCGGTTCGACGAGGCAGAGCCGATCCTGCTCCGGGCGGTGGCGCTCGATCCGTCCTGCTGGACCGCCTGGTCCAACCTGGGCAACACCATGGTCGAGCGGCAGCGCTTCGCCGACGCCATCGCCGCCTTCAGCAACGCGCTGCGGCTGCATCCCTCGCACGGCCCGACTCTGGCCAACCTGGGCGTCGCCCTGACCGCCT
The DNA here is from genome assembly GCA_964242425.1 of uncultured Acetobacteraceae bacterium. GTDB lineage: Bacteria > Pseudomonadota > Alphaproteobacteria > Acetobacterales > Acetobacteraceae > Lichenicola. The sequence continues at coordinate 338 of CAXTCK010000244.1, read as the reverse complement.
GCGGCGCACCGGCGCGGGCGCTCACCTTTCTCGACCTGGCGACAGCGTGCGAGCCGGACAACGCCGAAACGCGCTGCAACCGCGCCCTGGCGCTGCTCGCCAAGGGCGACTGGACGGAGGGCTTTGCCGAATACGAGTGGCGCTGGCGCACAAAGGCCAAGCCGCCGCATCCCTACCGGGTGCCGCTTTGGGAAGGCGAACGGTTCGACGGCCGCACGCTGCTGCTGCACGACGAGGGCGGCTTCGGCGACACGCTGCAGTTCATACGCTACGCAGCGCTCGCCAAGGCGCGTGGCGGCACCGTGGTGCTGCGCGTGCGCCGACCCCTCCTGACGCTG
>CAXTCK010000243.1:0-4503 GCA_964242425.1 uncultured Acetobacteraceae bacterium | reverse complement strand
GTTGGAGCGGATCGCCTTGCCCTGCGGCAGGAGGAAGTTGCGGGCATAGCCCGGCTTCACCTTCACGACGTCGCCCATCTGGCCCAGCTTCTCGATGCGCTGGAGCAGGATCACCTCGGTTGCGGACATGATGCGCGCTCCCTCAGCTCAGGATGTAGGGCAGAAGTGCCAGAAAGCGGGCGCGCTTGATCGCCTGGGCCAGCTCGCGCTGCTTCTTGGCCGACACGGCGGTGATGCGGCTCGGCACGATCTTGCCGCGCTCGCTCAGGAAGCGCGACAGCAGGCGCACGTCCTTGTAGTCGATCTTCGGCGCGTTGGGACCGGAGAACGGGCAGGACTTGCGGCGGCGGTAGAACGGACGGCGGGCGCCGACCGCGGTGCGCCGTGCCGCGGGGCCGACATCCTCGGCGCCGGACTGGCCGGACTGCGATTGACCGGATTGGGCTGACTGGGACATCGGGGCCTACTCCGCTTCTGCCATGTCGGAACGCGGGCCGCGTGGGCCACGCTCCGGACGCTCGCCACCTTCGTCGCGGGCGCGGAACTCCTCGCGGTCGTCGTAGCCGCGCTTGCGCCCGCTGTCGAAGCGGCCGGCGGGCTTGGGCCCGCGGAAGCCGCGCTCGCGGTCGTCGCCCTTGCGGCTCAGGATGGCGGACGGCGCCTCGTCGATCGCTTCCACGCGCAGCGTCATGAAGCGCAGCACGTCCTCGTTCAGGCCGAGCTGGCGCTCCATCTCCTTGATGGAGGTCGGCTGGGCGTCGAGGCCGAGGAGCATGTAGTGCCCCTTGCGGTTCTTCTTGATGCGGTAGGCGAGCGAGCGCAGGCCCCAGTACTCGCGCTTCTGTACCGTGCCCTGCTCGCCTTCAAGCTGCGTGGCGATCCCGTCGGCCATCAGCTCGACCTGGGCCTGGGTGACGTCGTTGCGCGCGATCAGCACGCATTCATAAAGTGGCATGGGTTCTCCCTTCGGATGGTTCAACCCGGCCGGCCGAGGGGATCCCGGGAACGGCGCCCTCGCCTCCTGGGAGGCAGGGCATGGGTATAGCCGAGGCGATGCCACTCGCTCCGGCAGGGAAGCCCGTGCGTGAACCACGAACAGGCTTTTGGCGCAAGCGGAAACGCCGGGCCGGGCGGCCTGAAGGGTTTGACGGGGAACTCAGTCCGGTCGGTGGAAGTAGTGCGCCCGCGCGTAGTCGATCGCGGTCGCGACCTCGGCGAGCCCGTCGCCCGGACCCTGCTTCATCTCGACCACCACCCAGCGGTCGTAGCCGGCGGCGTCAAGCGCGCGCCCCGCGGCCGCATGGTCGCAGCGCGTCGAGGCGAAGGGCCCGAGTTCCGGCTCGGCCATGTGGTAGTGCGCCAGCACCGGCAGCGCTTCAGGTATCGCCTCGACGGGATCGTCGCCTGCCAGGAACACGCAGGCGGTGTCGAGATGGGCGCGCACGTTGGGATGCCCGGTCTGGTGCACGAGTGCCAGCATGTCACGCCAATGGTTGAGGAAGTCCGCCCCGTAGACCGGCGGCACCGGCTCAAGCCCGAGCGTCAGCCCGCCTTCCGAGGCGATCCCGCCCAGCACGCGCAGCCGCTCCGACGCCAACGCCATGGCCTCGTCCATGGGCATGGCGCCGCGCAGGCGGCTTTTCGGCGCGCCGAACACCGCGACCCCGGCGCCCAGCGCCGCGGCGATCCGCGCCAGAACGCGCATGTGCGCGCACATGGCGTCGAACGCGTCGTCCGGTCCCAGCAGCGCGACCCCGGGCCGGCCGAAGAATACCGCCTGCAGCGAACTCACGACCAGGCCAGCCTGGTCGCAGCGGCTGCGGAACGATCGGAGCCGCGACGGCGTCAGGTCCTCCCAGCCGGCGATGCGGGTCGGCGCCACCTCGACGCCCTCCGCGCCGTGCTCCGCCAGCAGCGCCAACGCCCTGTCCTCGGCGTCCGGCGCCCAGGCGAGGTTGGAAACGCCCAAACGTCTCATGCCGGGCGCCTCATGCAGGCCGCTCGGCGTCGATGAAGCGGCCCAGGGCGTCCAGCACCCCGTCGCGGTCGAGGATGTAGCCGTCGACGCCGCCGAACTCCGCCTCGTGCACCGTGCGCATGTCGTAGCGGGCCTGCGGCGCCGCTTCCGCGCCGATGCGGCGGTCGGGAAAGAACCGCGCGCGCATCTCCTCCATCGACAGCGGTTCGGTGGCGAGGTTGACCACGCCGAGGCCGCGGGTGCGCGCGGTATGGAGGTCGGCGGTCAAACGTTGCAGCGGATACCATTGGAACGCCGACGCACCGTTGATCACGTGCACCCGGTTGTCGTGCATCAGGTCGAAGATCGCGTTCTTCTTCAGCCCGGCGCCGAACAAGGCCGGCAGGCGCACGATCTGGCTGGACGGGAAGCGCTGCGCCACCCATCGCTCCAGCATCAGGCGGTTCGCGCCGTATGGATGCAGCCCGTCCAGCACCGGCTGGTCCGCCTCGGTGACGTCGATCGGGATGCCGTACACGTCCACCGTCGAGATCAGGGTGAAGTTGTCGGCGGCGACCGTGTCGAGATGCGCGATCAGCCCCTCGATGCGCGCGAGGTCTTCGGCCGGGTTCTGGTTCGCCCACCACTTCACCGCCGACACGCCGGCGCACACCACGTCGCCGAAACGCATGCCGTCGATCCCGCCGATGCTCGACGAGTTGTAGAACGCGTCGAAGCGCTGCTGCGACGCGAGGTTGGAGCCGACAAAGCCGGTATGGCCGATCAGGGCGCGCGTGCCGGTCTGGTTCATGCCGCTCACCCGTGGTCCTGCGTCTGCAGGCTGCGCGACACGATGTCGCGGCGGAGCGGGCTCGCCAGTGGCGAGAAGCCGCGCTCGCGGCTGGATTCGATAAAGGCCAGGATGCGCTCCATGGCGAAGAAGATGGTGTCGATCTTGCCCGACATGACGTGGAACACGCGGCCGCGTCGGAACACCGAGCAGGACCGGTCGTCGAAGTTGCCGACGGGCTTGGTCTTGATCGCCAGCTGCGGACCCACGAAGCGGAAGCTTTCCTTGAACGTGGGCAGGTAGCGCGACACCTGCGCCTCCATCGCCGCCACCTTGGCGTCCACCGTTTCGGACGACACGCCGTCGCGTATGGACTGCGCTTCCCGGGCGTTGGTGACGCGGGCCAGCGGCGTGTGCGGCACGCTGGACAGGGTGTAGATGTTGGGATCCTCGGTCGGGTACACCGAGCACAGCGGCCCGTCGACAAAGGTCGCCGCCGGGAACGCGTGGTCCGTCTCATAATAAAGAAGCATGGTGGGCTCGTAGAAGAACGGCATCGGCATGCCGAGCTGCTGGCCCCAGCTCGCGTCGATCAGCAGGTCATACGGTTCGCCTTCCACCAGCACCGCGTCGCTGGCTTCCTCGATGCTGGAAACGCGGTGGTTCAACACCAGGCTGTCGCCGAGCAGCTCAGAGAAGAAGCGGCGCGCCTGCTCGATCAGCAGCACGCGCTCGGCCGTGAGCATCAGTCCCGCCACCTCGCGCATCGGCACGGAGGTTTCGCTCTGCTCGCGGAAGTCGATGCCGGTGGAGGTCATGATCAGCCGGTAGGTGGCGAAGTCGATCAGGCTTTCCGCCTTGGGAACGGCGTAGATGTTCTCGGCCACCTCGCGGCTCAGCTGCGGATAGCGTTCCATGAAGCGCATGAAGCCGTCCCGCGACTGCACCCGGGTGCCGTGGTGGCGGGGATAATGGAAGCCGAGGTGGAGGCGGAACTGGTTGTTGCCGGACGCCTCGTGCAGCGGGCGATGGTGCTGCTCGAACACCTTGATCTCGAAGCCGAGCGCCTTGAGCGAGCTGCCCAGGTGACAGCCGTACCAGCCGGCGCCGATGATCGCGATCCTCGAAACCATGGCCATCCCCCAGCCGTGCCATACGGCGCAACAAGCCCGTAGCTTAGCCGAGGATGCGCCAGGCAGGCCAGCCCGCATCCCCGGAAACGTTGCGATAGCGTATCCTGGCCTATCGGTCGATCTTGAAGTTGAACACCTGCATCATCTGCATCGGCACGGCCACGCCGTTCTGTCTCGCCGGATGGAAATGCCAGCGTGACACCGCCTCGGTCGCGGTGCGGTCGAGGTCGGGATGGCCGGACGACACCGCGACCTCCACCGACGACACCGCGCCGTCCGTGCCTACGGCCACCAGCATCTCGACCGAGCCTTCCTCCCCACGCCTGCCGGCGGCGCGCGGGTAGGGCGGCATCTTGTTGGCGCGGCGGTCGTCCGGCGAGGCCGGTATCACCTGCGGGTCGTCCTGGTGGCCGTAGCCGAGCCCGTCCGCCGGGTCGAGGTCGACCTCGGGCTGCGACGCGCTGGCCTGCTTCGGCGGCGCGGGCGCAGGCGCCTGCACCTCCGCCTTGGGTGGCGCGTCCGGCGGCACCGCATCCGCGTCGTGCGACGGCGCGGTCGGAGGCAGATCGGACCGGTCCGGTGCCGCCTGCGGCTGCGCGCGTCCCGGCGGCGCGGGCGGGGCC
>CAXTCK010000242.1:0-4533 GCA_964242425.1 uncultured Acetobacteraceae bacterium | reverse complement strand
GGAGGAACCGGCCAGGGTTGGAATACCGGTGAAGCCAGTCGCCCAGCGTCGACGGTTTCGAGCGGCCGGGATGTCGGAACCCGACGTGCCCGGACCCGTCGGCCATCCCGTCCTGGACGGACGGGTTCATCGTGGTTCCGGCACGATGGCTGCCGTGCGGTCGGACAGCATCCAGGCCAGCCGGTATTGCCATGCACCCTCTCCGTCCGGCATCCCGCGACAGGCCTCGCCCCGCCCGGGCTTCAGCCGGACCCGATGCTGCAGCATGGTGGCCGCGATCAGGGCCAGGCGCCTGACCGGGGGGACGACGCAGCGTTCGCGGTGCAGGTAGGCGGGCCCGCGGCGCAGGATGCGGATGCCGATCTCGCGATAAAGTCGCGCGGCCGCCGGAATGGCGACGGCCGAGCGGCCAGGCAGCGCCGCGTAGCCCAATGCACCGCTGCGGTAGTGCCGTTCGGCAAGCGCGAGCAGGCGCTGCACGGCGACAAAGGCGGCATCCTGGTTGTCCAGCACCGTCGCGGCCGTCGTTCCGGGCGGCAGCCAGCTGCCCGGAAGGTAGAGCCGGTTCCGCAGCGCGTCCTCGCGCACGTCGCGCGCGATGTTGGTGAGCTGCATGGCGATGCCGAGATCCACCGCGTGCGGCCGCGCCGCCGGGTTGATCACCCCGAGCACGTCGCACATCATCAGGCCGACGGTTCCGGCGGCACCATAGGCGTAGTGCAGAAGCGCCGCCTCGTCGGCGACCTGCACCGGCTCCAGGTCGGCCAGCATGGCGTCGACCAGCGCCGCAGCGGCCACGGGATCCACCTCGAGCGACAACAAGCGCCGTCCGAGCGGCGTTGCCCCGCGACCGGCGAGGAGGTCGGCGTGCAGGCTGCGGAGGACTTCCCCGGCCGCGACCGGATCGGGGGCTTCGTCGGCGAGATCGTCGATCGCGCGGCAGGTCGCGTAGAGACGCGCGGCACGGTCAAGCGTCACGGGGCCGAGCAGGCGCCCGGCCAGCCGGAACGACCGCCCGTGCCGCGCCAGGATCGCGAGATCGTCGTGGCTGCTCATGCGGCGATCCCGGGACTGGGCGACATCTCCCGCAGCATCGTTTCGACCACCTTGGCCGAGGTCAGCACGCCGGGCACGCCGGCCCCGGGATGGGTGCCGGCGCCGACCAGGTAAAGGCCGGGCACGTCGCCGCATCGGTTGTGGAAGCGGAAGAACGCGGACTGGCGCAAGGTGGGCGCCACCGAGAAGCCGGCGCCATCGCGGGACAGGTAGTCGCTGGCGAACTCCACCGGGGTGAGAACGCTTTCCGACACGATGCACGCGTCCAGGCCGGGAAGCTCCCGTGCGGACAGCATCGCCACCACGCGGTCGCGCATCACCTTCCGACCACGGTCCCAATCGATCGGCGCGCGCAGGTTCGGCACCGGCGCCAGCACGTAGAACGCGTCCTGCCCCGGCGGCGCCAGGGACGGGTCGGTCGCGGTAGGACGGTGCAGATAAAGGCTGGGATCGTCCGGCAACGCCGCCGTAGTGCCGAACACGTGGTCGAGCAGCTCGCGGTAGCGCCGGCCCAGGATGATGGTGTGGTGCGCGGTGTTCTCGTAGCGGCGGGTGGTGCCGAAATACAGCACGAACAGCCCCATCGACGGCTGCAGGCGACGAAGCCGTCGGTTGCTCCAGCGCCTGCGCAGGCGGGGCGGCAGCAGGTCGGCATAGACCGCGGGAGCGTCGGCATTGGCGATCACCACGTCGGCCGGAACCACCGTGTCGTCCTGCAGACGCACCCCGCTCGCCCGACCGCCGGCCGTCAGCACCTCCGCCACCGTGCTGTTCGTGCGCAGCGCGATGCCGTGGCGCCGCGCCAGGGCGGCGAGCTCCGTCACGATCGTGGTGGTGCCGCCGCGGGCAAACCACACGCCGCCTTCGCGCTCGAGATGCTGGATCAGCGCGTAAAGGGCGGGCGAGCGATACGGGTGGCCGCCGATCAGCAGGGTCTGCAGGGTGAAGACCCGGCGCAGCGACTCGTTGGCGATGTAGCGGCTGACCAGCCCGTGCAGCGAGCGCCAGCCGCCGAGCCGCAGCAGCGACGGCACCGCCCGCAGCATCGTGCCGGCGCGATGGAACGGAACCGCGCCGAGCTGCCGGTAGCCCACCTCGTAGAGCCTCCGGGTGCGCTCGGCAAAACGCCGGAACCCGGCCTCGTCGTCCGGCGAGAACGCCGCGACCTTGGCCGCCATCTGCTCCAGATCGCCGCCGTAGTCGAAGTGCCGGCCGTCGGCGAAGGTGATGCGATACCAGGGCCGCACCGGCAGCAGCGCCACGTGGTCGGCACGGGATTCGCCGAACAGCGCCCAAAGCTCGTCGAGCAGCTCCGGCGCGGTGATCACGGTGGGGCCGGCATCGAAGGTGAAGCCGTCGCGGCGGAACACGCGTGCCCGGCCGCCCGGCTGGTCGAGCCGCTCCAGGATCGTGACGTGGTGGCCGAGTGCCCGTGCGCGCAACGCCGCCGCCAGGCCGCCGAAGCCCGATCCGATCACCACCGTCCGCGTCCAGCCGTGGCCATCGCGTGCGTCGCTGCCGGGCCGGAAGACGAGCGGCCGGGAGATCGGCGGCCGCTCCCGCTCGATCTGCCGGACCGGCTCGGCGTTGCAGGCGGCGTCCACCGTCATCCCGGCTGGATCAAGGTGTCGTAGACGACCTTCCAATAGGGCCCCGCCACCATCAGCACCGCGAGAGCCAGGCCGCCGACGGCACCCAGCGAGACAAGCATGGTGAACACGCCGTAGAAGCGCCTGATCCAGCCATAGAGCACGCTGCCCGCCAGCCAGAGCGCCACCAGCACGACAACGAGCACGAGTGGGAAATACATGGACCCTCCGGTCGCGCGGGTGGCGTCAATAGGCGCCCTTGGTCGTGAGCTGGGTGTAGACGCGGGTGCTGAAATTATCGAGCTGCCAGGCCTTCTGGTTGCCGACGAGCCGATTGTCGGCGGTCACGATCGGGCAGTAGGCAACGGTCAGCCCGTCGACGATGTCCTCCTGCTTCAGGCCGGGCGCCTCCTGCTTCACGTGTCCGATCACGGTGTCGACGGTCTGCAGCATGGTGGCGACGGTCATGTCCTTCATCGCCTGCACGACGCCGTTGGAGGTGTTCGCCAGCACCTTCTGCAGTTCGGGCTGGTCGAGCTTCGGGCAGCCGCCGGGGCGCAGGCCGTTCAGCAGGTCGCCCGCCGCCCCGTCGGCATAGATCCTCAGGTCGGCGACGAGCGGAGCGGTGGCGTTCGGCGGCGCGCCGTTGCTCCAGGCCTGCCTGACGAAGTTGGTCACCTCGGCGATCTGCACGTTGGTCATGCCGGTCGCCAGCGCCGGCATCACCCCGAAGGAGCCCTTGGCCTGGACGCCGCCGATGATGACGTTGATCACGTTCTGTGGCCCGAACGCGGTCACCATGATGTTGCCGTCGAGCGCCGGGATCACGCCCTTCACGCCGCGCCCGTCGGAGCCGTGGCACGAGGCGCAGAAGGAGAAATAGGTGCTGGAGCCGGGCGGCGAGGCGACCGCGTAGGCGGAGCGCTTGTAGCTGCTGTAGCGCCCGTTGCGATCCTGGGTGCGGAGATAGGCGACGACCGCGCGGATGTCGTCGTCGCGGAACTTGCTCAGGCTGATGTCGACGGTTTCGCGCATCGGCCCCACCGCGGTGCCCATCACGTCGTCGGCGCCGGTCTTGAGATAGCGGAACACCTCGTCGTCGGTGAAGCGGCCGATGCCCTGCTGCTTGTCGTTGGTGATGTTGGGCGTGGCCCAATGGGTGATGACGCCGCCCTGCAGTGGCAGCGCCTGCGGCCCGTTGCCCAGCAGGGTGCGGCCGTTATGGCATTCCGAGCAGTGCGCGAAGCTGTTGACGATGTACTCGCCACGGTTGACCAGCGCGGACTGGCCCGGCTTGTCGTGGAACACGCCGGTCGGCACGAACAGCCAGTCCCATATCGCGATCGCCGGGCGGAAGGTGAACGGGAAATAGATCTTGTTCGGCGGCCGGCGGTCGTGGACCGGGGGGGTCGAGAACAGGTAGGCCTTGATCGCCAGCGCGTCCTCGCGACGCATCGACGCGTACCAGGGATAGGGCATGCCGGGATAGATGCGCTGGCCGACGCGGTTGATCCCGTGGCGGAACAGGCGGACGAACTCGTCATCGGTGTACTTGCCGATGCCCCACTCCTTGTCCGGGGTGATGTTGGGCGTCGAGAGCATGCCGAACGGCATGCCCATGTAGCGGCCGCCTGCAAAGCGGGCGCCCCCGTCATGGGTGTGGCAGGACGCGCAGTCGGCGAGGTCGACCAGATACTTGCCGCGGGCGACGACGCTGTCGGCGGTCGGGTCGGTGCCTGGCGGAGCGGTCGCCGCGGGATCGAGCGCGTGGCTGGCGGCGGCCGAGCCCAGCGCGGGAGGCGTGCCCTGTGCCGCGGCCGGGGGCTGCGCCGGGATCGGGAGAGGGGCGTGGAGGGGAAGGGGGGAGATCTCGGGGGTCGCCGGATCC
>CAXTCK010000241.1:0-4591 GCA_964242425.1 uncultured Acetobacteraceae bacterium | reverse complement strand
GGAACGGTGTTGGCGCGCCCTGGTGGACTCGAACCACCGACCCACAGCTTAGAAGGCTGTTGCTCTATCCGACTGAGCTAAGGGCGCGTGCGACCGGGCAGGGACCTAGTGTGTCCAGTTCTGCTTGCGGTCGAAACGGAAATTGTCGGCATAGGCCTTGGGCCGACGCATGCGGACCGGGGCGAGCTCGACATCGTACGGGACTGACTGCCGGTCGGCGTAGGCGATCGCTTCCTCCTTGGTGGAGAAGCGCAGATGCACCTCGCTCTGCGTGTCGCCGCTGCCGAACCAGCCCATCAGCGGGTCCTGCTGGCGCTGCTCGGACTGGCCATATTCCAGGATCCAGTCATGCGTGCCGCCCTGGCCCGACTGCATCGACGTCTTCGGCTGCTGGAAAATCCGGGCGCGCATCGCAGGCTCCTCGCTCAACTGGTCGGGGCGCCCGGACTCGAACCGGGGGCCTCGTGTACCCAAAACACGCGCGCTACCAGGCTGCGCCACGCCCCGAACCGGTTGAGAACCTATGGAACGGGTTGGTTGGTGGCAAGGGCGGCCTTGCGGGGGGCGGCGGCAAGGGCTGGGCGAAGATGCCCGGCGCTGTCGGCAAGCGCTGCCGCCGCATCCGTAGCCGACAGGCCCAGCGCCACCAGCACGGCCGGCTTCACCCGCCCGTCCGTCGCGGCCAGCGCTTCCGCGGCACGGGCCGGGTCGCAGCCCGCCAGCTCTGCCACCATCGCCACCGCCCGCCGTCGCAGCTTGGCGTTGCGCGCCTGCATGTCGACCATGCGCCCGGCATGGACGCGCCCCAGCCCCGTCATCATCGCGGTCGACAGGAGGTTCAGCACCACCTTCTGCGCGGTGCCGGCCTTCATGCGGGTGGAGCCGGCGATCGGCTCGGCGCCCGTGGCGACCAGGACGGGACGCTCGGCTGCCGCCAGCAGCGGGCTTCCGGCGCTGTTGGCCAGCCCGATCGTCAGCGCGCCCCGCGCCCGCGCGGCCACGACGGCGCCCAGCGTGAACGGGGTGGCCCCGCTCGCCGCCACGCCGATCACCACGTCCTGCGGCCCGATCCCGGCCGCCGCGACCTGCGCGCGCGCTTCGGGCGCGTCGTCCTCGGCGTTCTCCACCGCCTGCGTCAGCGCCCGCACCCCGCCCGCGATCAGCAGCACCAGCCGGTCGCGGGGCCAGTCGAAGGTCGGCTCCAGCTCGGCGCCGTCCTGCGCCCCGAGACGCCCCGAACTGCCGGCGCCCGCATAGGCCAGCCGGCCGCCGTCGCGCAGGCGGGGCAGGGCGGCCTCGACCGCGTCAGCGATGGCGTCCAGCGCGGGGCCGATCGACGCCACCGCCGCGAGCTGGCCTTCCCACAATCCCTCGATCTGGTCGCGCACGGGCCAGCCGTCCAGCGGAGCGTGCCGGACGCTGCCCGCCTCGGTGGCGGCCGGACGATCAGACAGGATCGATGGCCTGTCGCGCCAGCGGCGGCACGAAGGACGGCGCGGTGTCCCATGGAAACAGGATCCAGGTGTCCTGCGGCACCTCGACCACGTAGCGGTCGGTGAACGGCAGCCCGGCCGGCTTGGCATACAGGCAGGCGAACCGCGCCTTCGGGAGCAGCCGCCGCACCAGCCGCGCCGTCACGCCGGAATCGACCAGGTCGTCGATGATCAGGAAGCCCGAGCCGTCACCGGCGGCGGCGGGCTGCTTGACCACCACCGGCTCGCCCTGCGTGCGCTCGTCGTCCAGCGCCTGCGTCCGCGTCGGCGCCTGGTCGTAGGACACCACCGACACGCTCTCGACCACGCGGCAATCCAGCTCGCGGCCGATGATGGCGGCGGGGATCAGCCCGCCGCGCGTGATGGCGACGATGCCGTCGAACGGCGCCTCGGCGATCAGCTGCCCGGCCAGGGAGCGGGCGTCGCGGTGCAGCTGGTCCCAGCTCACGGTGACAAAGCTCACCGCCATCAGAACAGCCTGCCGCCGTCCGGCACCTTGTGGTCGGGCCGAAGCAGCACGACCTCGCCGGACGCGTCCGGCAGGCCAAGGGTCAGCACCTCGCTCACGAACGGCCCGATCTGGCGCGGCGGAAGGTTCACCACCGCGCAGACCTGCCGCCCGATCAGCTGGTCGGGCTTGTAGTGCCGGGTGATCTGCGCCGACGAGCGCCTGGTGCCGAGCGGGGTGCCGAAGTCGATCCACAGCCTGATCGCCGGGCGAAGCGCCTCGGGAAACGGCTGCGCGTCGGTGACGGTGCCGACCCGTATGTCGAGCTGGGCGAAAAGGTCGGGATCGACGGGATCGGAGGGTTCGCTCATCGGGCGTTCTTGCCGCCAACCGGCACGGTTGCCAAGCGCTATCGCGTGCGCAACGGAAGCTGCCGGTAGAAGCCTGGCTCCCGGAGTAGGGATCGAACCTACGACCGAGCGATTAACAGTCGCTTGCTCTACCGCTGAGCTATCCGGGACCGGCGGCGCCCCCTATAGCGGAGCCGGCGCCGGCGCGTAAAGCCTTCGGGGGCGGGTTTCGCGCGGGGCCGCCATCGCCTGGAGGCCGCCAGCATGGATCAGCCCGAGCGCCCGGTTCTCGGGCGGCGCTCGCTCCTGGGGGCTGGCGCCGCCGTGGGGCTCGTGGCTGCGGGCGCCCTCGTGCTGCGCAACCAGTTCCGCCATCCGCATCGCGACAAGACCTCGCATCCGGACGGCCGCTACCGCCGGCTCGTGCTGAGCTGCCCGCACCCCGAGCACGACCCCGTGCTGATGGTGGCGGTGCATCAGGGCATGTTCTCCCGCTACAACCTCGACGTGACCATCGAAGGCGGCTTCGCGTCGGGACAGGAAGCGGTGGCGCAGCTGCATCCGGGCGGCGCCGACGTGTCGGTGGCGCCGGCGCTGTCCTGGCTGCCGCGACTGATGGGCGGGCTCGACGCGCAGCTGATCTGCGGCCTGCAGAGCGGCAGCTCCCGGCTGCTGGTGGATCGCAAGTCGCCGGTGAGGCGGATCGAGGACCTGCACCGCAAGGCGATCGGGGTGGCCGATTTCGGCGCCGACCGGTTGTTCTTCTCGGTGGTGATGCGACGCAAGGGCATGGACCCGAACCACGACGTTTCCTGGGTGCAGCTGCCGCCGGATCAGTTCGGGCAGGCGCTGGCCGACCGGCGCGTGCAGGCGGTGGCGGGGCACGACCCGGTGATCTGGCAACTGCGCGAGCGGCTGCACCTCCACGAGCTCGCGAGCAGCATGACAGGCAGCTACGGCAACCGGGTCAGCCGCGTGCTCGGCATGCGCGGCGACCTCCTGCACGCCGATCCCGCCGCCGCGGTGTCGCTGGTGCTGGCGGTGCAGGAGGCGGCGGAAGCGGTGCAGCACCATCTGGGCGAGACTGCCAGCATCCTGGCCGACCAGCTGCCGGACATGGATCAGTCGGAACTGGAGCGGATGCTGCAGGCCGAGGGACACGCGGTGCACCCGATCGGCCGGGAGCTGCGCGACCAGGTGGCGCAGTATCTCGACGAGTTGAAGCTGATCGGCCTGGCGCCCGACGACACGGACTCCAGCGCCCTCGCCAGGCGCTTCTGCCCGACGGTGATCCACGACTGATTGCGGTTGAATTTATCGGCACGTTGGATATGCGACCGCTGCATCCCTGTGTCACGGTGCCAAATCGTTGTTTGTTTGAACTGCCCGCACCTATGTGCGTATCCTGCTCTGCCGCAGCGCAGCAAGGGAACGCGCAACCATGGACGTGCAATTCGGCCACGCATCCGATCGTGACGACCATGGCGCCCGGCCTGACGGGGGCGACGTGCTGCAGGCTTACCGGCAGCTCCGTGCGCTTGAGCAGGAAGGCGCCGACGGGTCCACCATCCTGCGCCACGCGCTCAGCTCCGTCATGCCGCGCCGGATTGCCGCCGTGTCGTCGTTCGGGGCGGAATCCGTTGTGCTGCTGTCGATGATCGCCGACATCGACCCGTCGTTGCCGGTGGTGTTCCTCGACACCGGCAAGCACTTTCCCGAAACCATCGCCTATCGCGACGAGGTGGCCTCCCTGCTCGGGCTCGGCGACGTGCGCGACGTCGTCCCCGCCGGACCACGCCTGGCCGAACGCGATCCCACCGGCGAGCTGTGGTATTTCGATCCCGACGCCTGCTGCTCCCTGCGCAAGGTGGAGCCGCTCGACCAGGCCCTGGCCGGCTTCGACGGCTGGATCAGCGGACGCAAGCGGCACCAGGCCGCCACGCGCCACGCCCTGCCTGTCGTCGAGTTCGACGGCCGCCGCGTCAAGCTCAACCCGCTCGCCGACTGGGACGCGGCACGCATCCGGAACGAGATGGCGCAGCGCCGGCTTCCCGCGCACCCGCTGGTCGAGCGCGGCTATCCGTCGATCGGCTGCTCCGTCTGCACCCGGGCGACCGGGATGCTGGAACACGAGCGCTCGGGCCGCTGGGCCGGCCTTGCCAAGGTCGAGTGCGGCATCCACCGCGTGCCCGCCACCACCTGACCGGCGCGTTGCGGGCAGGCCTGCGTGCTGGTAACCAGGACCGGCGCGAGAGTGACGGAACGGTAGACGTAGTCGACTCAAAATCGACCGCCGCAGG
>CAXTCK010000240.1:0-4646 GCA_964242425.1 uncultured Acetobacteraceae bacterium | reverse complement strand
TCGGCATCAAGCGCGTGGCCGACACCGATCCCACCGACCTCGTCACCATGATCGTAGGGCGGCCGCCAGCACAGCTGTTCCCGGAACCGGAGCCATGCGGAACGGATCCGTGCCTTGAGCTCGAGGGCCTGGTCGCGGACGCGGCCGGGCCGGTGGACCTCGTGCTGCGCCGGGGCGAGATGGTCGGGCTGGTCGGGCTGCGCGGCGCCGGCCAGGACGCGATCGGCCGCGCGCTGTTCGGGTGTTGTCCGGTGGAAGCCGGGCGCATGGTCCTGCACGGCGTGCCGTACCGGCCGGGCTCCGCCGCGAGCGCGATGGCGTCCGGGGTCGGGCTGGTGCCGGGCGACCGGGTGGCGGAAAGTCTGGGCATGCCGCTTTCGGTGCGCGAGAACCTGTTCCTCAACCCGGGGGCGCTCGGCCACGCCCTGCTCGGGCTGCGCTTGCCCGCCTCTGAGAATGCCGACTGCGTCGCCGCCGGCGCGCGCATGAGCCTGCGGCCGAACCAGCCCGGCCGGCCGGTGGAAACCCTGTCCGGCGGCAACCAGCAGAAGGTGGTGCTGGCGCGCTGGCTCGGCATCGCCACCCGCCTGCTGGTGCTGGAGGAGCCGACCGCGGGGGTGGATGTCGGCGCAAAAGCAGAAATCTACGGCCTGCTGCGGCAGGCGCTGGCGGCCGGGCTGTCGATCGTCGTGGTCGCCACCGACTTCGAGGAGGTGGCGGCCATCTGCCATCGCGCCCTGGTGTTCAGCCAGAACCGCGTCTGCGCCGAGCTCGGCCGCGCGGACCTGTCGGTGCAGGCGCTGCTGCAGGCGGCCTCCGCCGGCGGCGCGCATTCTTCCCCGGCCGGGACCGCCTTTCCCGAATCCCAAGGATCCCAGGCATGAACTCGCTCAAGTCCACGGCGCTGGAGCCCGCTCCGGGCAGCCTCAGGGACCTGCCGATCGGCCGGAAGATCGTGGGCCTGCTGCCGGTGTACGGGCTGGTGGTGCTGTGCGTGCTGCTGGCGTTGCTGTTCTCGCTGATCCTGCCGGAAACCTTTCCCACCTGGCTCAACGCCCGGTCGATCCTGAGCGACAAGGCGGTGGTGGCGATGCTGTCGCTGGCCGCCACCGTGCCGATGATGACCGGCAAGATCGACCTCACCGTCGGCTACGGCGTGGTGCTGTGGCACATCCTGGCGATCTCGCTGCAGATCTCCGGGGTGCCGTGGCCGCTCGCGGTGCTGATCGTGCTGGGGCTGGGGCTGGTGTTCGGGCTGCTCAACGGGCTGCTGGTCGAGGTGGCGCAGATCGACAGCTTCATCGCCACGCTGGGCACCGGCACCGTCACCTACGCGGTGGCGCTGTGGTGGACCGGCGGCCGGCAGGTGATCGGCCGGCTGCCGCACGCCTTTTTCGAGCTCGACATCGCCAGCGTGTTCGGCATCCCGATCCCTGCCTTCTACGTGGCCGGGCTGGCGGCGGTGCTGTGGCTGGTCTCGGCGTACACGCCGCTCGGGCGCTACCTTTACGCGATCGGCGCCAACCCGCGCGCGGCCGAGCTCAACGGCATCCCCACCCGCCGCTACGTCATGCTGGCCTTCATGGTGTCCGGCGTGATTACCGCCTTCGCCGGCGTGATCCTGGCGGCCCGGCTGCGCGTCGGCCAGGCCAGCGTCGGGCTGGAATTCCTGCTGCCGGCGCTGGTGGGCGCGTTTCTCGGCTCCACCACCATCACCCCCGGACGGGTCAACATCTGGGGCACGGTGGTGGGCGTGGTGATCCTGGCGATCGGCATCTCCGGCATCGAGCAGCTGGGCGGCGCCTTCTGGGTGGAGCCGGCGTTCAACGGCGCCACGCTGCTGATCGCGATCGGGCTCGCAGGCTGGACCGGACGCAGGCGGGTGATGGCGAGGTCGGCGCGGCCATCAGCGCGGCCGGCGCGCTGAACGCGGGTAGTCTTGAACAAACGGCACCGCCTTCAGGCGGGCCACGAGGGGGAAGCGGAACGATGATATCGGCACCATTTGATGGCCGGCCTGCCTTGCTGCCGGCAGGCGTGGGGCTGGCGATCCTGCTCGCCAGTGGCGGCACGGCCACCGCGCAGGACGCGCTGTCCCGCGCGCAGGCGGTGGTCGCGGCGGCAACCGCGCCGGCTTCCAAATGGGACGGCCCGACCACCGGCCCTAAGGCGGCGACTGGCAAGACCGTGATCTACGTGTCCGCCGACCAGCGCAACGGCGGCATCCAGGAGGTGGGCGACGGGGTCAAAGAGGCCGGCCAGGCGATCGGCTGGACCGTGCGCGTGCTGGACGGACAGGGCAGCGTGTCCGGCATCCATTCCGCCTTCAGCCAGGCGGTGGCCTTGAAGCCGGACGGCATCGTCATCGGCGGCTACGACGTGGTGCAGAACGCGGGCGACATCGAGCAGGCGGCAGCGGCCGGCATACGCATCGTCGCCTGGCACGGCGGCCCGAAGCCGGGACCGATGGCCGAGTACCACGTCCTCAGCAACATCGGCAGCGACAGCGCGAAGGTCGCCAAGGTGGCGGCGGACTACGCGGTCGTGCAGAGCGGCGGCAAGGCGGGCGTGGTGATCTTCACCGACAGCGCCTACGCCATCGCGCTGGCCAAGGCGAAGATGATGCGCGACGAGATCCAGACCTTTCCGGGTTGCAGCGTGCTGTCGTTCGAGGACACGCCGCTGGCCGACACCTCCACCCGCATGTCACAGCTCACCACCTCGCTGGTGCAGCGCTTTGGCGCGAAGTGGACCTTCACGCTGGCGATCAACGACCTGTACTACGACTTCATCGGGCCGCCCTTGATCTCGGCCGGGCGCGACCCGTCCGGGCCGCCGGTCAACATCAGCGCCGGCGACGGCAGCAACTCCGCGTACGAGCGCATACGCGCCGGCCAGTTCCAGGCGGCGACTGTTCCGGAGCCGCTGCGGCTGCAGGGCTGGCAGGTGGTCGACGAGATGAACCGCGGCTTTGCCGGCCAGCCTGCCTCCGGCTACGTGGCGCCGGTGCACCTGGTGACGGCGAAGAACGTCGACCTGGACGGGGGCAAGAAGGACATCTACGACCCGGACAACAACTACCGGGACGCCTACAGGAAGATCTGGGGGCGCTGAAGACGATGGAGGTGTTCGACGTCGTCGACCAGCGCTTCCGGCGCTTCGTGCTGTTCAATGCCCGTCCGGAACGGATCGCCGACGGGTTCCGCTGGACCGAGGGGCCGGTGTGGTTCGGCGATGCCGGCTGCCTGCTGTTCAGCGACATCCCGAACAACCGCATCATGCGCTGGATCGAGGGCGTCGGCCTGTCCACCTATCGCCAGCCGAGCCGGTATGCCAACGGCGGCACGCGCGACCGGGAAGGACGGCTGGTGTCGTGCCTGCACGGCGCGCGCGCGGTGGTGCGCACCGAGCACGACGGCACGGTCACCACGCTGGTCGACCGCCACCAGGGGCGGCGGCTGAACTCGCCGAACGACGTGGTGGTGAAGTCCGACGGCACGGTCTGGTTCACCGATCCGCATTACGGCATCGCCATGGACTACGAGGGCGAGGGCCGCACGGAGGAGGAGCTGCCCTGCCAGGTGTACCGCTTCGATCCGCGCGACGGGCGGCTCGACGTGGTGAGCGACGCCTTCGCCTGCCCGAACGGGCTGTGCTTCTCGCCGGACGAGAGCCGGCTGTTCATCGCCGAGACCGGGCGCATGCACGACAACAGCGTTCCGCGCGGGATCCAGGTGTTCGACGTCGAGGCCGATACCGGCCGGCTCGGCCAGGGCCGCGACTTCTACGCCCCCGAGCAAGGCGCCGCGGACGGGTTCCGCTGCGACGAGGACGGCAACGTGTGGACCAGTGCTGGCGACGGGGTGCACTGCGTGAGCCCGCAGGGCGACCTGCTGGGCCGGATCCGGCTGCCGCACCCGGTGTCCAACGTGTGCTTCGGCGGGCACCGCAACAGCCGGCTGTTCATCTGCGCCAGCAGCGAGGTGCATGCGGTGTACCTCAACCGGCGGGGTGCCGGCCGGCCTTGAGCGTGCCGCCGCGCCGGAGTCCGGCGGCACCGGGGCCCAAGGCGACGCTGCGCGACGTGTCGGTGCTGGCGGGCGTGTCGCGCATGACGGTGACGCGCGTGCTGATCCGGCCGCACCAGGTATCGCCGCAGACGCGCGCGCGGGTGCAGGAAGCGATCGACACGCTCGGCTACGTGCCGGACCGCGCCGCCGGCAGCCTGGCGACGCGGCGCAGCGGCTTTGTCGGGCTGATCCTGCCGACGCTCGCCAACGGCAACTTCGCCGCCCTGGCCGAGAGCCTCACGGAAGCGCTGCGCCCGGCCGGCTACGAGCTGCTGATCGGCTACACCAGCTACAGCCTCGCCGAGGAGCAGCGGCAGGTGCGCACCCTGTTGTCGCGCCGGCCGGAAGCGCTGGTGCTGGCGGCGCCGCATCGCGAGCCGGTGCTGCGCCAGCTCGGACAGGCGGGCGTGCCCGTGATCGAGGTGGCGGAGCTGCCGAGGCGGCCGATCGGGCACGCCATCGGCTTTTCCAACCACGCCGCCGGACGGGCGGCGGCCGCGTTCCTGATCGGGCTCGGCCATACCCCGATCGCGGCACTGGGACCGGCGCGCGGCCGCGACCGGCGCGACCCGCGCG
>CAXTCK010000239.1:0-4648 GCA_964242425.1 uncultured Acetobacteraceae bacterium | reverse complement strand
GCCCGCACCATCTTGGGCCCGCACCATCTTGGGGAAGACACATGGCACGCAAGAAGATCGCCCTTATCGGCGCCGGCAACATCGGCGGCACGCTTGCCCACCTGCTCGGCCTCAAGGAGCTGGGCGACGTGGTGATGTTTGACGTGTTCGGCGGGGTGGCTGCCGGCAAGGCGCTGGACCTCGCCCAGTCCTCGCCGGTGGACGGCTTCGACTGTGCCTATAGCGGCGGCTCGGACTACGCCGCGATCGCGGGCGCGGACGTGGTGATCGTCACCGCCGGCTTCCCGCGCCTGCCGGGGATGTCGCGCGACGACCTCCTGTCCAAGAACGCCGAGGTGATCACCACGGTCGCCGAGGGCATCAAGACGCATGCCCCGGGCGCCTTCGTGATCGTCATCACCAACCCGCTCGACGTGATGGTGGCGGTGATGCAGGAGGCGTCCGGCCTGCCCGCCAACATGGTGGTCGGCATGGCGGGCGTGCTGGACAGTGCACGCTTCCGCTTGTTCCTGGCGCAGGAGTTCAACGTGTCGGTGGAGGATGTGACCGCCTTCGTGCTGGGCGGCCACGGCGACACCATGGTGCCGCTGATCCGCTATTCCACCGTGGCCGGCGTGCCGGTGACCGACCTGATCAGGATGGGCTGGACCACGCAGGAGCGGATCGACGCGATCGTCACCCGCACCGCCAACGGCGGCGGCGAGATCGTCAAGCTGCTGGAGAAGGGCTCGGCCTTCTACGCGCCGGCAGCCTCGGCGGTGGCGATGGCGGAAAGCTTCCTCAAGGACAAGAAGCGCGTGCTGCCCTGCGCCGTGAAGCTCCAGGGCCAGTACGGCCAGACCGACTTCTATGTCGGCGTGCCGGTGGTGATCGGTGCCGGCGGCGCCGAGCGGGTGCTCGAGGTGGAGTTCACCGCCGAGGAGAAGGCCGCCTTCGACAAGTCCTGCGACGCGGTGAAGAAGCTGCTCGCCGACTTCCGCGCGATCGGGCGCTGAGCCACCGGCGGCCGTCCCGTGGCCTGGGGGATGGCTACGGGATGCGAGGTCAGGGTGGCCAGGCGGGCGATCCTTAACGCGTTGTTGAGGATCCTGGGCGATGAAGCTCCGGACGCGACGGCCCTCGGGATGCGCACCGGTTCAGGCACTCCGCCATCGGTTCGCCACGATACCATGCGTCTAGGACAATCCTGTGACGCCGAATGGGTGGGCTGCCCGGACGCGTGAGTTGTTATCTGACATAATACGGCGATCGGACCCGTCCGCGACGGCTCGGGTCTACCGGGGAGACCTTCATGGCGGGCGTTGACATACTGGCCACGGCCTTCAGCGGCGGCAACGCCACCTATCTGGCCGATCTGTATGCGCGCTGGGCGGCCGATCCGGAGGGCGTCGACCCGAGCTTCGCGGCCCTGTTCGGCGCCATGGACGAGGAAGCCGTGGCGGTACTGCACGACGCCGCCGGCGCTTCGTGGGCGCCGCGACATGCGGAGTTCGAGGCGGCGGCTCCAGCCGCGGCGACCAGCGACCGGGAACCAGCCGTCCTCACCGCCGCGCAGGTTCGCGCCAGTGCCGACGACAGCCTGCGGGCGATGCAGCTGATCCGCGCCTATCGCGTGCGCGGCCACCTGGAAGCGCGGCTCGACCCGCTCGGCCTGCAGGCGCCGAAGTCGCACGCCGACCTGGATCCCGCCACCTACGGCTTCGGCCCGGAGGACCTGGACCGGCCGATCTATCTTGGCCGGGCGGCGTCGACCCTGCTCGGCGTCGAGGTCGCGTCGATGCGCACCATCCTGGACGCGTTGCGCCAAGGCTATTGCGGCCCGATCGGCGCCGAGTTCATGCACGTGCAGAACCCGGCGCAGCGCGAATGGATCCAGTCGCGCATCGAGGGCAGTCGCTGGCGCGACAGCCTGCGGCCGGACGGCAAGGTGGCACTGCTGCGGCAGCTGGACGAGGCGGAAGGCTTCGAAGCGTTCTGCCAGAAGCGCTATGTCGGCACCAAGCGGTTCGGGCTCGAAGGCGGCGAGGTGGCAATCCCGGCGCTGCACACGATGATCGACCAGGCGGCGCGCGACGGGGTGCGGTCGGTGGCGATCGGCATGCCGCATCGCGGGCGCCTGAACACGCTCGTGAACGTCGTTCGCAAACCCTACACCGCCGTGTTCAGCGAGTTCGCCGGGGCGAGCTTCAAGCCGGACGACGTCCAGGGCTCGGGCGACGTGAAGTACCATCTCGGCACCTCCACCGACATCGAGATCGCCGGCCACCCGGTGCACATCTCCCTGCAACCGAACCCGTCGCACCTGGAAGCGGTGGACCCGGTGGTGGTGGGCAAGGTCCGCGCCGCCCAGGACATGACCGGCGACACGGAAGGGCGGCACGGGGCGCTGGGCATCTTGGTGCACGGCGACGCCGCCTTCGCCGGTCAGGGCCTGGTGTACGAGACCATGGCGATGAGCCAGCTGATCGGCTACCGCACCGGCGGCACCATCCACCTGATCGTCAACAACCAGATCGGCTTCACCACCGTCTCCGCGCACGCCTATTCCGGCCTCTACTGCACCGACATCGCCAAGGCGGTGCAGTCGCCGATCCTGCACGTGAACGGCGACGAGCCGGAAGCGGTGGTGTTCTGCGCCAGGCTTTGCGCCGAGTTCCGCCAGCGCTTCGCCGCCGACATCGTGCTCGACATCGTGTGCTACCGCCGTCACGGCCACAACGAGAGCGACGAGCCGGCCTTCACCCAGCCCACCATGTACAAGGCGATCCGCGCCCGCCCGACCACGCGCACCCTGTACGCCGAGCGCCTGGTGCGCGAAAGCGTGCTGGACGGCGCCGGTGCCCAGGCCGCCTGGGACGCGTTCCAGGCCCAGCTGGAGGAAGCCTACAAGGCTTCGCAGTCCTACCGCCCCAACAAGGCGGACTGGCTGGAAGGGATCTGGTCCGGCATGAAGCAGCCGGACAACAAGGGCCGGTCCTCGGACCGCGCGACCGGGCTGCCGCTCGATACCCTGCGCCTGGTCGGGCGGGCGCTCGGCACCGCGCCCAAGGACTTCAACGCCAACCCCAAGATTTCCCGCCAGCTGGACGCCAAGCTGACCATGTTCGACAGCGGGGAAGGCATCGACTGGGCCACCGGCGAGGCGCTGGCGTTCGGCACCCTGTTGCTGGAAGGCCACCGGGTGCGTTTGTCCGGCGAGGACTGCCAGCGCGGCACCTTCTCCCAGCGCCACGCCGTGCTGATCGACCAGGTCAACCAGAACGAATACGTGCCGCTGAACAACATCCGCGGCGTCGATGACGGCGGCCAGGCCGGGATCGAGGTATACAACTCGCTCCTGTCCGAGTTCGGCGTGCTCGGCTTCGAGTACGGCTACAGCCTGGCCGACCCCAAGACCCTGGTGCTGTGGGAAGCGCAGTTCGGCGATTTCGCCAACGGCGCGCAGGTGATCATCGACCAGTTCATCGCGTCCGGCGAAACCAAGTGGCTGCGCATGTCCGGCTTGGTGATGCTGCTGCCGCACGGTTACGAGGGGCAGGGACCGGAGCATTCCTCCGCCCGCATGGAGCGCTACCTGCAGCTTTGCGCCGAGAACAACATGCAGGTGTGCAACATCACCACGCCGGCGAACTACTTCCATGCCCTACGCCGGCAGCTGTGCCGCGACTATCGCAAGCCGCTGGTGGTCATGACGCCGAAGTCGCTGCTTCGGCACAAGCTGGCGACCAGTTCGTTGGCCGAGATGGCGGACGACACCTGGTTCAAGCCGGTGATCGCCGAGACCGACCCCATCGCCGAGCCGGCCGCGGTGCGCCGCGTCGTGCTGTGCTCGGGCAAGGTGTACTACGACCTGCTGGCGGAACGGCGCGAGCGGGCGCTGTCCGACGTGGCGATCCTGCGCCTGGAGCAGGTGTACCCGTTCCCGGACGAGGAGCTGGTCCAGGCCTTGTCGCCGTATGGGGACACCGAGGTCGTGTGGTGCCAGGAGGAGCCTGAAAACGCCGGCGCATGGAGCTTCGTCGACCGGCGCATCGAGGCTGTGCTGTGCCGGATCGGCAGGCAGGCGAGGCGGCCGGTCTATGTCGGGCGGGCAGCGGCGGCGAGCCCGGCGACGGGCCTCGCGCGCACCCATGCGACGCAGCAGGCAGCGCTGGTGCGCGACGCGCTTGGCATACGGGAAGCGCTGGGCGACAAGGCGGCCTGAGCGGTTCTTCGCCGCCACCATGACACGTGCCGGTCCGGCGGGGCTGGGCGGCGGCCCGTGCGTCGCGCCTGCCGGACGAGCACCGAAAGATCGAGGATAACCGATGCCTGCCGAGATCAAGGTTCCCACGCTCGGCGAGAGCGTCACGACTGCCACTATCGCCCGCTGGCTGAAGCAGCCGGGCGAGCCGGTTTCCGCCGACGAGCCCGTGATCGAGCTTGAAACCGACAAGGTCAGCGTCGAGGTGGCGGCACCCTCGGGTGGCGTGCTCGGTCCGCACGAGGTGTCGGAAGGCGACGAGGTCGAGGTGGGCGCGCTGCTCACCGTGGTGACGGAAGGCGGTGCCGCCGGCCGCACGAATGCGCCGGCTGCGGCGCCCGTTCCGGCGCCCGCGGCGTCGGCTCCGGCTGGCCAGACCGGCGGGGTCCAGCCGCCGCGCCCGAC
>CAXTCK010000238.1:0-4710 GCA_964242425.1 uncultured Acetobacteraceae bacterium | reverse complement strand
GCGCTCTACAGCCTCGGCGCGCACGGCATCATGACGCTGAACGACTTCAAGTCGATCGAGGGTGACCGCTTGAGCGGCGTCGGCTCGCTGCCGGCGCGTCTCGGCGCAGCAAAGGCCTGCCGGCTCGCGTGCCTGGTGATGACGCTGCCGCAGCTCGTCGTGGTGGCCGGCCTGCTGCGCTGGGGCCTGCCGATCCATGCCGGGATCGTCGCCGTGCTGATCGCAGCACAGCTCGCCCTGATGCCGCGCCTGCTTCGCGATCCGCGTGGCGAGGCGCCGCGCTACAACGCCACCGGCACGTCGCTCTACGTGCTCGGCATGCTGGTCGCCGCCCTGGCCTTGCGAGGCGTCGCATGAGCATTGCCGCCCGGCCGCTCGGCTGGACCGGAATCCTGCGGCTTGGCTCGGTGCAGGCGGCACTCGGCGCGATCGTCGTGCTCGTCACCGTGACGATGAACCGGGTGATGGTGGTGGAGCTGCGGCTTCCGGCGGTGCTGCCGGCCATCCTGGTGGCCCTGCACTACGGGGTCCAGGTGATGCGGCCGGCCATGGGGCACGGTTCCGACCAGGGCGGGCGGCGCACGCCCTGGATCCTCGGCGGCATGACCCTGCTGGCGGTCGGCGCGCTGGCGGCAGCCAAAGCGATCGTTCTCCTGGCAGGGTCGCACCGGATCGCCGGCCTGGCACTGGCGGTGGCTGCCTATGGCGCGATCGGCCTTGGCGTCGGCACCAGCGGTACCTCGCTGCTGGCGCTGCTCGGGCAGCGGGTCGAAGCCGGGCGGCGCCCCGCTGCCGCCTCGACGGTCTGGATCATGATGATCGCCGGGATCGCGGTGACGGCCGGGATCGCCGGCCATCTGCTGCAGCCGTTCTCGCCGCACCGGCTGATGACGGTGACCGGGTCGGTCACCGTTGTCGCCCTGGCCGGCACGGTGATGGCGACCGCCGGGATCGAGCGCGCGGGGGACCGGTCGGACCCCCCGGCGGTCCTGCCGCACATCCCGTTGCGGACGGCGTTGATGCAGGTCTGGCGGGATCCGCTGGCACGACGCTTCACCGGCTTCGTGGCACTGTCGATGCTCGCCTACAGCGCCGAGGAGATCCTGCTGGAGCCGTTCGCGGGCACCGTCTTCCACATGACGCCGGCGCAGACGGCGCAGCTGACAGGGCTGCAGCACGGCGGCGCGCTGCTCGGCATGCTGCTGGTGGCAGCCGCGGGCAGCCGGCGCGTGGCGGGGATGCGCCTGCCTTCGCTGCGCGGCTGGACGATCGGCGGCTGCGTTGCCTCGGCGCTGTCCCTCGCCGCCCTGGCGCTTGCCGGCCTGGTCTTTGGCCCCACGCCGGAAGGCGCCCGGATGCTCGGCGCCGTCGTGCTGTCGCTCGGGCTGGGCAACGGGCTGTTCGCCGTGGCGGCGGTCGGCTCG
This sequence comes from uncultured Acetobacteraceae bacterium, assembly GCA_964242425.1. Lineage (GTDB taxonomy): Bacteria > Pseudomonadota > Alphaproteobacteria > Acetobacterales > Acetobacteraceae > Lichenicola. Next base: position 3,286 of record CAXTCK010000238.1, on the reverse strand, counting down.
ATGATGCAGCTGGCGAGTGCTGCTGGGGCGCGCGGCGGCATCCGGATCGGCCTGTGGGGTGCCGCGCAGGCGCTGGCGTTCGCGCTCGGCGGCCTTTGCGCTGCCGCGGCGACGGACGCAGCCAAGGCGATGCTGCATGGGGCGGCCCCGGCCTACGCCGTCGTGCTGCTCGCCGAGATGCTGCTGTTCCTGATCGCGGCGCGCCAAGCTGCACGGGTGTTCCCGGCAACCTCCGGCGCCGGCCGGATCACCGCCAATCCCTGTGGAGTCACGGTATGACCCAGCTCGGCATGACCGACACCGCCCGCGCCGGGATCGCCCCGCAGGACCGCTTCGACGCGGTGGTGGTCGGCGGCGGCCCGGCAGGTGCGACCGCCGCACGCGACCTGGCGCAGGCCGGGCGTTCGGTGCTGCTGCTCGACCGTGCCGGGCGGATCAAGCCATGCGGCGGTGCGATCCCGCCCCGGCTGATCGAGGAGTTCGACATCCCGGACTCGCTGATCGTCGCCCGCATCACCGCGGCACGGGTGATCTCGCCCTCGTCGCGACAGGCGCAGATGCCGATCCACGGCGACGGCTTCGTCGGCATGGTCGACCGCGACAGCTTCGACGAGTGGCTGCGCGCGCGGGCCGAGGCCGCCGGAGCGGAACGCCGGCGCGGCACCTTCGAGCGGATCGAGCGCGACGCCGACGGCACGGCCGTGGTGCTCTACCGTTCGGGCAGCGGCGGCGACCTCACCGGGGTGCGCGCCCGCGTGGTCGTGGGCGCGGATGGCGCCAAGTCCGCCGTCGCGCTGCAATGCGTGAAGGGGGCCGCACGCATGCCCTACGTGTTCGCGTTCCACGAGATCGTGCGCTCCCCCGACCGGCCGCAGGAGGATTTCGACGGCGCACGCTGTGACGTCTACTACGGCAGCGCGCATTCGCCCGATTTCTACGGCTGGGTGTTCCCGCACGGGCCGACCACCAGCATCGGCCTCGGCAGCGCACACAAGGGCTTCGGGCAGCGCGCGGCCCTCACCGCCCTGCGCAGGACCGCAGGCCTCGCCGACGCCCCGACCATCCGCCGCGAAGGCGCGCCGATCCCGCTGCGGCCGCTGCGGCGCTGGGACAACGGCCGCGACGTGGTGCTCGCCGGCGATGCAGCCGGCGTGGTGGCGCCGGCCTCCGGCGAGGGCCTGTACTACGCGATGATCGGCGGACGCCTGGCCGCCGAGGCGGCCGACGCGTTTTGCCGCACCGGCAACGCCCATTCGCTGCGCCGGGCCCGGAAGGGCTTCATGCGCGAGCACGGCCAAGTGTTCTGGGTGCTCGGCATCATGCAACGCTTCTGGTACGCCACCGACGCGCGGCGCGAGCGCTTCTGCAGCATCTGTCGCGACCCGGACGTGCAGAGCCTGACCTGGACCGCCTACATGACCAAGCGCCTGGTCCGGGCGCGCCTGTCGGCGCACCTGCGGATCTTCTGCAAGAACATCGCCCACCTCACCGGGGTCGTTTCAGCATGATCAGCTTTCTCCTGGGCAAGCCGCCCGTGATCGCCGCCGCGGCCGTGACCGGCGTGCTGGGAACCGGAGGGGCCCTCACCCGGATCGGCCCATGGTACGAGAGCCTGCGCAAGCCGGCCTGGCAGCCGCCGGGCTGGCTGTTCGGACCGGCCTGGACCACGATCGGCATCCTCACCGGATGGTCGGCCGTGTCGGCCTGGACTGGCACCCGCGACAAGGATGGTCGCCGCACCGTGATCGTGCTGTTCGCGGTGAATGGTGGCCTGAACGTCCTATGGAGCGGATTGTTCTTCACTCTGAAGCGGCCGGACTGGGCATTGATCGAGGTGGTGCCGCTTTGGCTCTCGATCGTGGCGCTGATGAGGGGAGTTGCTCCCTGTTCCAGGCGTGCCATCTGGCTGCTTTCGCCGTATCTGGTCTGGGTCGCCTTCGCAGCCGTGCTGAATCTCGCGGTGGTCCGGCTCAACGCGCCCTTCGGCTCCGCGGCGGCTCGCGCATGAGATCGGCCGCGTTCCGACCGGATGCCAGCTTTGTTTCCGATCCGGTGCATACCAGCCGGCCTGCGCGTCCGCATGGTCGGCGCACGCTGCCGCTGCGTGTCGGCACCCGCGCCTCGCCGCTGGCCCTGGCGCAGACGCGGAACTTCCTGTCCCTGATGACGCGCTTTTGTCCGGTGCTGCGTGGTATGGACGTGTTCGAGGAACACGCGATGGTTACGACCGGCGATCGCGTCCTGGACCGCCGCCTGGCCGAGATCGGCGGCAAGGGCCTGTTCTCCAAGGAGATCCACCAGGCGCTGGTCGATAAGCGGATCGATCTCGCCGTGCACAGCTTGAAGGATCTTGAAACCACGCTGCCGGACGGGATTGTCCTGGCCGCCACGCTGGAGCGCGAGGACGCCAGCGACGTTCTGATCCTGGGCGACTGCTGCAACCTCGCCGACGATGACGCGGCCTACGGCGTCCTGCCGCCCAGGGCGATGATCGGTACCTCGTCTGTACGGCGCCAGGCGCAGCTCCTGCACGCCAGGCCCGACCTGCAGATCACGACGCTGCGCGGCAACGTGCAGTCCCGGCTTGACAAGATCCGCCAGGGCGCGTGCGACGCGAGCCTGCTGGCCCATGCCGGCCTGCGCCGCCTGAAGCTCGAAGCGGAGGTCGGAGTCGTGCTCGCCCCGCAGGTCATGATCCCGGCGGCGTGCCAGGGCATCGTCGGCATTACCGTCCGTACCGGGGACACCGAGCTGCGCGAGCTTCTGGGCGGCATCCAGGACCCGGACTCGCGCGACGCGTCCCTCGCCGAGCGCGCGACCCAGAAGCTGCTGGACGGCACCTGCCACACGCCGATCGGTGCGTATGCGGTCTGCGAGCCCGACGGCCAGCTCGCAATGACCGGCATGGTCGCCAGCGAGGATGGGCGCTTCCTGATCAAGCGCAGGATCTCCGGTTCGCGAACCGACGCCGTCCGGCTCGGCATCGCGCTCGGCAAGGAGCTCCGCGCCGACAGCCCGGCGTGCCTGTTCAACTAGAGCCGTTTCTTACCAAGCTGCATCGTATCCTGCCGCTGCGAAGCAGTTGGCGCACTGCTGGGGCGAGTAGAGGTCGATGATGCGGCCAATGGCGTTCCAGAAGCTGTGGATGATGCGCTCGGCGAATTTGCGGAAATGGGCCTTGAGCTTGGAGAAGGCCATCTCGATCGGGTTGAAGTCGGGACTATGGATCAGCAGGCCCCTTGACCCCTCATCAGCTTCCAAAGCTAACCCTGCCTGTAGCTGTTTA
>CAXTCK010000237.1:0-4738 GCA_964242425.1 uncultured Acetobacteraceae bacterium | reverse complement strand
GCCCGTCCGCCGATCGAGGCCGCCGCCGCGTGGCGGCCGTCGCGTGCCGCCTGGCCGGCGCGCCCGGCGAGCTATGCGGTGCCGCAGAGCCTTCCGGCACTCGGCTCCTCCCTTGGCAGCGGCGGCCATGCCGCCCTTCCGGCTCCGGTGCCGTTGTCGGACGGCAACTGATCCGTGGCGCCCGAGGATCGCATCGGACCTGGCCGCCGGCCGGAAACAGTTGTCAGCGTGACCGGGCGCGATCTCGCACGGCGCGCGTCGCTGGAGCGGATGCGCGTGCGCCTGCTCGCCACCGCCGCCGGCTTCGCCTGCCTGTTCGGCGCGGTGTCGGTGAAGCTTGCCATCGCCACCGTGCTGTTCCCGATGGCGCCGGCCAAGCGGCAGATCGCGCCGCAGGTGCCGCAGATCCCGGTGGTCAAGACCGACCCGCACAGCCTGTACGCCGACGACGTCGGCCTGCCGCACGTGCACCGCGCCACCATCACCGACCGCAACGGCCAGATCCTGGCGATCTCCCTGCCGTTGGCGGCGGTGTTCGCCAACCCGCTCGAGCTGGTGGACCCCGCCGACGCGGCGGCGAAGCTCAAGACCGTGCTGCCCACGCTTGACGTGAACGAAACCATCCAGCGGCTGTCGTCGAAGAAGCAGTTCGTCTACATCGTCCGCGACATCACGCCCGACAAGGAGCTGGCAATCAACGATCTCGGCATTCCCGGGATCTACTTCGAGCCGAGCGAGAAGCGCCACTACCCGCTCGGCCGCACCGCCGCGCAGATCATGGGTGCGGTGGACGTGGACGACCACGGCGTGGGCGGCGTGGAGCGCTTCTTCGACCACCGGCTCAACACCGACCACGCCTCGCTTCGCCTGTCTCTCGACGTGCGCGTGCAGGGCGTGGTGCGCGAGGAGCTCGAAGCCGCGAAGGAGCACTTCCAGGCGATCGGCGCCTGCGCCATCGTGATGGACGTGCGCACCGGCGAGATCATCTCCATGGTCAGCCTGCCCGACTACGACAGCAACCTTTACAACAAGGCCACCGACGACGAGCGCTTCAACCGCGCCGTCACCGGCATCTACGAGCCAGGCTCCACCTTCAAGCTGCAGACCGCCGCGATGGTGCTGCAGGACGGCATCGCCCACGTGTGGGACCGCTTCTCCACCACGCCGATCCATGTCGGCCGCTTCACCATCTCCGACATGAAGACCGACCATTTCGCGCCCTGGCTCGCCATGCCGGAAGCCCTGGCGCTGTCGTCCAACCCGGCCGCCGCGCACATGGCGCTGGATGCCGGCGCCAGGCGCCAGCAGGACTGGCTCCGCAACATGGGCTTCTTCGACCGCGTGCCGGTGGAGCTGCCGGAAGCCGCCCGGCCGCTGCTGCCGCGGCTGAGCAACTGGGGCCTGTCCGCGGTGATGACGGTGGCGTTCGGCCACGGCGTCGCGGTGCCGCCGCTCGCCATCGTGCGCGGCACCGCCGCCACCGCCAATGGCGGCATCCTGATCAAGCCGACCCTGCTCGCCCGCGACGACGCCGAGCCGGACCAGGACGACGCGTCCATGCAGCCTGCCCTGCAGTCCGTCGCCGACACCCTGTCCGAGGACCATCCAGCGGCCGAGCCGAAGATCGTGCCGCAGGGCAAGCGCGTGCTGTCCGAGGACACCTCCTCCCTGCTGCGACGCATCCTGCGCATGGTGGTGGCGGGCCCCGACGACGAGCGCACCGGCAAGCAGGCCGAGATCCCGGGCTATTTCGTCGGCGGCAAGACGGGTACCGCGGAAAAGGTCGGGCCCCATGGCGGCTACCTCAAGCACACCAACGTCACCGCGTTCACCGGCATCTTTCCGCTGAACGACCCGCACTACGCGGTGTACGTGATGCTCGACAGCCCGATCGCCACCCCCGAAACCCATGGCTGGTACACGTCCGGCTGGAACGCGGTGCCGACTTGGCGCAAGATCGTTTCGCGCATCGCGCCGATGATGGGGCTGTTCCCGGTCACCACCAACGTCGACCAGATCGAGGCCTCGCTTTCCATCCCGATGTCGCCCCCCATCGGAGGCGGCTTCAAGGCGCTCGGTCCCGGCAACGATCCGGGCGATCCGATCGCGCAGGCGCGCCTGTCGAAGCAGGCCCACGACGCCGAGCGCGAAGCACGGCTCGCCTCCAAGGCGGCCGGGAAAGCGACGGGCCGGCCAGCCGTGCTTCCGGAGCCGGGGCAGCCTTCCGCCCGCCCGTCGGCGCCCGGGCTGCGCCACGAGGTCAGCTACACCGAGCCCGCCGAATGAGTCCGGCGGCCCCGCTCGGCCTGCTCGCCCGCGACCTGCTCGCGGTGCCGCACGGCGCCGGCGCGTTGTTCATCGAGGGCATCGCGCTGGACAGCCGCAAGGTCCGCCCCGGCTACCTGTTCGCCGCCCTTCCCGGCACCGCCGGCGACGGGCGACAACACATCGCCGACGCGGTGGCGCACGGCGCCGTGGCGGTGCTCGCACCGTCCGGCACGCCCTGGCCGGACGGGGTGGCCCCGGTGCCGCTGGTGACGACCGCCGAGCCGCGCCGGGCGCTGGCCCGTCTCGCCGCCGTCCACGCAGGGCCGCAGCCGGACCGGATGGTCGCCGTCACCGGCACCAACGGCAAGACCAGCACCGCTGACTTCCTGCGCCAGCTCTGGACCCTGGACGGCATTCCCGCCGCCAGCCTCGGCACGCTCGGCCTGGTGTCCGACGTCGCCCTGCCCGAGCCGCCGCCAGCGCTCACCACGCCGGACAGCGTGGCCCTGGCCGCGATCCTGTCCGGGCTGGCAGCGGGCGGCGTACGCGCCTGCGCCATCGAGGCCAGCTCGCACGGCCTGCACCAGTTCCGCCTCGACGGCGTGCGGCTGTCCACCGCCGGCTTCAGCAACCTGTCCCGCGATCACCTCGACTACCACGGCACCCTGGACGCCTACCGCGACGCCAAGCTGCGCTTGTTCTCCGAGCTGCTGCCCGAAGGCGCGCTCGCCGCCGCCAACGCCGACATGGAGCCGGACACGCTCGCCCGGCTGCGTGCCGTCGCCGCATCGCGCCGCCTGGTCCTGCGCCTCGCGGGCGAGAACGGCGACGCGATCCGGCTGCGTCGCGCGGTGCCGCTGCCGGACGGCCAGGCGCTGGAGCTCGAGGTGCAGGGCCGGCGCATCGAGACCCTGCTCCTCCTGCCCGGGCGGTTCCAAGTCGACAACGTGCTTCTGGCGGCACTGCTGGCCGAGGCGGACGAGGAGCTGCTCCCGGCCGTGTTGTCGCGTCTTTCCTCCTTGCGCGGCGTGCGCGGCCGCATGGAGCTGGCCGCCCGCCTGCCGAACCGGTCCGCCGCCTATGTCGACTACGCCCACACCCCCGACGCGATCGAGCGCTTGCTCGCCTCGCTCCGCCCCCATGCCGGCGAGAACGGCGGCCGGCTCGTGATCGTGTTCGGCGCCGGCGGCGACCGCGACCGCGGCAAGCGGCCGCTGATGGGCGAGGCCGCGGCACGGCTGGCCGACCTCGCGATCGTCACCGACGACAATCCCCGTTCCGAGAACCCGGCCGCGATCCGCGCCGCCATCCTGTCCGCCTGCCCCGGCGCGCTCGAGATCGGCGACCGCCGCCTCGCCATCGCCGCCGCCCTGGACGCGCTTCGTCCCGGCGACGTGCTGGTGGTGGCGGGCAAGGGCCACGAGCAGGGCCAGACGGTCGGAAACGTCGTGCACCCGTTCGACGACGTCGCCACCGTGCGCGCGCTGGCAGGCCTCGCATGAGCCCGCTCTGGACCGGCACCGTTCTCGCCGACGCCGTGCACGGACGCTTCGACGGCCCGGCGCCCGACGCGATCTCCGGCATCTCCATCGACACCCGCACGCTCCGTCCGGCCGAGCTGTTCGTGGCACTCGCGGGCGAGACCGACGGCCACGCCCACGTCGCCGACGCCCTGGAGCGCGGCGCCGCCGCCGTTCTGGTGCACGGCACCGCCTTGCTGCCCGACGCCTTGCGCCACGACCCGCGCCTGCTGCACGTCGACGACACCTTCGCCGCCCTGCACGCGCTGGGCCGCGCCGGCCGCGACCGCTTCCGCGGCCAGGTGGTCGCCGTCACCGGCAGCGTCGGCAAGACCACCACCAAGGAGATGCTGCGCACCGCACTCGGCGCGCTCGGCCCCACCCATGCGGCGCAGGCCTCGCACAACAACCATTGGGGCGTGCCGCTGACCCTCGCCCGGCTGCCCGAGCACCACGCCTTCTGCGTGTGCGAGATCGGCATGAACCATCCGGGCGAGATCGCCCCGCTGGCCGCCCTGGCGCGCCCGGACGTGGCGATCGTGACCACGGTCGCCGCCACCCATATCGGCCACATGGGCAGCCTGGACGCCATCGCGGCCGAAAAGGCTTCCCTGTTCGGCGCCTTGTCCCCCGCCGGCACGGCCATCTTCCCCGCGGGCGCCCCGCACGTCGAGCGCCTCCACGCCGCCGCCCGTGACGCCCACGCCTGCATCGTTCGCTTCGGCGGCGGCGACGCCGAGGCCCGGCTTGAGACCCTCGTGCTCGGCGCCGACGGCTCCACCGCCCTCGCGATCCTGCCCGGCGCCGCCGTGAAGCTGCGCTTGTCCGCGCCCGGCCGGCACATGGCCGACAACGCGCTCGCCTGCCTCGCCGCCGTGTTTGCCCTCGGCGCGGACCCCGCCCGCGCCGCCGACGCCAGCACCCTCACGATCTACAACAGCCAGGACGAG
>CAXTCK010000236.1:0-4775 GCA_964242425.1 uncultured Acetobacteraceae bacterium | reverse complement strand
CGCCATCCGGCCGGCTGCGGCGCCCGTGGCGGCACGCGAGATCCCGCCGACGACCTGGCCGGCGGCCGAGCCGGCGAGGCGGCCGAGACCGTCCGAGGCAAAGGTTCCGCCGGTGCGTCCGGCCGCGAACCGCCCGACATTGTAGGCCAGCGCGCCGCCCTGGACGATGCCGCGCGCGCTGCCGGCGATCGACAGCCCGGCCTGAAGGCCCTCTCCGTTCCTCAGCTCCGAGGAAACACCGGGCAGCATGAAGGCTGCACCCAACACGCCGCCGGCACCGCCCGCCGCCTCGCCGGCCAGGGCGATCCTGCTGCCAGCGGTGGCACGGGTGGCGTCGTCCACACCCGTGCGCCTCGCGTTCCAGACACCGGCCGCCCCCGCCGCCAGCGAGCCGCCCATCATCCCCATGCTGGAGTACATCAGCCCCTGCTGGGTTCGTTCGGAAGCACTCATCGCCGGCTGGTCGGTGGATGGAACGGGGCCACTGCCCAGAACCGAGGACGCGCCGCCGTTGCCGCCGGCCATGGACGACCCCCCGGACGAGGATGCGCCGGAAGCCGCTCCGGCCGCCGCCGGGGTGCTGGCCCCGCCTTGGCCAGCCATGATCCCGTCAGGCGCGGTTCCACCGGCCGCGACTCCGCCGGCGGCCGTCTGCGCCGCCATCCCTCCCGAGGTCATCATCCCTGCCGTGACTGCCGTTCCTCCCGGTGCTGCGCCAGCGCCACCCGAAGTCGCGGCACCGGTGGCCGCTTCCCCGGATGCGGTTCCGCCGGCCGCTGCGCCGCCGTTGCCCGGCAGGCCGAGCGCGGTCTGTGCCAGGTTCTGCAACATCGTCTGGACGTTGCCTGCCGCCGCCGGGCTGGATTGCAGCTTGCTCATCAGGGCGGGATCGGCCGCCTTCGGATCGAACGACTTGCTGTTCGGGTCGAACTTGGCGCAGGCGTCGCTGACGGACGTGCCGCTCTTCAGGTCGGTCAGGAACGCCTTGATCAGGGACTGCGTGTCGCTCGCGGTCAGGCCGGGCTGCGCGGTTCCGTAGAGCTGGCTCGGATCGGTTTCCGAGATCGACTGCGCGATGTCGGACGGGTCCGCCGTCCCGCCGCTACCGAGCGCGTCCATGACGGCCTTGCCGGACCCGTCGCCGGTGGCGATCTGGCTGTTGCTCTGCTCGTAGGCGCCCTGCTGCGACTGCACGAAATTGGGGTTGAGCACGCCGGCGAAGGCCTGCTGGTCGCCTTCCATGGTTTGCATGGAGGTCCCAAGATCGGCCTTCTTCTGGCCCTGGAGCTGCTGCAGCTCGCCGCCCTGGCTGAAGTCGGTCTGGTAGTCGCCTTGCAGCTCGGAGGTCAGGGACGCGTTGCTGCCGACGATGTCCGCGGCGGTGGCGCTTTGGCCGTCGGACAGGTCGCTGTCGAGCTGCGCTTCCTCGCTGAAGTCGCTGACGGCGCTGCCATCGGTTTCCTTGGTGTTCTTCTTGTCGGCGTTGTTCTTGGCCACGCCGTCGAGGCCGTCCTGCAACGCCTTGCCGGTGACCACGTCGTTGGCATAGGTCGTCTGCACCGCGCTTGCGAGCGACGGGTCGCTGCCGACGATCGCCTTCTCGTTCGCCACAACCGACTGTCCCAGGTACTTCTGCACGCCCGGGTCGGCGGACAGCTGCGCGATGTCCTTGGAGATCGCCTGGTTGGTGTCGTCGCTCTTGCGCAGCGAGCTGCCGGCCTGGAGCTGCTGCTGCTTGGTCTGCAGCTGCACCAGTACCGCCGCCTTCTGCGCACCGGTGTACTTCTGCGGGTTGGCGAACACGTCCTGATTGAGGCTGGAGGTGTCGACATCCGCGACCGAGCTGCGCGTGGCGGCGTCGCTGATCATCGAGGCGAACTGTCCGCCGGTGGTGGGCGCCTGCTTCTTCACCCAGTCGATGATGTTGTTCTCGTCGAACTTGCCGTCGGCGTTGTGGGTGGCAAGGTCGGTCCCCGTCTTGCCGCCCTGGTCGAGCGCCTGGAACATGCCGGGCTGCGAGAAGGTGCTGGCGGCCCCGGTCAGTGCCGAGGACAGACCCGGATTGTTCTGCGCGACCGCCTGCATTCCGGGCTGGGTGACGTCGCCGCCGATCTTGCCGTCCTGATCGGGCGAGGCACCCTGCAGGATCGGCATGTTGGCCTGCAGCAGCGCGGACTGGCGCACCAGCTGCATCGACTGCGGATCGGCGCTGGGGTTGTTCTTCTGGTAGGCCTTGACGGTGTTGTCAGCGCGGTCGAGCTGCTTCGACATCTTGCCGATGAAGGCGTCGATGTCGTGGCCCGATATGTCGCCATCGGGCTTGCCGCCATGCGCTGCGGTATCCAAGGCGGCCTTTATCGACGGGTTGGCATCGAAATAGGCCTGAGCGGCGGCCTTCTGGCTCGCGTTGCCCGATTTCAGCATCTGGGCGGCGGCCATGGGACGGTTGAGCGCCGCTTCCGCCGCCGCCTGCTGCGACTGCGGCAAGCCCTGCACCAGAGGCGCCCACTTGGCGAGCGCGTCGGGAGACGAAAAGGACGAGTTGTCGATGTCGGGAACCGGGGCGTCGCCCTGCGTGCTGGCACCGGCTGTGGACGAGGAGGCAGCGGATGAGGTGGTGCCCGAACCCGTCTGCTGCGCGGGCCCGGCCTGTGTCCCGCCCTGGGCGCCCGGTTGCGTCGACCCGACCTGCGGGGCTCCCGTCGGCACGAAGGGAGGGCCGGCGGCCAGGAGTGATTGCGCACCATCCTGGCCGACAGCCGACTCGAACCCGCTATCGTCGCCGGACGGATCGGGCAACGTCGACACGTTCGGCAGCGTGAAGCTGCTCAGGGGTGCAGTCAGGGTCGAGTCCACGGGTTGTCTCCTCGGTCACGTCATCTGCGGACGTGTCGCGTGTTCCGCCGGGTGTTCAACAGTTAGGCGTTACTTCGATCATCCGGACTGGTTCGCCGTCCCGTTGACGGTGTTGGTGGTGTCGCCGTTGGTGGCACCGTTGTTGTTGGTGGTGCTGTTGCTGGTGCCGTTGGTGGTGCTGTTGTTGTTGACGGTGTTGGTGCCGCTGTTGTTCTCGGTGGTCGTGCTGCCGCCGGTGCTGGCCGGATGGGTGGCTTCGCGCACGTTGTTCCAGGCGATCAGGCCGCCGGTGATCCCCGCCACGCCGGCGCCGGCGAGGCCGCTGTAGATGATGCCGTTCCTGGTACCTGTCGCGATCCGGCTTGCGTCCGCCGTGTTCTGCACCCCGCGGGCTTCCTCGCCGATGGCCCGTTGCGTGGCGATCAACTGCGTCGAGCTGTCGGCCGCCTCGCGGAAAGCGCTGTTGTATCGGTCTTGCTGGCCTGGCCGGATGGCGCCCTGCCCGTCCGTCGCGGCTTCCATGTTGTCGACGGCCCGTGACAAGCGTCCCTGCTGCAGGGCAATCGAGGGATGGTCCGCCCGTTCGGCATCCGTCTGCTGATAATGATGCGAGTTGGCGACCCGTCGGAAGTCCGCGATCTCCCCCTGGATCGGGTTGGCGGCCCGGGTGGTAGATACGTCGCTTCCGCCTGCGATGTCCGTGTCCTGGCCCCGGCCCATTCGTCCTTGGGCGGTTTCGGAGGCTCCGCCCGCTTGTCCGGGAGACCGGTCGCCGCTCGGCTGCGCGATCGATCGTGCCGGGCCGGTTTCTGAACGCCGCGGCGGCATGAGCTCCCCCTGCCGATACGCCTGATCAATCTCCTGCGTGAAGTCGGATACTGCGTTCCCGGTGGAGCTACCGGCGCCCGTTGCCGCCGATTGAGCAGTGTTGCCGCGCTCTTCCGGAATGGTCGCGAGCGGGGTTCCGGTGGTGAGTGCGCTCGAACCCGCACCTCCCCGCTGTGCATCCTGGACGCCGACCTGGAACGCGTCCGCGCCTTCGTTTTCGGCATTCCGCGAACCGAGTGTGGCCCTGCCGAGACCCTGCTCAGCGCCGTCTGCTGCACCTCCCAAGCTGGACGCACCGATGCCCATCACACTGCTCCCCTGGACGTTCTGGTCTTGTCTTTGTCGCCGGGGCCGTTCGGCGCCGGAACTGAGTTCCAGAAGCTCGAAGCGGCCCATCGGAAGCGGGCCGCTTCGAACTGGTCGGTGGTCAGGCCGCCTTCTGGCCGTTGGTGGTCGTGGTCGCGTCCGGCAGCGCGTTCTGCAGCGCCGTCGCGCTGGTGGCACTGTTGTAGGTGCCGTCGCCGGTGCCTTGCGCGCTGTTGGCGATGTTGGTCGCGGCGCTGGCCAGCGCGGAGTTGCCGGCCTTGCTCGCTTCGGCTGCCAGGGCGTTGGCGTTGTTGGTGATCTGCTGGCTGCCCTGGCCGCCGCTGTTCTGCACCTCGGACTCCAGGATCGCCGTGTTGGCGCCGAGCGAGCCCTCGGCGTTGGTGCCGGCGTTGAACTGGCCGGCCGCCTGCGCCGCACCGCCCGGAGCGCCCGCGATCGAGACGGTGTTGACGCCGGTCATGCCGTCCTGCGCCGCCGCCCCCTGCAGGCCGCCTTCGCTGCCCTGCTGGCTGTAGGTGTTGTCGCCCAAGCTGTTGGAGATGTTGCTCATCGCCTGCTGTACGGTGGGATCGACGCCGGAACCGGCGGCCTTGGCGTCCTGCTGGAACTGCGACACCGCCGCCTGGACGTTCTGCGGCGAGTTGCCGACCGCTGCCACGGCGGACAGGACGTTGTTGTAGTCGCTGTTTAGGATGTCCGAGTTGCCCGGCGCGGCCGCGCCGCCGGCAGCGGTCTGTGCCGCACCGGTGGCACCGGCTGCGCCG
>CAXTCK010000235.1:0-4783 GCA_964242425.1 uncultured Acetobacteraceae bacterium | reverse complement strand
TCCTCGCTCAGCAGCAGGATCGCGAGCCCCGCGGCCGCCTCGTCGCGCAGGATGCGGTAGATCTCCATCCTGGCGCCGATGTCCACGCCGCGGGTCGGGTTGTGCAGCAGCAGCAGGCTCGGCCGTATGGCGAGGCACTTGCCCAGCACCACCTTCTGCAGGTTGCCGCCGCTGAGCAGGCCGGAGCGCGCGTCGGGGGAGCCGGTCTTGATGCGGAGCCGGCTGATCAGGTCGGTCGCGGCGCGCGCGCCGCGCCTGCGGTCGAAGAACGGCCCGCGGCGCGGCGGGCGCGCCATCACCAGGTTGTCCAGCACGCTGGCGTCCAGGATGAGCCCCTCGGCGGTGCGGTCGCCGGGCAGGTAGGCGACGCCTTGCCGCCAGGCGGCGGCGGGACGCCGGGCGCGGTAGGGCTGGCCCGCGAGCCTCATGCTGCCGCCGTCCGACGCGACGATGCCGGCGATGAGCTCCATGAGCCGCTCGCCGCCCGCTCCCTTGAGGCCGGCGAGCCCGACGATCTCGCCGGGCCGGAGCTGCAGCGACATCGGCGCCAGCCGAGGCGCCGACGCGACGGCGCTGGCCGCGAAGACCGGGGTGCCGTCCAGCGCTCCCGGGCTCCTGGCCGGCAGCGCATCCTTGGCCGGTGCGGCGGCAGACGCGGCGCGGCCGACCATGCGCGCCTGGATCTGATCGCGGCTGATGCTCGCGGTGTCGAAGTCGCCGACTTTGCGGCCGTCCTTGAGGATGGTCAGGCGGTCCGCGACCCGCTCCACCTCCGCCAGGTGATGCGACACGAACGCGATCACCATGTCCAGGCGCTTGAGTGAGCGCATCGCCGACAGCACGGAGTCCACCTCGCGGTGGTTCAGGAACGCGGTGGACTCGTCGAGCAGCAGCACCTTGGGCCGCGACGCCAGGGCACGCGCGATCTCGATGCATTTCCATTGCCCGAGGTCGAGGCTGGCGAGCGGCTGCGTCGTCGAGATCCCGGCGGAGAAGCTGTCGAGCACCTCCTGCGCCATGCGTTCGAGCCGCCGGTTCGACAGCAGGCCGCCGCGCCGGAACCGGCGCAGCTGGCCGAGAAAGACGTTCTCGGCGACGCTCAGCGCCGGGTTGATCGTGATCTCCTGGAACACCAGCCCGACCCCGCGTTCCGTCGCCTCGCGCAGCGAGCGGGGTGCGAAGGGCTGGCCGTCGAGCAGCACCTGGCCCCCGTCCGGCCGGTCGGCGCCGGCCAGGATCTTGAGCAGCGTGGACTTGCCGGCGCCGTTCTCGCCCACCAGGGCGTGCACCAAGCCGGGATCGAGCGCCACCGACACCTGGTCCAGCGCGCGCGTGCTGCCGAAGCTGCGGGAAACGTTCTGGGCCACCATCTGCACGGCAAGGCTTCCTCGCGTGGCGGGAGCGCGCCCGGCCCGAAGCCGGACCAGCACCCCGCCGGCTGCGTCAGTGGCTGTACTGCACCGCGACCACGAGCGGCGGCGCCTTCGGGTTGTAGACCTTGGAGTGCGCCTTGAAGTCGTAGGGCTGCACGCCGCCCGGGAAGTCGGCCCTGAACTGGGCGACCTTATCTCGGGTGAGCGGAAGCAGCTTGAGCTTGATGAGGTCCTCGTCCTTGGGGATCGGGTGTCCCTTGATCTGGTCATAGAGCATCACGAGCGCGTAGCCGCCCTGCAGCCAGTGGCCACCGATGTCGAACAGCAGGTCGCCCTTCTCGACCGCGTCGACGTTCTCCGGGTTGAGGTCCATCGCCACCACGAGCACGTCCTTGCCGGGCTGCTTGCCGGCGTTCTTCAGCGCCGTCAGCACGCCGGTCGCGGTGCCGCCGTTCGCGGCCCACACCCCCTTGATGTCGGGATGCGCCTGGTAGAGCGACTCGAACACCGTCTGCGAGGTGTCCCGGACGAAGTTGCCGTCGACCTCGCCCGCGATCTGCACCTCGGGATGGTTCTTCAGCGCGTCGGCGAGGCCCTTGCGCCGGTCGATCGCCACCGAGGTGCCGGCGGTGCCGTTGACCACGCCGATCACCTTCTTGCCGGCGGCGTTCGGCGTCATGGCGGCGAACAGGGCCTCGGCCATCTGTTGTCCCGCATCCTCGTCGCTGGGGCCGATGAACGCCTTGTAGTCGGGGAAGCGCGCGGATTGCGGCGGGAAGGGCGGGTAGCTGTCGGTGAGCACCACGGGGATGTTGGCGTCCTTGGCCAACGTCAGGCCGCGTGCGGCGGTCGCCCAGTACGGGGTGAAGATGATGCCGTCGACCGGCCGCGCCACCAGGTCCTCCAGCGACTTGATCATCTGGTCCGGCTTGTTGTCGGCGTTGAGCACGACAAGGTTGACGCCGAGCTGGTCGGCGCCCTTGCGGATGAAGTCGACATAGGTATTCCAGAACTGGGCGGACAGGGTCGGCACCACCACGCCGATCGTGGGCCGGTCCGCCGCTGCCGCCGCCGGCCGCGTGCCGCACCCGAACGCGCCCAGGGTCAGCGCGAGCAGGCTGCACCCCGCCCCCTTCAGGACCGACCGCCGACGCGCCGACATGCTGGACACGTTCCCATCCGGACCTGGGCGCGGCCCGTCGTGCAGGGCCGGTTGTCGTGTGATCCGCATGGCTGGCGTCTCCCTTGAGACCGGTCGTTCCACATCGCTCGCATGGTTTGCCGGACCATTAAAGCTTGGTCGGATTCTTCCCGAGTGTCCACCGATCGAAAGCATCCCCGTCGCATTTTCCGTCCACTCGGAACATTGTGGGAAAAATTGCATGCCGCATCGATGAAGTGGAACAAATTCTCACAGACGGCGCAGACACCGGTTGTTCGGCTGGTCTGGCCCGATGCGCGGGCACATCTACCCGCTCCCGCCTGCGGAGGCGAGGACGACTACAGATGCCAAGCATAGAGAACGTGAATACTTCGACACGCGGTGCGCTGCGGCAGCGTCGCCGGCGCTGCCCGTGCTTGACCGTGGATGAAGTGGGCTCCAGGTTTGAACCTTGTTCAGCGTCGGGAAGCGTCATGCGCACCAGCCATACCTTGTGCATCCTTCTCGGCCTGGCCGCGTCCGCTCCGGCCGGTGCCGCCTTCGCGGTGGTGCCGGATCGGGCGCCGGTGGCGGCGGTGAAGCCGGTCACCGACGATTATTTCGGCACCCGCATCACCGACCCGTATCGCTGGATGGAAAGCGAGCCGAAGCCGCAGTTCCCGGACTATCTCCACGCCGAGAACGATCATGCCCGCGCGGTGCTGGCGCGCATTCCGGGGCGCGATGCCCTGGCGCGCGAGGTCGGCGCGGTCAGCGGGCTGGCGGCACGGGTGCGCACGGTGCAGCTCGCCGCCGGCCGCCTGTTCTTTCTCAAACGCGAGGCGGGCGCGCAGATCGACCGCCTGGTGATGCTGGACGCGGCCGGGCACGAGACGGTGCTGGTGGACCCGTCGACGCTGGGCACCGGCGGCAGGCACGCCGAGATCGACCAGTTCGCGCCCTCGATGGACGGCAGCCTGGTGGCATACGGCGTGTCGACCGGCGGCTCGGAGAACAGCACCCTGCACGTGATCGAGACCGCAACGCGCACCCTGCGGCCTGACACCATCGACCGGGCGCAGTTCGCCGGCGTGTCGTGGGCGCCGGACGGACGAAGCTTCTTCTTCGCCCGGCTGCCGGCGGGAAGCGCTGCCGCGGCGCCGGACCAGCAGTACGCGCACATGCAGGTGTATCGCCACGTGCTGGGCCAGGACCCGCAGGCGGACGTGTCGGTGCTGGACTCCGACCACCTGCCGTTCCCGTTCAAGGCGGCGGCGGTGTTCCCGTCGGTCTCGGTGACGGAAGGATCGGACTACGCGCTGGCGGAAGTGTCGAACGGGGTGTCGCCGGAGATGACGCTGTATGCCGCCCCCTTGTCCGGGCTGCTGGACGGGCACGCGGACTGGAAGCGGGTGGCGGTGCAGTCGGACGGGGTGGTGGGCGTGGCGGTGCGCGGCGACCGCATCGACCTGATGACGCATGACGGGGCGCCGCGCCTGAAGGCGATCGAGACCAGCCTCGCGGCCCCCGACCTCGCGCACGCCGCCGTGGTGGTGCCGGAAGGCAGCGGCGTGCTGACCGCCATTTCCGCCGCCAAGGACGGGCTGTACTACGCCACCCGCGAGGGGGCCGTGTTCGCCCTGCACCGCCTGGGCGAGGGGGCGGTGCGGCCGGAAGCGATCGCCTTGCCGTTTGCCGGCACCATCGCCCCGGACGAGAACGGCGCCGGCGGCCTGGTCACCGACCCGGTGCGCCCGGGGGCGCTGGTCGGCCTGGAGTCATGGGTCCGGCCGCGCGTCTGGCTGCGCTACGACCCGGCCGCCCGCACCCTGTCCGATACCGGCATCCTGCCGCCCTTCCCGCGCAACCTGTCCGGCTACGAGTCGGTGGAAACCTTCGCCACCGCGCCGGACGGCACGCGCGTGCCGCTGTCGATCGTGACGCGCAAGGGCCTGGCGCGCGACGGGCGCCGGCCGACCTACTTGGTCGGCTACGGCGCCTACGGCATCTCCTACGACCCGGCCTTCTCGCCCGCCTTCCTGCCGTGGCTGGACCGGGGCGGGGTATACGCGGTGGCGCACGTGCGCGGCGGCGGCGAGGGTGGGCAGGCCTGGCACGACGCCGGCAAGATCGACACCAAGCAGAACACGATCCACGACTTCATCGCCGCCGGCGAGGCGCTGGTCGCCAAGGGCTACACCGATAAGGCGCACCTGGGCGGCGAGGGCACCAGCGCCGGCGGCATCCTGATCGGCGGCGCCATCACGCA
>CAXTCK010000234.1:0-4865 GCA_964242425.1 uncultured Acetobacteraceae bacterium | reverse complement strand
TTGGCCAGCCGGTTCATGTCGAACCGTCCAGCGCTGCGGGGGCCGTAGGCCGCAGCGATGGGAACGGATCGGGCCACGGAAGCCTCGGCGGAACGCGCTCCTGGCGCCGGCGGCTGTGGTCCCGGCTCGCCCTTGCCTGCCCCCAATGGGGCCGAGCGGAGACGAATCGTCCTGCAGTGCCTCGACCAGGGCACCGAGATCCTTCCAGCTCCGCCCACCCCTTGAACCCGCTCCCGCGTCCAGCTGCAGGGAATGCGGCACGATCGACACCGAGGTTTCCGGACCGTGACCCGCTCCCGTGGAGGGGCTACCCTGGCTTGCGCCCTCCATCACCTCCGCCGGCAGCATGACCTAGAACGAGACCGGGATGCGCACCCACCCAGGTAGCAGCCGATCCGGCAACGGCTCCGGCGGCGAGCTGCCATAGCTCACCGTGGCGTTCATGGTGAAGGGAAGCCGGGCTTCGTCCAAGAGATTGCTCCTGCGCGATCGCCTCCCATCGTAGCCTGTCCCAACGACGCCGATACCGCAGGTGACGCGCGAGCCTTCTGACCAAGACCGCGCGCGTCCGACAGCAGGGCCGCTGCGACGCCGTCCGATCTGCCTGTCAAGGCACAGCGCCCGAACGCTTACTCAGGATGCGGGCTTCGGGGCGAACACCATCATGGTGATGTCGATGCCGATCTGGCGGAGCACGGAGTCCGAACCGAGCGGGGCCAGGGTGTCGACAAAGGAGTCGAGGCGGTAGGGATCGTTCTGCCCGACGCGACCGTGCACCGCCCAGACATGGGCGCCGGCGGCCTGGCGCTCGGCGGCGGTGTCGATGCTGGTGGTCCAGTCCTCCGGGGTGAGGGCGTGGCCGGTGCGGGCCAGGTAGACGTTCATCATGTTGACGGTGCCCGGGTCGTCGGTCAGCACCACGTCGCCGGGCTGCCGGTCCTGGAGCAGGGCGGCGGCGGCCTGGTTCCAGAGCGGCTTGGTTTCGGTGCGGTAGTAGGGCAGCAGGTTGGCGAGGCCGAGACCGGCCAGGAGAAGCAGGCACGGCACCTGCAGACGCGCCGGCAGACGGATCAGGCCGAGGCCCGCCAGCAGGAAGAAGATCGGCCCGCTCCACAGCAGGTAGCGCGGCATCCACACGGAGGACACCAGAGACGAGGCGGCGAGCCCGATCGGCAGGGTGAGCAGGGCGATCGCCAGGATGGTGCCGACCAGGCCGCGCCGGAGGCCGGCGACCAGGCCGACCGCGGCCAGCAGCGTGACCAGGACGCCGAGCCAGCCGACGCCCAGGAGGTCGAGGCTGCTGGGAAAGATGCGGAACGCGATCAGGGAGGAGATGCGCATGCCGTAGACGGTCTGCAGCGTGGCCCAGGCGCTGTGGGTGGTGATGGGCGGCACCCAGTCCAGCCCGGAGCCCATGTCCCCCTTGGTGAGCACCGCCATCCCGGCGATAAAGGGAAGGTAGACCGCGAGCACCGCGAGCTGCACCAGCAGCCAGTTGCGACCGAAGCCGCGCCGCGCCGCGGGCGTGCGGATCGCGATCATCGCGGCACCCAGGTTGGCGGCGAGGAGCCAGAACACGGCGACGCTCAGGGTGTCGAGCGCCAGCGCGGTGCCGATGCCGTAGAGCAGCCAGGCGCTCCGGGCGGAGCCGGGCTCGCGCCAGCTTCGCGCGGCGGCGTCGGGATCGCGCGCCAGCAGCACCAGGCCCCACAGGCCGACGAGGATCATGGTGGTGACAAGGGTGTAGGAGCGGGCTTCCTGGCCGTACTGCACCTGGAACGGCGCCAGGGCCAGCAGCATCGCCGCGAGGAGGCCGCTGCGCCAGTTGCCGAGGGAGCGGCCGACCATGAACAGGGCGGCGCATGAGGCGGCGCCGAACACCGCGGCGGGCAGGCGCATGATGCGCTCGTCGAGCCCGAACGGCACGAACCAGGACGACACCACGAAGTAGAGCGGCAGGTGGTGGAACGACAGGCTGTCCCGCACCAGGGCTGCGAAGCCGAGCGAGGAACGCCGCAGGGTGGTGATCTCGTCCATCCAGTACGGCTTGCCGTCGATGCCGTGCAAGCGGGCGGCCAGCGCCACCAGGACGACGACGGCCAGCGGGACGGCGAGGCCGGCGATGCGGCCCGCAGGCTGGTCGGCACGACGCGCGCCGCGGCGGACGCGCGGGTCGGGATCGTGTCGTGAAACGGTCAGGCTCACGGCGTGTTCCAGCTCGAAGGAGGACTGCCGAGGATGCGCCTCCGATCAAGGCGGCATCATGGCGCCGGGACCATCACGCAAGGGAGTAACCGAAGGATGACGAACCGCAACAGGCAGGCGCGACGCTTGTCACATGGGCAACGGATCGGCGAGGGCTTCCGGCTAGCCGGGCTCGTGCTGGGCGGGTTGTCGCTGGCGGGCTGCGTGGTGGAGGTGCCGGCGCAGCAATCGGCCGCCGCGGCACCGGGCTACGGCTACACCTGCTATGCCGGCGTCTATGTCTGCCGGCTGCCGCAGCAGATCCCCTCGGGCACTCAGTGCAGCTGCCCGGGGATCGGGGCGCCGTCGTTCGGCACCGTGCACTGACGCCCGCTTCCGGCGGTCACGGCGGCGGCGGCATTCGGACGACGCCGCCGGAGCCGGCCAGGATCAGCGAGTGGTCCGCCGCCTCGGCCATGGCCAGGATCGGGAACGGCGCCTGCGCCGGTGCCGCCTCGAGACGGAGCACGTCCGGCTTGCCGGCGAGCTTCCAGGTGGCGCCGGCGGCGTCGGCGAGCAGCACGCCGCCGTCCTGGCGCACCAGGCCGGCGGTCAGGGTGGCCTGGGACGGATCCGCGACCGGATGCCACACCAGCGGCTTGCCCGGCGACCAGTCCGCAGCAAGGGTCGCGGCATAGGCGTGGCCCTGCTGGCCGAACAGCAGGAAGCCGAACGGACCGGCGTCGAGCACCCCGAAGAAGGTGCCGTCATAGGGTGACGGCACCTTGTGCAGCCCGTCCTCGGGCCGGCCCGCGAGCAGGGTGCCGTGGGCGCCGGCCGCGAGCAGCAGGCCGTTCCTGGCGGCGAGGCCGTCGAGGCGGACACCGTCCGGGTTGCCGACGCCGTCCGACCAGGGGCGCCAGTGCCGGCCGCCATCGTTGGTTTCGGCGGACAGCAGGCCGGCGCCGATCAGGCGCACGGTGTCGCTGCCGCTGCACTGGATCAGCAGGAATGGGCGCGCCGGGTCGTCCCGCACCAGCGCCTGGGCGGCCTGGATGCGCCGGGCGCGCACGCTGTCCGCCTCGTTGCCGGCACGGGCGGCTTCCAGCGTCGCCTCGGCCGCGCGCCGCCCGTCCTCGACCAGCGTCCAGTGCTCGCCGCCGTCGTCGGTGCGCAGCACGACGCCGTAATGGCCGACGGCCCAGCCGACCCGGTCGTCGATGAAGCGGATGGCGGTCAGGGTGGCCTGCACCGGGAGGGGCGCCTGACGCCAGGTCACGCCGTTGTCGTCCGACAGGACAAGCAGGCCATCCAGGCCGCCCGCCACCAGCCGGTGCCCGGCCAGCGCGATCGTCTCGATCAGTACCTTGTCCGGGTGCGCCACCATCGTGGCGGGGGTTGCGAGCGGTCCGCCTGGCCTAGGGGTCAAGGCCGGCACCGGCGGGGGCACCGGGATCGGCGGCGGCGGCGGTCCGGCCGCGGCATTACCGATTGTGGTTTTCCCGATCGCGGCGTCCGGCGAAGGCGACGGCTGGACCGGCGGCAAGGGCTGGACCGGAGGAAAGGGTTGGGCCGAAGGCGGAGCCTGGGCCGGAGACGCCGGAGAAGGCGCCGAAGGCGGGGGTGCCGGCGGCCCGGCCGGCGGCGGCTTGGCCAGGCTCGTCATGATCGGGAGGACCGAAGCGAGCAACACGGCGACCGGCAGGAGCTTGGGCATGCGGGTCCTCAGGAACGGTGGCGGATCGCCGTCATAGCGCAATGCGCGGCGGCAGCATCCGGCCTATGCTTCGGGCCATGAAACAGATGCGCGACAAGGCAGCGTCGGATGGGCCCGGTGACCTGTTCGGCGGCGCGGACACGGCGGCGGGGCGGGCTGGGGAACAGGCGCCTGCGAGCGGGCGGCCGCTCGCCGACCGGCTGCGTCCGGCGAGCCTGGACGAGGTGGTGGGGCAGCCGCATCTGCTGGGGCCGGACGGCGCGCTGCGACGCATGCTGGAACGGGGCACGCTGGCGAGCCTGATCCTGTGGGGCGGTCCGGGCGTGGGCAAGACCACGATCGCGCGGCTGCTGGCGGATGCGGCGGCCTTGCGGTTCGTGCAGCTGTCGGCGGTGTTCTCGGGCGTCGCCGACCTCAAGCGCGCGTTCGACGAGGCGGCGCGCCGGCGGGCGGCGTCGGGGGAAGGCACGCTGTTGTTCGTGGACGAGATCCACCGCTTCAACCGGGCGCAGCAGGACGGCTTCCTGCCGGTGGTGGAGAACGGCACCGTGCTGCTGGTCGGCGCTACCACGGAAAACCCGTCCTTCGCGCTGAACGGGGCGCTGTTGTCGCGCTGCCAGGTGCTGGTGCTGCGTCGGCTGGACGAGGCGGCGCTGCAAGCGCTGCTGCTTCGGGCGGAGCGGGACGGCGGGGTGGCGCTGCGGCTGACGCCGGAGGCGAGAACGGTGCTCGTGGCGATGGCGGATGGGGACGGGCGCTACCTGCTCAACATGGTCGAGCAGCTGCTGAGCCTGTCCGGCGGGGCGATGCTGGACCCGGCCGCGCTGTCCGCGCTGCTGGCGAAGCGGGCGGCGCTGTACGACAGGGACCGGGAGGAGCACTACAACCTCGTTTCGGCGCTGCACAAGTCGCTGCGCGGGTCGGACCCGGACGCGGCGCTCTACTGGTTCGCGCGCATGCTGGC
>CAXTCK010000233.1:0-4894 GCA_964242425.1 uncultured Acetobacteraceae bacterium | reverse complement strand
TTCATACTGCATGGCGACCTCCGGAGAATGTGGGGCGCAGTCAGGCGACAAGCGAAGGAGCCGTGCCAGACAATTCAGTTCCGCCGCCACACTTCTTCCTGGAGCAGGCTGGCGAACAACAGCCACGCGAACAGCGGCACGTCGGCCCAGGCCGCCCGGCGATCGACCACGGCTGCGGTGGCGATGGCCGCGGCCGAGGTTCCGACCATGCCAAGCGTGACGCCCAGCGCCTCGTCGAGCTGCTTGCGCTTGAACAGCACCCACGAGAAGCCACCGACGCCGAGCACGTTCGCCGTCCAGGCCAGCAGCGCCAGATTGCGGCGCTGCGACGGGGGCGCCAGGAGCAGGCGATAGCCGGAGTAACCGAGCAGCGTGTCGAGCCCAGTCCAGGCGATGCCGAAGACCGGCCCCGGCGGCGTGTAGGACGGCTTGCGCAGGGCGGCATACCAGGCTGCGGTCCGGGGATGATCCGGCGTCGGGCTGTAGCGCCGTCCGGACAGCTGTGCCCCGAGCACGGATCCGCCTGCCAGCGCGACAGCTTCCAGCTTGTTCATCCTTTGTACCTTTCATGGAACCGAGCCGGCGCCGCATGGATGGCGGTTCGCTCCAGGTTAAGCCCCAGCACGGCAGCACGGTTCCTGTTCCGTCAGGACGTTCGGTTATGGCCCGTTGGAAGCGCCCTGGCCATCACCTACTCGTGCTTCAAGCCCGCCTGCGGCCGCAGGCGGCGCCGCGCGTTGGGGCACACGTTCTGCACGCCAGAGAGGATCCCGCCATGCCTTCCCTTCACGACCAGGATGCCTCCGGCGCCATCGAGCCCACGGAAAAGTCGGGCCCGCGCCCGACGGTGAAGTACTGGCACCTTTGGACCGACGGAGCCGGCGTCAGCCATCAGGCGCAGTGCGCCCTGACCGAGTTCCAGCTGAAGGGCGTGGGTCCGGCGGATCCGCAATGGAACAACAAGCATGAAACGGTGTCGGCGACCCCCGTGTTCACGGTGCAGCCGGTAGGCTGGATCGGCGAATGGCACGAGAACCCGGCGCCGCAGTGGATCGTGGTGCTGTCGGGACGCTGGTTCATCGAGAGCATGGACGGCACCCGCATCGAGCAGGGACCGGGCGAGTTCTCGTTCGGCGAGGACCAGAACTGTTCCACCGGCGAACAAGGCCGCAAGGGCCACAGGTCCGGCACGATCGGCGACGAGCCGGCGGTGCTGATGACCGTGCAGCTCCACGTCGATCCGCAGAAGGTGCCCTGCCACAAGAGCTAGCCGGAACCGGCGACTCTAGCTCGCCGGCAGCGCCGCTTCGGCCCCGGCCGCGTCGGTCAGCGGCGCGTCGAACTCGACGCGCTGCCAGCTGTCGCCGCCTACGAAGTCCGCCCCGTCCGGATCGAGCGAGACGAGCTGTCGGGCGCCGGAGCCGTGCCTGTGGTTCCAGCGCGCGAGGAGGTCGTCCAGGACCGGCGCGAGAACGGCGGCCACCGCCTGGTCCGGAACGAGGTCGTGTGCCCGAAGCCTGGCGGCGCGGCCGAAGCCTGCGACCAGGAGGCCGGCTTCCGGCTGGAGCCGCCAGATGTTGAAGTCGCCGAAGCCGGCATAGAACGCGGCGTAAGGGTGGCGCGACACCCAGCGCGCCCTTGCCGCCTCCCCGGGATGCAGCACCGCGCGGCCGGTAACCGTCACCCGCGGGGTGGTCTGCGGGTTAGGTCCGTCCGGCGTGCCGAGGGCCAGCAACGAGCAGCGCCCGTCACGCCGGAGATGGCGGGTGTGCTCGGACAGGTCGGACAGGAGCAGGAGGATCGCGCCGTCCGGCGCCACCGCAGGCGTCGCCAGCGACGCGAAGGGCTGGCCTTCGTCCGCGGTGGCGAGCGTGGCGAAGGCCGCGGCGCGGAGCAGCCGGCGTGCCTGCAGCGGCGCGGTGCCGGCCCAGTCGCCGGGTGTTGCGGTCATGCGGCCACCCCTTGTCCAGCCGAACCATGAACGTCGTTCATGCGGCGACCACCAGCGTGCCCTTGGCACGGTCCAGCACAAGGTGCTGCCGGTGGAACCGGGCGATGGCCGGGTTGTGGCCGATGGAGGTGATGGTGGTGCCCGGAAGGCGGCGCTTGAGCTGGACGTACATGCGCGCCTCGGTTTCCGGATCCAGGCTCGCGGTGGCCTCGTCCAGGAACAGCCAGTCCGGCTTGTTCACCAGCGCGCGCGCGATCGCAAGGCGCTGCTGCTCGCCACCGGACAGGCGCAGCCCCCAGTTCTCGTCCTCCTTGTCCAGCAGCGGCAGCAGGTGCGCCAGTTCCACGTCCTCCAGAGCCGCCTCGGGCAGGCCGGCCGGCACCGACACCGTGGGCAGCGGGTAGCACACGGCGTGGCGCAGGGTGCCGAGCGGGATATAGGGCCGCTGCGGCAGGAACAGCCGGGTCCCGGCCGGCTGCTCGATCCGCCCGGTCCCGAACGGCCAGATCCCGGCCAGGATGCGGAACAAGGTGGACTTGCCCGATCCGGACCGGCCGGTGACGAGCGTGTCGCCTTCGGGCAGGAGCTCCAGGGCGACGTCGCGTGCGAGTGGCGCACCATCCGGCAGGGCCAGGGTGGCGCCGGCCAGGCGGAAGCCGTCGCCCGGCGAGGCTGAGCGGGCGAAGCCGCTGTGCCCGCCCGCCGCGCGTGCCGCCTCCACCGCACGGTCGAAGGTGGCGAGACGGCCAACGGTGGCGCGCCAGCGTGCCAGCACGGTGAAGCTGTCGCCGAACCAGGACAGGGCACCCTGCACGGAGCCAAACGCCTGGCCGATCTGGATCATGGTGCCGAGCGTCACGGTGCCCGCGAAGAACAACGGCGCGATCAACAGCTGCGGCAGCACGCTGGACACCTGGCTGTAGGAGATGGTGGTGACGTTCAGGAGCAGGAAGCGCCGCAGGATGGAAAGGAAGTTGCCGCGTATGGCGTCGAAGCGCTGCGTCAGCGCGTGATGCTCCTCGCCCTCGCCGTCGTGCAGGGCGATGCCCTCGGTGTTCTCGCGCACCCGGACCAGGGCGAAGCGGAAATCGGCCTCGCGCCGCTGCTGCAGGAAGAACAGCGGGATCAGCCGGCGCCCGACCAGAAAGGTGAGCGCGGTGCCGATGGCGCTGAACGCGAGCGCCACCCACACCAGGCTGCCCGGCACGTGCACGCCGAACAGCGTCACCGTGCGCGACAGCACCCAGAGCAGCACCACGTAGCTGAACAGCGACACCACGTTGCTCAGCAGCCCGATCAGCAGGCTCAGCGTGTCATCGTCCGGGCGGGCGTTGGCGCCGGCGCCGGTGAACGCGGCGAGGTCGTCGGACAAGCGCTGGTCCGGGTTGTCGGTGGCGATGCCTTCGGCGTGGGCAGTGATGCTGATGCGGTAGTACGCGCGGTCGGCGAGCCAGCGGCGGAGGAAATCACCGGTCATCCAGCTGCGCCAGCGTATCTGCAGCAGCTGCGTCGCGAACACGTTGAGGCAGCCGAGCAGCACGAACATCATGGCGATGGCCATGAAGCCCGGCATGATCCAGCCGCTCGGCAGCCGCTTCCAGGTGAACATCAGCTGGAGGAAGCCGTTCAGGTCCTTCTGCTGGAAGGTGTCGTAGAGCAGGTTGGACCAGAAGGTGCTCAGCACCCCGATCTCGGTCTGCAGGATCGACAGCAGGGCGATCCCGGCCAACAGGGCCAGAGCCGAGCGACGATGCTCGGAGTGGAAGAAATAGGGCTTGAACAGCCGCCAGCTGTCGGCCAGCACCGGTCCCAGGTCACGCATCTCAGGTCAGCCCGCTTGTCCGCCGTCATGGAGCGGGCATCGCGCGCTCCGTGCCAACCGGTTTTCTTCTTAAAAGCTGGTCATGACCGGACGCCGCCGGCGCGGCGCTGGCGGACAGGGTGGGATTCGAACCCACGGTACGCTTGCACGCACGGCGGTTTTCAAGACCGCTGCCTTAAACCACTCGGCCACCTGTCCGGATGACGCATTCTAGCGCCGGAACGGCACATCGCGGCAAGCCGTGCGGCCCTGGCCGACGGGGGCGCGGACTGCACCGATCACGCAGGCTTCATCGGGAACGCCGATGCCGCGAGGCAAAAGGCCGTGGGATCCGGTTCGGGTGGATGGCACGGCGAGCCGGCGCCACCGTTCCTGCGGAAAGGAGCTTCCCCGATGAGGATGCGCATGCTTTCGGTCGGCTGGATGGCCATGCTGGCGACGGCCGGCGTTGCGGTCGGCGCCGCGCAGGCGAGCGCCGCGCCGGAAGGAGGAACCGTCGCTTCGCCGGCCAGGACGATCGAGTGGTCGGCGTCCCACGCGACGCCGGATGTCGGGACGGCTCCGCGCCAGGCGGTGATGGCGCAGTCGCAGATCACCGCCGGGCCGTTGCAGGGCCCGCTGAGCGCCCGGGAGGCGGACAGGCCGGGTGCCAGGTGCCCGGTCCCGGTCCGTCGCGTCGTGCAGCGTCGCCGGATGGCGCGCCGGACGCCGCCGCCGGTGCTGGTGACGGCGTTGCCGCTGGTGCCGTTCGTTCCCGCCTATGCCTACCCGCCGCCCGGCATGTACCGGCCCGTGGTACCGGTCTATGCCTTCCAGCCGTTCTACCGCCCGTATTTCTACAGGCCCTACTTCTACCGGCCGCATTTCTACCGCGGCTTCTATTGACGACACGTTTGGACCGTACTTGCCCGGCAAAGACACCATGAAAGCCCGTGCCGCCTCGACAACGGCTGGAATTCTTTTCTTCGCGGGCTAGGCGATCGCCGCGGTCCCGTCGGACCGGATCCGGTCGCAGGCCGTCGCCTTCTACCGGTGGTATCTGGATCATGCGGACGACCGGACGATCCCGACCGACCAGGCGGCGGATCGGCGCCTATCGCACCGCCGCGTGCCTTATGGAG
>CAXTCK010000232.1:0-4927 GCA_964242425.1 uncultured Acetobacteraceae bacterium | reverse complement strand
CAAAGACCGAACAGCTAGTCGTCGATATCATAGTTCGGGTGCGAGACGCGCTGCGCAAACTCCCGGGGCGAACGCACGGTCTTCTCGCCTGGGTAAGGCCGCGTAAAACCTGTCGCCGCGTACCAGTCGTAATGATTCAACGTGTAGGGGTCGACGGAGTCTGCCTTGTTCGCTTTGCCCGCGAACATTCTGAACTTCATCTTCGCCCACGCGGCTCTCAGCACGCTAGCTTTGGACCGGTCGTTCAGCGCCTGCTGCGTCGTCACGCCCATGTCCAGCGGTACCAAGTTCGCCAGGTGTGTCCACGGCGTGTAATTCGGGGTGTTGGTAAAGTCGGTGAACATCGGCGTCGCCATCAGGTCGAACTGGTTCATCGGCGGCAATCCAAGGATCTGCTCGATCGTCCGGGTCATGTTCACCTGGGTGTAGGTCGTGTGGTCAGTCGGCCCGTACTGCACCGCCCAGGGGCTGACGACGTAGCCGGGACTGCGGTGCCCATCGACGTGGTCGACACCATCCTGCGCGTCGTCCTCCTCCATGAAGATTACGGAGTCATTCCACACCGAACTGTGGCTGATGGTGTCGATGATGCGCCCGACCGCGAGGTCGTTGTCGGCCTGTTCGGCGTGGACCGTGGGCGGGCCGCCGGTATGGTCGGCCATGACCCACAGGATGCTCAGGCTGGGCACCGTGCCGTGCGCTAGGTCGGCGTTGAAGTCCTGCAGCCAAATGTCTACCCGGAACTGGTCAGGAATGTTGAGGTCGAAGTCGGGGAAGTTCTTGATCAGCAGTGATTCCACCGAGGGCACCGATGACTCGGTGGTGATTGCGTTCTGGTACTTGAGCGTGGCCTCGCTGCCGGCCTCGAAGGCCTGGCTGTCGGCATAGAGCTGCGACCAGTTTGGGTGTCCGAGCGGCGTCGGAAAGTTCTCGTTCTCGACGTACTCGCCGTACAGCTTGGTGCGCAGCCCGGCCTTGACCGCCTGCGACCAGATGAAGCCGCGCGGCAGGTAGGCCAGGCTGTCGCCGGCGTTGCCGCCGGGATAGGAGCGCACCCAGTCCGGCGACTGGATGTCGTCGGCATACGGCGCCACCGCCTCGGTGATGAACTGGTGGCCGTCGGCAGACTGGCGGCTCGGATCGTAAAAGTTATCGAGCAGCGGGAAGCGCTTCACTAGGTTGTGCACGTTGGGCGTATCCTGGCCGCCGAAGATCGCCAGCGACGGGTCGCCGTTGCCGGCCGCGACGTCGCCCAGCATTTGGTCGTAGGTGCGGTTCTCGCGCACGATCAGGAAGACGTGCTTGATGGTGGACGGCTCGCCGATGTGGGCCGGGATCGCCACCGGCTTCGCGTTCGGGTTGGCGAAGCCCGCAGACAGGTAGTTGGCCAGCCGGTCCCAATGGTTGTTCTCGGCTACGCGCACAGTGTCGTCGAAGATCTGGCGCGGCAGGCTGTCCAGCGAGATCAGGCTGACCGTGCCGGTGTCCTGGTGGCTGTTGTAGCCGGTCACGCCGTGGGCGGTGCCGAGCGAGCCCTGCGTGCCGGTGCCCTTGTCATTGGCAACCATGAGCTGGTTTGTGGCGGGGTCGATCAATAGCGATCCCGGCGCGTAGCCGACCGGGATCAGGCCCAGGAATGGCGTTGGTGCCCCGCCGCTGAGGTTGACCACCTCGACCGCGTTAGCGTTGTAGAGCGCCACGTAGGCGATGCCGCGTAGCGCGTCCACGGCGATCGCCGTGGGTCCGAACGCGAACGGCAGCCCCTTGCCCGGCACCGGAACCGGAAATTTGAGCGAGATCGTACGCACCACGCGGTTGAGGCGCCGGTCGATCACCGAGATCGTGTCGTCATAGGTGTTGGACACCAGCAGGTAGGGACCGTAAAGGGCCATGCCGGTCGGATGCAGCCCGGTCAGGATCGTGGCGACGACCTTGTTGGCGGCGAGATCCACCACCGACACGGTACCGGTGGTCGAGAAGCCGTCCGTCGAGTCGGCCACGATCGGCGTGCCGCCGGATAGGACCTGAAAGTCGTTCGCCGTCGCGGCACGGCCACCCTCGTTGCTGACATAGGCCGTGTTGCCGTCGAGCACGATGCTGTTGGGCGCGTTGCCGACCCGGATCTGGCTGACGAGCGACGGCGTGGGCAGGGAAAGGTTGATGGTCGCCAGAGTGTTGTTCTGGTCGAGCAGGGCATAAGCGGTCTTGCCGTTGCGCGAAAAGGCAAGGCCGCCGGGATACGAGGTGGACGTGGTGTAGAGTTGGCCGCACGGCTCGCCGTAGTCGCCGATCGGGCTGTTCGGGAAGCAGGTGATGAAGGAAGGGTCGGGGGGCACCGAAACATGCGCGGCGTCGGTCAGCAGGCCGGTCCTGCCGACGGTCGCCACGGTGACAAAGCTGTTGTCCTGGCTGAGGATCAGTCGCTTGCCGTTTGGCGAGTAGGCAATGCCGGCATAGCTGCCTGAGCTGTCCTTGAAGGGCAAGTAGCGCTGCAGAACCTGGCCGGTGTGGGTGTCGAATACCTGCACCGCGGCGGTGGAGGAGCCTTCGGTCAGCACCGCGGCGGTGTGGCTCGACGGGTTCGGGTTGACCGCGATCGCCTTGGCCCGGACCGGGCTGCCGAGGTTGACCTGGATGCCGGCCGGCGTGATCACTGTGCCGTTGCTGACGACGACCGAGCCGTCCGGCTGCGGGCCGACTGTATAGGTGGGAAACTCCTGGGACGGCGCCGCAAGGGCCGGAGCTACCAGCCACGTCGCGAGCAGGCCCGAAAGCGGTCGAAGGCGTTTGGTGCGGGACATCTTTTTCCCTTGCGTCGTTTGTCAGGTTGCCGTCAGGTAAGGAACCTTCGGTCGCATGGCGCCGTCGGCAGAAGCCCGTTCGTGTTCGCGCGGCGGCAGTGCCACTGGCGCCGCTACGCTTACTCGCGCGGTACGGCGCCATAGTGTGACAACCCTATGAACCTGTGATGACGGGGGTGTCCGGCCAGTGGGCGGTCAGCGATCCATCGTGGCGGCGTTTGCTCCCCCGTCCTCGTTCAGTAAGGCGCGCAGCGGACCGAGCCAGGGCTCGTAGCGCCGCCACTTGGCGACCGCGTCACGGTAGATCGGCTGCCGCGCCTGCCACCGGCTCGGCGTCCTCACGGCGTGCGGGTTGAGGTCGGGGCGCATGCACGCTTCCTCCCAAGACAGGCCGCAGGCGCCGATGATGCGGCGGATGGTCGCCTCCGGGGCGCCCGTCAGATCCTCGTAGTCGAATTCCACGAAGCGGTCCGCCGGCAGCACCCGGCGCCAGTGCGCGGTAAGCCGCTCATAGGCCCGCACGTAGCACACCAGCTCCGTTCCACCAGTGGGAAAGGCCAGCCGCGGGCTGAACAGCGTCTGGTGCACCGACACCGCGGTGTCGATCGCGGCGCGCCGGCAGTGCAGCAGGATCGCCCGCGGGAAGACCAGGTGGATCAGTCCGGCCCAAAGGAAGTTGAACGGCATCTTGTCGGTGACCCGCGCGGCGCCGGGAGCCGTGCCGCGCAGCAGCGCCAGGTAGTCGGAAGCGAGCCGCGCCACGGCGTCGGCATCAAGCCGGGCCCCGCCCGGCGAACCCGGGGCCGCCGACAGCCAAGCGATGCCGCGCTCGTTCCAGAAGTTGAGCTCGCCGCCGGCGCCGACCTGCGGATGGCTCGAGACCACCTGCTCGGTCAGCGTCGTGCCGGAGCGCGGCATGCCCATGATGAACACTGGAACCGCGTCGCTGTGGCCGGGCAGGCCGGCAAGCGCGAACCGTTCAACCGGAAACAAGGAAATCAGGCGGTCGACCTGCCGGTCGAACAGCGCCGCGTCGAACGGCATCAGGGTGCGGCGGACGGCGTCGGCCGCATCGAAATGACCCATCGCTGCTCCGGGGTCGCCGAGATCATCCTGCGCCTTGCCCAGGGCAAGGTGTACCCGGATCCGCTGTTCCGCCTGCAGCCCGGGCAGGGCGAGCGCTGCCTGCATGCCAGGCAGCAGATCGGCGTCGGCAGCCGTTACGCGCCGGCACCGAACCAGGTCGTAGAAGCTGCCCGCCATCAGCGGCTCGGCGGCCACGGCGCGTGCGAAGCAAACTCGTGCCTCGTCGAAGCGCCCGTCGTCGGCTAACAGGTTGCCGAGCAGGTCGTACGCCGCCGCGCCTGGGTCGCGCGCCAGAAGGTGCCGCAGCACGCGCTCAGCCTGCCTGTCGCGCCCTTCCGCCAGCAACGCTCGTGCCTCGCCCAGCCGTCCAAAGCTGTTCTTGCGTCCCGTCGCGGCGGCGCGGCGGAAGCAGCCGATCGCCTCCCCGCAGTGGCCCAGCGTGAAGGCGAGCGCTCCGGCGCGGAACCAAGCCTCCGCCAGCGACGGCAGCAGCTCGGTGGCGCGGTCATAGGCCATTATCGCGCCGCGCCCGTCGCCCCCACGCTCCAGGGCTAGGCCCAGCCGGAAATGCGCATCCGTGTAGGCGGGCCGCAGGGCAACGGCCTGGCGAAACGCCTCGACCGCCTCCGCGAGCCTCCCGCTTTGCAGGCAGGACAAACCGAGGTCGTGCTGGATCTCGGCGTTGTCCGGATGCAGCAGAGCGGCCTCGCGCAGCGACTCCACCGCCTCGTCCAGCCGGCCCACCCGGAGCTGCCGCACGGCCCGGGTGATCGCGAGCGTGGAGCGTGGCAATCGCGGCGGCATGGAGCGGAGCGTAGGATCGTGATACCTGAATCGCAATGTTTGTCGGCCGCGATACAGAAGCGGGCAAGATATCCGGTCGGGATCATTTCTCCCGGAACGGCTTGCGTCAGATCCGTCTCGCCAGCCCAGCCTCCTGTCATAAACTGCCGCGGTTCATGGTCTTCCGTCGGTGCTAGATCGGACGGCTTCAAGGCGAGGCGCCATGCTGTTCAACATCGCTCCCGCTTCCGGCCTAG
>CAXTCK010000231.1:0-4959 GCA_964242425.1 uncultured Acetobacteraceae bacterium | reverse complement strand
GCCGCCTTGGAGAAAACGCCGTTCCCGCGCGGGCAGCCGGCGAAGGCGTACCTGATCCTAGGTTCCGCGCCGACGACCGCACCGTCCGGGCGGGTCGGCTTCTTCGCCGGCACCTTGGCAGGAAGCCCGGCCGGGTCGTACCGGCCTGATCTCGCGGCGTCGCCCCTTATCGCTTGCCGCCGCCCGGGCAGACGGCGGTGCCGCGTCGGGGGACGGATCGCGAGGCCGGTCAGGCCCGGCCCGGCCGTCGGCAAATTTTACACTCCGGAAGGCGACGCATCACTAACCCATTGACTCTTCATGATATTTCGGCAGGCACGGTCCTTGCAATACCGTATCGGAGCAACGGGAACGAACGCATGATCGGAAAGACGACGACCGGAGCCGCCGCCCTTCTGGCAGCGTCCGTGATGCTGGCAGGAACGGCGCATGCCGGGGCCTATGCGGTTCGCGTGGAAACCGCCCTGACCAACGGCGTCCCGTTCGACGCGGTGCGCGGCGCCATGAGCTTCACCAACAGCGCCAACACGGCGACCACCGCCAACTTCACCTATACCGGACCGCTGTCGTTCGGGGACGGCACGGCGGCGGACCTGAACAGCGACTTCGGCTTCAGCACCGCCAACATCTCGAACTACCAGGCGGCGAACACCGGACCGGTGCTCTACAACGGGGCAAGCGTCGCGAACTTCAGCACCGAGACGGGGTTCCTGGCGTCCAGCGGAAGCACCGCCGGCTACGGCTACGGCTCGTTGTACCAGATCAACCTGGGGTCGCTGGCGGCAGGCACGGTGCTGACCGTCACCCATGACGACGGGTTCAGCCTGTTCGACAACCAGACGGCCTACAACACCGCGTTCGACGCGCCGACCGCGCAGGTCACCGACACCGTGGTGGTCAGCCACGGCATCAACGGCGTGCTGTACTACGCACGCGAGAACGGGGCGCCGTCGGTGCTGGAGGTGTCGGTGCCGGAGCCGATGTCGCTGAGCCTGTTCGGCGCCGGCCTGCTGGCGCTCGGTGTCGCCCTTCGCCGGCGCGGCCGACCCGCCGCCTGAACCGGCCGAACGCGGCCCCGCCGCCCGCACCGATGCGGCGGGGAAACGCCATCCGCGCTGCGGGTCCAGGCTCCGACCCCGCGGGCGACGGCTGTTTGACGCGGTCCAGAGCCTGCGCCACGGTGTGCTGCGGTATGTGACGGGCTTTGATCTGCCGGCGGCGCGCCGGTCGTCCTGCCGTTCCTGCGGCACAGCCCATGCATGTCGATCGCCCGGCAACCGGCAGCAGGAGCATTCATGGCGATCATGGCGCTGGAGGGGTCGGACATCCTGTTCCCTGAGGGCAGGCGGACGATCCTGAACGACGACAGGCCGGCAGAATTCCTGCCTGGATGGCGTGCCGTCAACGCCTATGACGGGCTGGCGCCGGTGTTGATCGTTTCCTTTCTCAGCGACCGCGGCGACGAGGGCCTGTGGTTCCTCGACTCCGAGCTGCGCCGTTGCGGCGGTGCCGCGCGCGAGGTGCCGGCGCCGATGCTGTCGGACATGATGGACCGGCTGTGCCCGCTGCTGGACGGATTGTGGTCGGCGCTGGTGCTGTCGGACCGGCCCCGGCCGATCACGGACGCGGAGCGGGACTTCCTGGACCTGCCGGCGCATTGCCGCACGGCGCTGCTCGAGCTTTACCTGGGCGCGTTCGACTCCGCGCTGGCGTTCCGGCGCTTCGACCAGCCGGGCGGCGGGCAGGCGCACACGCCGACGCTGTCCTTCGGGCGGCGACAGGTGCCGCTGCGCATGCAGGGGATGCACGGGCTGTTCGACCCGGGCCTGCTGCAGCGCGAGCAGGCGCGTCTGGTCGGGCAGGGCTTCATGATGCTGCCCTCGCCGGTGGATGGCCAGCCGCTGCGCTGCGACCGCAGCCTGGCGCTGGATGCCGACCTCACCGCCTACCGGCTGCACGACCCGCGCTGGGGGGTCACGGCCTACCTGCTCGCGGGCGAGATCTATTTCCGCACCATGGCGGTATACGTGCCGGAAGCGAGGCTGGTGCTGGCCGCCGATCCGGACGCGTTCGCGGGGCGCTGGCCAGACCTGGAGATCGCGTTCCGCCGTCACCTCGCCCGGCACGGGCGCTCGCTGTTCGGCTATCTCGACGCGCCTGCCACGGTGCCGCTGCATTTCTGGCGCGGCCGCAACGCGATGCACCTGGGACACCTGCTCTGGAACGACCTGTCCGGCATCGCCGCGGTAGTGGAAACGGGACCTGCGGACCGGCTGCCGTCGTTCCTGGTGTGCGAAAGCGGGTCGCAGCCGGAGATGTACGGGCCGCTCGACCGGATCTTTCCCGAGCTGCAGGACCGGGTGGTGCGTCGCCCCGAGCCGTTCATCGCCCTGGTCGACGGCTTCTACGAGACGAGGGCGTGCCTGTTCCGCTCCAGCGGGATGCAGGTGAGCAAGGCGCTGCGCGACCGGATCAGCGCGCCGGAACGGCACGCGGAGGCGCCGGTGATCCTGCTCGGGCTTCGCACCGAGAACCGCACCCTGCACGACCTTCCGGGATTCTATCGGGCGCTGGTGGCGCATCTCGCCGGCACGATCGGGCGAGCGGTGCTGGTGGTGGACGGGCACAACCGCCATGACGGGGATCCGGTTGATGGCGGCGGCGCGATGATCTGGAGCCACGGCGAGCTGGGCGCGCAGTCCTCGCCGGTGGAGGCGGAGCAGGAGCTGGTGGGAGTGATCCGGCAGGCAGCGCTCGGCACCGGGATCGAGGTGCTGAGCACGGTCGGCGAGCCGGTGGCGGAAAGTGTCGCCTGGGGACGGGCGGCGCGGTTCTTCGTGTCGTTCTGGGGCGCCGGGCTCGCCAAGTATCGCTGGGTCTGCAACTGCCCGGGCGTGGTGCTGACCAACCGCTGGAACCTCGGCAACCTCCACGACCTGCACATCTATTCCAAGCCGGAAACGATGGAGCAGCCGAGCCCGATGGTGTTCGTGGACGTGAACGCCGTTCACGATCTGCCGGACAGCCCGCTCCGGGTCAGGCACGGCGCAGGCCATGTCCCGTCGCTGTGCAACTTCCGGGTCGACATGCCGGCGGTGCTCGAAGCGGTGGACGCGATGGCGCGGGACCGTATCCCGGCGCCGTTGCGCGTGCCGGTCGCGGCGGCAGCGCGTGGCCGTGTGGACGCGGTGGTCTCCCGGCCCGCCGGTGCCACGCGCCGGTCGCGCGGCCAGCGCGTGCCGGCGGGCTGAGTGCCGCCCGACCGCGTCAACAGTCGGACAGGGAGCGTGCCTCGTCGGGGAGCATGATCGGGATGCCGTCGCGGACCGGATAGGCAAGGCCGGCCTGGTGGCTGACGAGCTCGTTCCTGTCACGGTCGTAGGCGAGCGGGCCCTTGGTCACCGGGCACACCAGGATCTCCAGCAGGCGGGGATCCACTGCCTGGGGGCGCGGCGGGCCGGGGAGTGGGCCGGCCGGGTCTTGCGTGTCGTTCATGTGGTCTTGTCGCACCGGGATGGCGGCGTTGGAAGATGGCGGCGTCACGCGGAGTGCGGCCGGCCGTCCTCGTCGGTTTCGTGCCCGGCCATCTCCAGCAGGGCCCGCAGCGTGCGTGCCCGCTCGGACAGGGTGGGGGCTTCCAGCAGCGCCTGCTTTTCCGCCGGCGGAAACGGGCAGATCATGCTGAGCGTGGTGAGCAGGGTGTCGTCGTCCATCTGCTCGATCGCCTCCCAGCGCGCCTCGAAGCCGCGATGGGCGAAGTAGCGGCGCAGGGTGTCGAGCAGGGCGTCGCGGTCGAACGGGACCTCGCCCGGCTCGTCGGTGTCGCGGTTGAAGCCGTCATAGGACACGGACAACAGGCGGTAGGGCTGCGGGCCGTCGAGCTCCGCCAGCACGCGGAAGCGGGCGATGCCGGTGAGCGAGATGCTGCAGGTGCCGTCATCGCGCTCGGAAAAGCTGCTCAGGCGGCCGACGCAGCCGACGCGGAACAGGGCGGGCGGCGCGTCGTCGTCCGGAGCGTCCGGGTCGGCGTCGTCTGGCCCGTCGCTTGGCTGGATCATGCCGAACAGGCGGTCGGCGGCGAGCACGTCCTCGACCAGGGAAAGGTAGCGCGGCTCGAAGATGTTGAGCGGCAGCCGGCCGCGCGGCAGAAGCAACGCACCGGCGAGCGGGAACACCGGCAGCCGGCCCGGCAGCGCGCCCACGCGCAGGTCGCGCAGGCGGGGGACGCGTCGGGCGATCCGTGGGCTCATGCGCCTTCTCCTGGACGGAAGCTCGCGCGGGCCGGCGGCCTGCGGCTCAGCTGAACAACAACGCCGACATCCGGCGCCGGGCAGCCAGGGTTTCGGGCTCGGACGCCCCCCAGGCCTCGAAGAAGCGTATCAGCTGCAGGCGGGCCGCCCCGTTGTTCCAGTCGCGGTCGCGCTTGAGGATTTCTAGCAGCGCCTCGGCCGCCTCGAATCGCCGGCCAAGGCCGTTCAAGGCGGTGGCGAGCTCGTAGCGGGCGTCGTGGTCCTGGGGGTCAGCCTCAAGCCGGACCTGCAGGCTGCCCAATGCATCGGCGGCGCGTCGTCCTTCGGCGGCAAGGCTGAGGGCGGCACGGGCGCCGGCGATCTCCGGGTGGTCGGCGAGCCTGGCCGGAACCTCGGCGAGTGCTGCCTCCGCCTGCTGCTCGTCGCCCAGCGCCAGCAGGGCACGCACCAGGCCGCCCCAGGCGTCGGGTGAGTCCGGCTCCTGTTCCAGAAGGGCGGAGAACAGGGAGGCAGCCTCCTCGACCCGGTCCTCGTCCAGCGCCGCCTTGGCGTCGGCGAGCAGGTCGGTGGCGGGCATGGCGCCGCCGGCGGCCTTGAGCAGCGCCTCGACGAAGCGCTTGATCTCGCTTTCGGGCAGGGCGCCCTGGAACAGGTCGAGGATCTGGCCCTGCCAGAACGCGGCGACCGTCGGCACCGACTGCAGCGGCAG
>CAXTCK010000230.1:0-4991 GCA_964242425.1 uncultured Acetobacteraceae bacterium | reverse complement strand
CTTAAGGCAGGCGTGTTCGTCACGACGATGACTTGGTTTAGCCTGCTGGCGACCTGTCCTACATGCAGACAACAGACAATGTTTAAGACACGGGTCCAGTGGCGGTCAGCACGAGGCGGTCGCTCATCTCTCGCGGGAGGCGAGCGCGAGCACCGCGCGGTGAAGCCAGCGCACCAGCCAGCCCTGAGGAGCCGCATCCTCTTGATGCAGCGGTTAGTCGTAGCAATATCATGTGGAACCTGATCCGGGCCCCTCTGGCGAGGACAACGGCACCAGCCGTCCAACCTCGCGATGTCGGATCGCCGTGATCCCGCTGGATTGAGTGCGGGTTCGGTCGCTCGTAGGGCCTGTAAGCTAGACCGCCAGCGATGCGCCGACCCGGTTCCAGATGCGACACGCAACGCATGGAGCTGCCCAATGGTTCACGATCACTTCGCGCACGGAGATCAGGGCTCGGACCGCGACCGACGGCTCACGCTGCTGATCCGGCGCCTACCTCGGCGCGTGCAGGAAGCAGTGTTCTGGCTACGGCAACCATCCTCGCGATGGGTGCGCATTCCCGCTGCCGTTCTCCTGATCATCGGCAGCTTCTTGTTCATCCTCCCGTTCTTCGGCCTGTGGATGCTCCCCCTTGGTTTAATCCTGCTCGCCGAGGACATTGCGCCTCTGCACCGCCTTACGGGTCGCTGGCTGTACTGGATCGAGCAGCGGCGACCGCACTGGATGGGTTTGCCGCCGGCATCAGGCGCTCCCCCCATGTCGTCTGCAAAGAAGTCGGCATGATCAGCGCTCACCTGTTTCGTGCTGATCCGACCTGCATCATATCCGCGGCGTCCTGGCGAGATCGTCAGTGAGCACCGGATTGATCGCGCTGTTGGACGACATCGCCGGCCTGGCGAAGGTGGCGGCAGCAACGCTGGATGATGTGGGCGCACAGGCGGCCAGGGCAGGAGTCAAGGCGGCTGGCGTGGTGATCGATGACACCGCCGTGACGCCGCTCTACGTCGCCGGCTTCAGCGCCGCGCGTGAAGTGCCAATCGTGGCGCGGATCGCGCTGGGCTCACTGCGGAACAAGCTGCTGTTCCTGCTGCCAGGGGCGTTGACGCTCAGCCTGCTCGCACCCTGGGCGATCACGCCGCTCCTGATGCTGGGCGCCATCTACCTGTGCTACGAGGGTGCCGAGAAGATCTGGCACGCTGCGGCCTCGGACAAGGGTGATAGACACGAGGCCGCGACGCTGCCGCCGCCACAAGATCCGCAGGTGCTGGAAGATGCCAAGGTCCGAAGCGCGATCGGCACCGACTTTATCCTGTCGGCCGAGATCATGACGATCACTCTCGGCACCCTACCCGCCCTGCCCCTGTGGGAGCAGGCGGTCGTGCTGGCGATTGTCGGCGTCGGCATCACGGCGGGTGTCTATGGGATAGTGGCATTGATCGTGAAGGCCGATGACGCCGGGCTTGCTATGGCAGGCGGTGACCGGCCGATCTCAGCCGTATTCCGCCGTCGGATCGGGGTACCTCTGGCGGCTGACCGGGCAATAAAGCCGGTCACGCAGGCGGTTGGACGCGGGCTGGTGATCGGAATGCCCCGGGTCCTCAGCACCTTGTCGGTGGTGGGCACGGCAGCGATGGTGTGGGTCGGCGGCGGTATCATCGTGCACGGGCTTGGTCGCTACGGGTTGCCACAAATCGGGCAGGCGATCCACGATGCGGCGGTGGCAGCCGCAGTGCCGGCTGTCCCAGATGCGGCAGAGTGGATGGTGATGGCAACGGGTTCAGGACTGGTGGGGCTTGCGGTCGGTGCCGTGTTGATCGTGACACGACGGTTCGTGATGGCGCCGACGCTCAAGGCGATACACAGCCGGCGGAAGATCCACCGAAAAACATAACCCATCGTCACGCCAAACCGGCAGCAAGTGGCCGATAGAGGACCGACCGCTTCGGCATGCACCGAGTGGGAAAGCGGACACTGCCCAGCCGACCGCGTGCTCCACCGGGGTTGACCTGAAGCTGACCTTCAAAAACGTGCGGGTTTGCTGAGGTAGGTGGATCACACTGGTATGATTGCCCCTCAGCCGAGCAAGGCGCCCGCCATGCCCGCGATTGCACCTGCGCTCACGACGGCAAGCGGGGGCACGCGCCAGATTGTCAGCAGCATGAACCCGGCGAGAGCCAGGACGAAGTCGGATGGGCGATGGACGGCGCTGGTCCATACCGGATCATAGAACGCCGCGCCGAGCAGTCCGACCACGGCCGCGTTGGTGCCGCGCACCGCGGCCTGTGTGCCCGGGTATAGGCGCCAGCGTTCCCAAAAGGGCAGCACGCCGACCAGCAGAAGCAGGCCAGGCAGGAAGATCGCAAACAGGGGAATAATCGCTCCCACGGCACCGCCAGCACCGGGACGCAGCACCGCGCCGAGAAAAGCGGCGAAGGTGAACAGCGGGCCCGGCACGGCCTGCGCCGCGCCGTAGCCGGCCAGGAACACGTCATCCGACACCCAGCCGGGCCCGACGACGGCATCGTGCAGCAGCGGCAGCACGACGTGGCCGCCTCCAAACACCAGCACACCCGAACCGTAGAAGGCGCCGAACACTGCCAAGCCGTGGCCGTGCAGCAGCAGCGACAGGGCCAGCAGCGTCGCGAAGGCCGCCAGGCAGGCAATGCCGACTTGCTGCGGCACCCGCAGCGCCAACGTCTCCGGAGCGCGTGGTGCCGCGCCCTCGTGGCAGAGCACAAGGCCGGCGAACGCGCCGAGGAAGATGGCGCCAAGCTGCCCGACCGAGACCGGTGCGAAGGTTGCGACCGCCGTTGCCAGGAGCGCGATGCCTGCGCGCGGCCGGTCCGGGCAGAGCGAGCGCGCCATGCCCCACACGGCCTGTGCCACGACGGCAACGGCCACCAGCTTCAGCCCGTGCAGCAGCCCTGCCCCGACCGGCGAGGCGGACAACCTGCTGGCCCAGGCCGCGAACGCCACCAGCAGGGTAGCGGAGGGCAAGGTGAAGCCGGCCCAGGCCGCGAGGCCGCCCCACGGCCCGGCGCGGAGCAACCCCAGCGCGAAGCCGGCCTGACTTGATGCCGGTCCGGGCAGAAACTGGCACACCCCCACCAGCTCGGCATAGGCCTGCTCGCTCAGCCAGCGGCGCCGCTCGACTATCTCGGCGCGGAAGTAGCCGAGATGGGCAACCGGGCCGCCGAAGGCGATCAGGCCGAGCTTCAGGAAGGCCAGCAATACCTCGGCCACGGTTCCCGCCGGACGGGCACGTTGGCCTTCTGGTGCGACGTCGGCATTCATCATGCCTTGCATGTAACATGCCCGCCGCGCCCACTAGACGAAGGGGAAGCAAAGGACCGTGTCCCTCCACCTGCACGCATCCCCCGACGCACGTGGCGGTAGCGGAACGGCAGCTTTGGAGGAGACCCTGGTGAGAAGCAGACATCGGCAGAGCGGCGCACCATCCAACCTTGTCTGCTCGGGTCGATCTCTCGAAACATGAGAGCGTCGCCGGGGCGCGATCCTTTTCCGTCGATATCAGCGTCCACCCTGCTGCTTGACGATGACGAACTCGGTGAGGGCGTCGATGAAGACGCGGACCTTGGCTGACAGGCTGCGGTGACTCGGGTACAGGGCGTGGATGCCGAACTTGTCGCCCTCCGCGTCGGGAAACAGGCGCACGAGGTCCCCTCGGGCCACCGCGTCCCGGGCGAGGAAGTCCGGCAATCTCCCGATCCCGGCGCCGCCCACCAGCAAGTGCTCGAGCGCAGCCGAGTCGGATACGACGTGGCCTGGCGTGAACTCGATTTGCCGAAGCTCGCCGTCCGCTGTCCGATACGACCAGGTCGTAGCGCGATCGGCGTAGCCGATCAAAGCGTGCCGGTTCAGCTCGGCGATGCTTGACGGCAGGCCGCACCGCCCGAGGTAGCCGGGGCTGGCGCAGGTCCACGCCTCGGTGGTCATGATGTGGCGTCCGATAAGGTCGCTGTCGGGCAACACATCGGCCGCGCGGATGACCAGGTCGGCGGCTTCCAGCGGCATGTCGATGACGCGGTTCTCCACGTCGAGCACGATCCGCACCTCGGGATGGCGGGCGAGGAACGACGGCAGCATCGGGGATAGGATCGCGACCACGAAGGTGAAGGGTGCGCTGACGCGCAGGGTGCCGCGCGGAGCTCCGGCGAAGGTGTCGAGCGCAGTTCCCGCCTCGTCCACGTCGGCCAGGATGCGCATCGCGTAGGGCCGGAACAGCACGCCTGCGTCACTGAGGCGGAGGTGCCGGGTCGAGCGGTCGACCAGCGTTGCGCCCACGGCGACTTCCAGGCGGGCCAGGGCACGGCTGATCGTGGACTTGGGCAAGGCGAGCGAACGTGCGGCGGCCGACACGCCGCCCAGATCGGCGATGCGGGCAAAGGCCCGGATGTCGGCCAGTTCCATGAGCGTTCCCGGATTGCAACACCCTGTGCAGGATTCCGCTTCTACTCGCGTGTTTCGGAACGCACTAGGTGCCGGGCACCAGGGCGCCGACCGAAGCCTGCATCTCGCAGGCGCCGGCTCCAGGAGGCCCGCCGGATGCAGGACGCGATCGAGCCTTTCCACCTCTCGATCTCCGAGGCGCAGCTCATCGACCTCAAGGACCGGCTGCAGCGCACGCGCTGGCCCGAAACGGAGACGGTGGCCGACACAAGCCAAGGGCCGCCCCTCAGGAAGATCCGGGCGCTGATGAATTACTGGCGTGACCAGTACGACTGGCGGCGCTGCGAGGCGATGCTGAACGGGTTCGGCCAGCACCGCACCACCATTGACGGGTTGGGCATCCACTTCCTGCACGTTTGTTCGCCCGAACCGGATGCGCTGCCGTTGATCCTCACGCATGGCTGGCCGGGCTCGGTGCTCGAGTTCCACAAGATCGTCGGCCCCCTGACCGACCCGGCGGCGCATGGCGGCGATCGACGGGACGCCTTTCACGTGGTCGTGCCGTCGCTGCCGGGGTTCGG
>CAXTCK010000229.1:0-5016 GCA_964242425.1 uncultured Acetobacteraceae bacterium | reverse complement strand
CGAGGAGCGGGGGCGGATCCAGGGCTGGCTGGCCAGCGTATGGGGCATCTCGTCGGTGGTCGGCCCACTGACGGGCGGGCTGATCATCCAGCATCTGAGCTGGAGCTGGATATTCTGGATCAATCTCCCGATCGGCCTGGCAGCGGCAGCGGGCTTCACCGTCTTTCTGCGCGAGAACGTGGCAAGCAGGATCCGCAACCTGGACGTGGCGGGGGCAGCCTCGTTCGCCGTGACGATCGCGGCCCTGATGCTGGCCATCACGGAGGCCGGCACCATCGGCGGCAGCCAGACGGCGTTCTGGAGTGCCGGCATCTTCCTGCTCGGCGCGGCGTTGTTCGTTTGGGCGGAGCGGCGTGCGCGCGACCCCATGCTC
This sequence comes from uncultured Acetobacteraceae bacterium, assembly GCA_964242425.1. GTDB lineage: Bacteria > Pseudomonadota > Alphaproteobacteria > Acetobacterales > Acetobacteraceae > Lichenicola. Next base: position 4,643 of record CAXTCK010000229.1, on the reverse strand, counting down.
GCCTTCTCGCTGTGGGGACGGCGCGCCATCGCCGCGACCAACATCACGACCCTGCTCAGCGGCATGGCGATCATCGGCCTGACCACCTTCCTGCCCATGTTCGTCCAGGGGGTGATGGGCCGATCGCCGCTGGTCGCGGGATTCGCGCTGACCGCCATGGTGCTCGGCTGGCCCATCGGAGCCACGGTGGCGGCGCGCAATTTTCGCCGCTTCGGCCTGCGTGCCACCCTGCTTTTCGGTGCGGCGCTGCTTCCGGTCGGGGCGCTGGCTTTTCTTGTCCTGACGCCCGGTGCGGCGCCGGCGGTGGCGGGTGGCGGCTCGTTGGTGATGGGACTTGGAATGGGGTTCCTCAGCACCGCAGCGATCGTGCTGATCCAGGACAGCGTCGGCTGGGCGGAACGCGGCTCGGCTACCGCATCCAACATCTTCTCGCGCAACCTTGGAAGCACGCTCGGCGCCACCGTGCTGGGTGGCGTGCTGAACCTCAGCCTCGCGCGCCACGGCGGTAGCGGTGCAGCCGAATTCGAAGCCATCCGACAGCTGCTCGACCATCCAGGCCAGGCCACGGGCGGCAGCGCCTTGCGCGCCTCGTTAGGGCAGTCGCTGCATCTCACCTTCTGGGCGGTCTTCGCGATGACCGTGCTGACCCTGCTGCTTGCCACGCTGGTGCCAGCGGTGAAGGTGAGACAGAGTGCGCCAGAGCCGGTAGCCGAGTAGAGGTGGGCGTTCCAAGGGAAGGAGGAGGCATCCAGGCCTCGCGCCCTCATCGGCAGGTCCCTGCGCGTCACCGAGAAGCCTGGATCCCCCGACCCGCTCCGTCCGGGCCGACGCCTCGCCGTGGCCGGGAGGCAACGTCCGCCTGCGAGGTGTTCTCCACCCCAACGCCTGAGCCGGGCTGTGGCACCGCCCGACCTGTCCAGATCCGGCTACAGCTTCATGGATGGACGCATCGTCGCCACCGCGCAGGGAGCGGGCTGCATGTTCCTCTACGGCGACTGGCACGGCGGACGCATCAGCCTGTTCGTGCGTCCATGCACGGCCACGATGCGGCCGGTCGAGACCGCAGCAACAGCCGGCTGCGCTTGGACGCACGCCGGGCTCGGCGTCAGCCGGGCCGCTCGGCGGGCTTCCTCCCTGCATGCCTTCCGACCGGGTGCGCGACCAGATGGGTGCACGGACTTGACCAGGAAAACGACCGGCAATCGGCAGCCGGCGGCAGCGGCTGACATCGATGCCCCGAACCAGTGGGATGGCCTGAGGCAGAAGCCATGCCGCCCGCGAACGTCGGCGCTGGTTATGAGTCCCTCACCAGCTCCAATCAGCCAGCCATTGTGACCAGGGCAGGCATCCTGCACGGAGGAGCCGTGAAGAACCGCCGCGAGAGTCGGCCGAAGCGCTCGGCCTGCAGCCGTTTCTCGCGCCCTGGGTGCCAGCTTTCCTTAGGTATCAGCTTTCAAAGACGCATGCCGCCCGAGGCTTCGATCCGCTGGCCGTTGATCCAGCGATTATCCGCCGAAACGAGTGCCGCGACGATCGGACCGATGTCGGACACGCGGCCTGGACGACCAAGTGCCGTGTTCTCCGAAACCATGCGGTTGACGTCCGGGTTGTCGCGCACGATGCCGCCGCTGAAATCCGTCTCGATTGCCCCAGGCGCCAGCGTGTTCGCGGTGATGCCGCGCGACCCAAGCTCGGCAGCCAGGTAGCGGGTGAAAACCTCGATGCCGCCCTTCATCATGGCGTAGGCGGAGGAGCCCGGAAAGGAGAAGCGTGCAAGGCCGCTCGAGATGTTCAGGATGCGGGCGCCGTCCGCAAGCAACGGCAGCAGGCGCTGCGTCAGGAAGTACGGGCCCTTGAGGTGCACCGTCATGACCGCGTCGAACTCTTCCTCGGTCGTTTCGGCGATCGAGTTGTGCAGGCTGGTGCCGGCATTGTTGACCAGCACGTCGAAAGTCTTGCGGCCCCATCCCCGGTCGAGCGTCTCGGCCAGGCGTTCGGCGAAGGCAGGAAACGTCGTGGTGTCGCCGGCGTCGAGTTGAAGGGCAACGGCGCGGCGACCGGCGGCTTCGACGGTGCGCACCACCGCGTCCGCTTCCTCCTGGCGCGCACGCCAGGTGATGATCACGTCCGCGCCGGCACGCGCCAGATGTTCGGCCATGCTGCGGCCGAGGCCACGGCTTCCGCCGGTGATCAGGGCGATGGTTTCCTGTGTCTGGCTCATTGGATGGGTTTCCCTTTCTGGTCAGCAAGGGAACTGGCCGTTCAGCCTGCCTCGGGCAATCGCGTTGTACTTGCCATCACCATTCCATCCAGGCGAACAATCCCGGATGGATAGGCTGTCCGCGATGCGACTCTTCGTGCGGGTGGTGGAGCGGCGCAGTTTCCGTGCCGCCGCCTCCGACCTCGGCCTGCCCCGGTCGAGTGCCACGGCAGGCATAAAAGCGCTGGAAGCGGCACTCGGCACCACGCTGCTGCGCCGGTCCACGCGTCACGTCGGGCCGACCGACGAGGGCGAAGGCTTCTACCGCCACTGTGTCGCCGTGCTGGGCGAGATGGACGCGGTCGAGGTGGCGTTGCGAGGCAGGGTCGCGACCGGCGTGCTGCGGGTGGACACCAGCGCGCAGTTCGCCCGCACCTGGCTGCTGCCCGCCCTTCCGGGCTTTCTCGCGAGACATCCCGGGCTGCAGTTCCATCTCAGCGAGGGCGACCGCCTGGTGAACCTCGTCGGCGAAGGTGTCGACTGCGTGATCCGGGGCGGAGAAACCGATCAGGGCGACCTCATGGTGCGCCGGCTCGGCGTGCTGCCCGAGATCACGTGTGCGAGCCCCGGCTATCTCGCGCGGCACGGCGAGCCGCGCTCACCGGACGAGCTGGACGGACACCAGATGGTCGGGTTCGTTTCCTCGCGAACCGGCGGGGTGCTGCCGCTCGAGCTGACGGTCGACGGTCGAACACGGGACTACCTGCTGCCGGTGCGGGTGAGCGCCTCCAGCGCGGACAGCTGCGCCACCTTTGCGCAACTGGGCTTCGGGCTGGTGCAGTTGCCGCTGATCCGGTTTGCCGACGACCTGCGGACGGGGGCCATGGTCGAGGTGCTGCGCGCGTATCGGCCGCCGCCCCTGCCGGTCTCGTTGCTTTATCCGCGCACCCGGATCGTGCCGGCGCGGCTTCGGGTGTTCATCGACTGGCTTGAGGAGGTGCTCGTTCCACAGATGGTCCTGTAGTGGCCGGTCCGCTTCAAGGAGCACGGCGAGGCGAGCGGACACCGATGAAGCGGCACGAGGCCCACACCTGTTTTCCGGCACGGCTGGTCAGCTTGCCCTGGTGGATCCTGTTGGTGGCCGAAGCCCGGCCGGTCGCATGTGCCGGTGGAGATACAGGTCCGCTGCCGCCGCGTTGGGCACCCATGCCAGCCACGAGGTCGCGCGGTAGGCGACAAGGAAGTCGATGCCCAGCATCATGGATATCGGCAGGTAGAGCCGCAGCGTCACCGCGCCAACCGTGAGCGCGAACGAACGGATCATCCAGCGCCAGTGCGCGGCGACATGACCAGTCACGGCCGCCGCCGTTCCGATCGCCGTCGACGCGAGCCACCAAAGGTCGAGCGTGACAAAGCTCGCCGCTGCGACCGGTCCGGCGACCGTTCCTGCCGCCAGCACCCTGACGGCCGCGCCGCCCGCGCCGCCCGCGCCGCATCCGGCGACATAGGCACGCCTGAGCCAGCGGTGCAGCCTCGGACGGCGACGCCTGAGCCCGGGCAGGAACTGCAGCGGGCCGACCAGCAGCGCCGTCGCCGCACCGCCGGCATGGATGACGATCCACGGCCGGACGAAGCGGTTCGCCGCGATGTTGGGGGGCGTCATCCCGACATGCGCAACGTAGCGGTAGGAGACGAGCGCGACGCCAGCACTCAGCAGCGCCATCCCGAGCCACGCTACCCGGCGGAATCCGCCAAACGATCCAGGCTCCCCAAACGATCCAGGCTCGGTGGAGTCCGCGTCGCCGGGCGGGGCATCAAGCGTGGCGCTCACAGCGTCACCACGATCTTCTGGGCCGACACGCCTGCCCCCAGGCGGGCGAGCGCGGCCGGGATCGCCGCAAGGCCAGCGCCCGCGATCAGCGGCGGCGGGGCCGGAACGTGCCGTCCCTGCGCCAGCGCTCCCGGCAGATAGTCGGCGTAGATCATCGGTCCGACCGCGTTGTCGACCAGCGCGCCGCCCCAGACGAAGCTCGTCCGCACCCGGCGCCGCCGCGCGCGGAGCCTGAGTGACGCGTTCGCGGCCAGCAGACGCGCCAGCGTCGGCACGAGCCAGGGCGTGCGACGGAACCCGATAGGTGCCGCGTCGAACGACACGCCGGGCGTCACCATCGCGAAGCGGCGCGAACCCTTGCAGGCTCCGGCGATGGCCACGCAGGCCCGTGCCGATCCGGACCCGATCGCCAGCGCGCCCGCAAGCCTGCCGAATTCCAGCATCCGGATCGCGTCGCGTATGACGGTCGGGCTCCGGTAGTCCAGCACCTGGAAGGCGCCGAGGCTCCGGAGGTAGGCGAAGTTTCGCGGCGACGCGGTCGCGACCACCGCATAGCCGGCAGCGACCGCAAGCTGGATGGCGTTGCTGCCGACGCTGGTGGAGCCACCCCAG
>CAXTCK010000228.1:0-5018 GCA_964242425.1 uncultured Acetobacteraceae bacterium | reverse complement strand
CAAGCGATGGGCGTCATTCCCGTTCGTGCTTGATGCGATGCGCGGACGCGCCGCACAACGGGCAGGCCGCCATGGCGGCGCTGCTGCCGGCGGCCACAATCAGCGATCCGTCATCGTCGAAGACGGTATCCGCGGTCAGCCCAAACGGGATCAGGAACGTGAAGCCGAACCGCGACGCCATGGATGCCCCTGCCGTGAACGCCGTGCCAGGGCATCACAGGACAGCAGCGGAGATGAGCCAGAGCCAGCGCTGGAAGCCGATGAGGGCTCAAACGGCCTGCTGATCCACATCCGGGATGATGTTGGCCAACCCGTTGTGGAAACGTTGCCCGACAACCCCTTCGCTTGGTGCGAAGGAGTGCCGTATGCAATACATGCCGCTGGCTCGCAACAAGGCAGGGGGTTGGCCATGAAGACGCCCATAACGGTCAGGATCGAGACCGAACTCCTCAAAGAGGCACGCCGTTGCGCCGGCGAGGAGAACCGGACGCTTACCAACTTCATCGAGACGGTTCTCCGCCAACGCGTTGCCGAGGCGGCCCTTGAACCCCATACGAGCTTGCCCCCTACACCAGGCCGGGTTGGTAAACGTCCAAGGAACAGGAACCTTCATGCCGCCTGATGCGAACGACACGGTCGGGCCGTTTCTTGATCTCCCCAAAGCCGCGACCGGTATCGGCGGCTTCGACGACGTCACCCTGGGTGGCCTGCCTGCCGGGCGGCCCTCCCTGATTTGCGGCGCTGCCGGGTGCGGCAAGACGCTCTTTGCCATCACCTTCCTCGTGAACGGGGCCACCCGTTATGGCGAGCCCGGCGTGTTCATGAGCTTCGAGGAGCGGATCGAGGACCTGAGCGCCAACGTCGCCTCCCTTGGCTACGATCTGGACGGCCTGATGGGCAAAGGCCAGCTTGCGATCGACCACGTCCGCGTCGAGCGGTCGGAGATCGAGGAAAGCGGCGAATACGACCTCGAGGGCCTTTTCGTCCGTCTCGGTTATGCGGTGGATTCGATCGGCGCCAAGCGCGTGGTGCTCGACACCATCGAGACGCTGTTCTCCGGCTTCACCGATCCCGCCCTGCTCCGTGCCGAGTTGCGTCGCCTGTTCAGCTGGCTCAAGGAGCGTGGGCTGACCACCGTGATCACCGGCGAGCGCGGCGAGGGACAACTTACCCGCCAAGGGTTGGAGGAGTACGTATCGGATTGCGTGATCCTGCTCGATAACCGGGTGGTGGACCAGATCACCACCCGGCGGCTGCGGGTGGTGAAGTATCGCGGCTCGGCCCATGGAACAAACGAATACCCCTTCCTGATCGACAGCGACGGCATCAGCGTGCTGCCCGTCACGTCTTCCGGCCTTGATCAGCCGGCGTCCAGCGAGGTGATGTCGTCCGGCATCGCCGGGCTGGACGTCATGCTGCGCAGCGGTGGCTTCTTCCGCGGCTCCTCCATCATGCTGTCCGGCGTTTCGGGAACCGGCAAGACCACCTTCGCCAGCCACTTCGCCGACGCGGCCTGCCGTCGCGGAGAGCGCTGCCTTTCCTTCGTGTTCGAGGAGAGCGCGCAGGAGATCTGCCGCAACGCCACGTCCACCGGGCTGGACCTGGCTCACTGGATCAAGGCAGGCGTGCTGCGCTTCGAGGCAGCACGCCCGAGCCTGTACGGGCTGGAGATGCACCTGGCGCGGATGCACCGCGACCTCGACCGCTTCCGGCCCGACGTCGTGGTGGTGGACCCGATTTCTGCTTTTCGCGGTCCTGCGACGGAGGTGCATGCCACCTTGCTGCGGATGATGGACCTGCTGAAGTCCCGCGGCATCACGACCCTGTTCACCAGCCTGCGCCACGATGGCGCGTTGTCGGACGGCGCCGACCTTGGCCTGTCCTCCCTGATGGATGCCTGGATCCGGCTGGAGGATGTCGAGGCGAACGGCGAACGCAACCGCGCCCTCTACCTCATCAAGGCTCGCGGCATGAGCCACTCCAACCAGGTGCGGGAATACCGCATCACCGATGACGGGGTGGAGCTGATCGAGCCCTATGTAGGGCCAGAAGGCGTGCTGACCGGCACGGCCCGGCTCACCCAGGCTGCTCGGGAAACGGCTGCGGCCGTCCGCCGTCGCCAGGACGTCGAGCGTCGTCGACGCGAGCTGGCCCGTCGACGGGAAACGCTGGAGCGGCAGGTGCAGGAGATGCGATCGGCGTTGGAAGCCGAGGAGCGGGAGGCAGGCCTGCTGCTCACGGAAGAGGATGCCCACGAGGCGGCGCTGACGGGCGACCGCCTCGTCGTCGCCGCCCACCGGGGGGCTGCGGAATGAGTGGCAGGACGGAGCTGGACGAAGACCTGCCCGAGCAGGCGCCGGATGGCGACCCCGATCCCGGGCATTATCACCTTCGTCTCTACGTTGCCGGACAAACGACGAAGTCTGTTGCCGCGATGGCGAACCTGAGGCGGGTTTGCGAGGAACATCTGGCAGGACGTTACGAAATCGAGGTGATCGACCTGCTGGTGAACCCGAAGCTGGCGGCGGGTGACCAGATCCTGGCCATACCCACCCTGGTGCGGAAACTGCCCGCCCCGCTGAAGCGCATCATAGGCGACCTGTCGAACACGGAGAAAGTCCTGGTCGGCCTGGACATTCGTCCGTTGGGCCGATCTTCTTGAAAGATCCCGGCTTCGATGCGGCCGTGCCATCCTATCGGCTGCGGCTGTTCGTGGCCGGCAACACCACGTTGTCGCGCCGCGCGATCGAGAACCTTCGCCTTTTCTGTTCAGCCTACCTTGCCGGTCGTTTTGATCTGGAGGTGGTCGACATCTACCAGCAGCCGGAGCTGGCGTTCCGGGACCAGGTGGTCGCGGCACCGACCTTGCTGCGGCTGGCACCGCTCCCCCTTCGCCGCATCGTCGGTGATCTTTCGGAAGTCAGCCGCGTGCAGCGCGGCCTGGGCTTGCCCGTGCAGTCTGACGGAAGGGAGTTGTGACGAGCACCATGGTCGGCATGGAGGAGGACGCCCTGCTGGCACGCATCGCCGAACTGGAAGCCCGGCTGCATGAAAGCGAGGAAACGCTTGACGCGATCCGGCGCGGCGAGATCGATGCGCTGGTCGTCGGCGGTCAACCTGACGAACATCAGGTCTACACGCTGGACAGCACCGACCGGCCTTACCGCACGCTGATCGAGCAGATCCAGGAAGGTGCCGTCACCCTGACGGTTGACGGGACCGTCCTGTACTGCAACCGCCGCCTTGCGGACCTGCTTGGTGCGGCACAGGAGCGGGTGATCGGACAGCCGCTGCGGCCCCACGTCCTTCCCGATCAGCAACCTGCGTTCGAGCTCCTTCTTGCACGGGGGCAACAGGTCCGGAGCCGGGCGGAAATCACCTTCCGGGGCGCGGGCGGAGCGGAGGTGCCCATTCTCGTCTCGCTCAGCCCGATGGAGGCCGGCAACGGCTCTTTCCTCCTTTGTGGCGTCCTGACCGATCTGACGGAGCAGAAGCTCCGCGTGCGGGAACTTTCCGATGCCAATGCCCGCCTGCGCGCCGAGAGCGCGGAGCGCGAGCGGGTGGAAGAAGCGCTTCGACAAAGCCAGAAGATGGAGGCTGTCGGGCAGCTCACGGGCGGGCTGGCGCATGACTTCAACAACCTGCTGACCGGCGTGACCGGCAGCCTGGAGCTGATGCAGACCCGCATCGCCCAGGGCCGCATCAAGGACGTGGACCGCTACGTCCAGGCCGCCCAGGGCGCCGCGAAGCGGGCGGCGGCGTTGACGCACCGGCTGCTGGCCTTCTCCAGGCGACAAACCTTGGACCCCAAGGCCACCGACGTGAACCGCCTCGCCGCCGGCATGGAGGAGCTGATCCGCCGCACCGTGGGGCCGGCAGTCGCTTTGGCGCTGGTCGAGCCCGGCGGGCTCTGGTCCACGCTGGTGGATCCAGGCCAGCTCGAGAACGCGTTGCTCAACCTGTGCATCAATGCCCGGGATGCCATGCCCGAGGGTGGCAAGCTCACGATCGAGATGGCGAACCGTTTGCTTGACGAGCGTGGAGCGTATGGGCGCGACCTGCCGCCCGGGGAGTACGTGTCGCTGTGCGTGTCCGACACCGGCACCGGCATGCCGCCCGACGTGATCGCCAAGGCGTTCGACCCGTTCTTCACCACCAAGCCGATCGGCATGGGCACCGGGCTCGGGCTGAGCATGATCCACGGCTTCGCCAACCAATCCGGTGGGCAGGTCCGCATCCATTCCGAGGTCGGCCGGGGCACCACGGTCTGCCTTTACCTGCCTCGGCACCTGGGCGCGGCTGAGACACCTGCGCCGGCTTCTGATCTGGCCGACGCGCCGCGCGCCGAGCACGGGCAGACCGTGCTGGTGGTGGACGACGAGCCGACCGTGCGGATGCTGGTCGCCGAGGTTCTGGAAGATCTCGGCTACACGGCCATCGAGGCGTCCGACGGCGCGGCGGGGCTGAAGGTGCTGCAGTCCGACGTCCGGCTGGATCTGCTTGTGACCGATGTCGGGCTGCCCGGTGGCATGAACGGACGGCAGGTGGCGGATGCGGCGCGGGTTGCCCGGCCGGATCTGAAGGTGCTGTTCATCACCGGCTATGCCGAAAACGCCGTTCTGAGGCATGGCCATCTCGACCCGGGCATGCACGTGCTGGTGAAGCCCTTCGCCATGGAAGCCCTGGCCAGCCACATCAAGGAGCTGATCTCGACCTAGAAGGGGCCGGATAAGTGGAACCTGGTATGGCCGGGGGCGGACCGTCCGCTCCGACGGTGACAGGTGGGAAAAGCGGAGCCGATTGGTGGACACCCTGAAGCTTCCATCAGGGATGCTCCTGATGCCGAAGACCCGCCCACCATAGTCGCCCGAGTTCCGCCGTCAGATGATCGACCTGGTCCGCGCTGGACGATCTCCCGAGGATCGTTCCCGGAAGTTCGAGCCGGCGGCGCGGCGGCGATCTCGATCTGGATCTCGTCGCCTTTTCGGAGGTCGAGGCTTTCGACAACCGCGGCCGGA
>CAXTCK010000227.1:0-5034 GCA_964242425.1 uncultured Acetobacteraceae bacterium | reverse complement strand
GCGAAGGGGATCAGGCGAGGGCGGCATCGGCGATGAAGAAGCCGGCGGTGGTGGCGCCGTTCCAGGTTTCCGCGCGAAGCCAGCCGAGCAGGTGCACCGGCGCCGCGCCGCGCTGCTCCAGCACCGCCGCCAGCGGGCTTTCGTCGGCGCGGAACAGCAGCGCCTTGAGCCGGGGACCGCCGCCCTCCGCTTCGACCAGAAGCCGAAGCGTCTTGTTCTCGCGCCCGATCCGGTCCGCGCGCAGCACCCTCGCCCGGGGCAGCGCGAACATCGGCTCCGCGTTGCCGGCCCCGAACGGCGCCAGGCGGTTGACCGACACGGCCAGCTCCACCGTCGCCGCCGACACGCCCATCACCCCATCCACCGCGAGTTCTTGCGACGGCGGCCGCAGGCGCGCCGCGGCCAGGCGGTCGTCGAGGAAGCCGTGGAAGGCGTGGAGGTGCTCGGCACGCAGCGAGAAGCCGGCCGCCATGGCGTGCCCGCCGCCGGTCAGGAGCAGGCCGTCCTGACGCGCCGCGATCACAGCACCACCGAGGTCGATGCCCTCCACCGACCGTCCCGACCCCTTCACCGTGCCGTCCTCGAGCGCCGCACCCACCAGCACCGGGCGGTTGTACCGCTCCTTCAGGCGCCCGGCGACGATGCCCACCACGCCCGGGTGCCAGTCGGTGCCAGACAGGAACAGCACGGCGTGGCCGGCGGCCAGCTGCGCCTCGCCCAGCGCCATCGCCCGCTGCAGGATCGTGTCCTCCACCGTGCGTCGCTGCCGGTTCACCGCGTCCAGCCGCTCGGCGAGCTGCTTTGCTTCCGCCGGGTCCTCGCACAACAACAGGCGCAGGCCGAGATCGGCCTCGCTGATGCGGCCGCCGGCGTTGATGCGCGGCCCGAGCGCGAAGCCGCAGGTGAAGGCGCTGGGGACGTCGCGCACCGCAGCGACCTCCAGCAACGCATGAATGCCCGGCCGCGCCCGGCGCGCCATCACCTTCAGCCCCTGCGTCACCAGAGCGCGGTTCAGGCCGGTCAGCGGCATCACGTCGCATACCGTGGCCAGCGCCACCAGGTCGAGCAGCCCCAGCAGGTCGGGTGGGTCGCGCCCTTCGAACAGCCCGTCCCGACGCAGCACCCGCAGCAGCGCCACCCCGGTCAGGAAGGCGATCGCGGTGGCGCACAGCATGCCGAGCCCGGACGGGCAGTCCAGCCGGTTCGGGTTCACGGTGGCCAGGATCGGCGGCACCGCGCCGTCGGACCGATGATGGTCGAGCACCACCACCTCGGCCCGCTCCCGCACGTGCGCCAGCGGCTCCGGCGCCGCGGTGCCGCAGTCGACGCACACGATCAGGGTGGCGCCCTTGTCGGCGAGCCCGGACAGGGCCGGGGCGTTGGGCCCGTAGCCTTCGCGCATCCGGTCCGGGATGTGCGTGTGGACGACGCAGCCGAGGGCTCGAAGCAGAACCGTCACCAGCGCCGCAGCACAGGCGCCGTCCACGTCGTAGTCGCCGAACACGCCGACCGTCTCGCCCCCACGCACCGCCTGCGCCAGCCGTGCGGCGGCCACGTCCATGTCGGCGAGGCCGGACGGGTCCGGCAGCAGCGCGCGCAAGGTCGGCTCCAGGTAGTGCGCCGCCGCCTCGGGATGGACGCCGCGCAGCGACAACAGCCGGCCCACGGCTTCCGGCAGCGCCAGCCTTTGCGCCAGAAGAAGGCCCAGCCGGTCGTGCGCGTCCGGGCCGGGCGCATCCGGGCCAGACGTGCCACCGCCTGGGATACGCTGCCAAACCCAGCGTCGGCCGGACAGGCTGTGCTCCACTCCCAGAACCGCATCCGCCAGAACGGCGCCCGGCGGAACGGCGTTTGGCAGAACGGCGTTTGGCGCGGCCCGCCCCGGCGACCCGTCCGGCACGGTCAGGCGGCCGCCGGCCCGCCCCAGGTCTTGGTGGCGAAGTTGTGCCGCCCTTCGATGAAGCGCACCGTGCCGGACTTGCTGCGCATGACGATGGAATGCGTCACCGCCTGGTCACCGGTGCGCACCACGCCGCGCAGCAGCGCGCCGGTGGTGACGCCGGTGGCGGAGAACAGCACGTCGCCGCTGGCGAGGTCCTCCAGCGACAGCCGGCGGCGCGGGTCGCCGATCGCCATCTCCTGCGCCCGCTTCACCTGCGCCTCGTCCTCGAACAGCAGCCGCGCCTGCATGTGGCCGCCGATGCAGCGGAGTGCCGCCGCCGCCAGCACCCCTTCGGGAGCGCCGCCGGAGCCTGCGAAGATGTGCACGCCGCTGTCGGGCATGCAGGCGGCGATGATGCCGGCCACGTCGCCGTCGGAGATCAGCGTCACCCGGGCGCCCGCCTCGCGCGTCCTGGCGATCAGCTCGTCGTGCCGGTCGCGGTCCAGGGTGCACAGGGTCAGGTCGCTGATGTCGCAGCGCCGCGCCTGCGCCAGGCTGCGCAGGTTGCGGCCGATCGGCGCGTCGATGTCGACCACGTCGTCCGGCAGGCCGGCACCGACCGCGATCTTCTCCATGTAGATGTCGGGCGCGTGCAGGAAGCGGCCCTGCTCGGCCAGCGCCACCACGGTCAGGGCGTTGGGAGAGTTCTTGGCGGTGAGGATGGTGCCCTCCAGCGGGTCCACGGCGATGTCCATCGCCGGACCGCCTGCGCCCACCTTCTCGCCGATGTAGAGCATCGGCGCCTCGTCCATCTCGCCCTCGCCGATCACCACCGTGCCGTCGATCGCCACCGTGTCGAAGGCCGAGCGCATCGCTTCCACCGCGGCGCCGTCTGCCTCGTTCTTCTGTCCCCGCCCGGTCCAGTACGACGCCGCGATGGCCGCCGCTTCCGTCACGCGGACGAGTTCGAGCGCAAGGTTGCGGTCGGTCTGATAACGGGTGCCGGACATGGGAAGAACCTCGGAATGCGGTGGAAAAGGCATGGACCGGCTCAGCCGGGCTCGATCCGGATCATGGTCGGCTGGCGCAGCACCACCGGAAGGGCGGCAATCCGGCCCATCGCTTCCTGCATGGCGGCCTCGCGCGTGTCGTGCGTCACCAGCACGATCGGCACCGCCCCATCGGACGCATCGTCGGGAGCGGCGACGCCGGATGCCGAAACGTCGGCCTGGCCGTGCTGCAGCATGCTCTTCAGCGACACGCCGCAATCGCGCAGCACCGCGGTGATCTCCGCGATCACGCCCGGCTGGTCGCGCACGGACAGGCGCAGGTAGTAGCCGCCGCGGCGTTCGGCCATCGGCACCGAGAACAGCTGCGACAACGCGCCGGAGCTGGCGCCCCAGGCCGGCACCAGGCTGCCGCGGGCGATGTCGATCAGGTCGGCCACCACCGCGGTTGCGGTCGGACCGGCGCCGGCGCCGCGGCCTTCCAGCATCAGCCGGCCGACGAACTCGCCTTCCGCCACCACCGCGTTGAACACCCCCTCGACCTGGGCGATCGGGGCGCCGGCCGGCACCAGGCAGGGATGCACGCGCGTTTCCACGCCCAGCTCGCTGCGGCGCGCGATGCCGAGCAGCTTGATCCGGTAGCCGAGCTCGGTGGCGGACGCGATGTCGGCGGCACCGATCCCCCTGATCCCCTCGACGTGGACGGAGCCGAACTCCACCGGCCGGCCGAAGGCGAGTGCCGCCAGGATCGCCAGCTTGTGCGCGGCGTCGATGCCGTCCACGTCGGTGGACGGGTCGGCCTCGGCGTAGCCCAGCGCCTGCGCCTCGGCCAGCACCACGGCGAAATCGCGACCGGTTTCGCGCATCTGCGTCAGGATGTAGTTGCAGGTGCCGTTCAGGATGCCGCCCACGCGGAGCAGCCGGTCCGCCGCCAGCCCCTCGCGCAGCGCCTTGATCACCGGGATGCCGCCCGCCACCGCCGCCTCGAACGCCAGCGCCACCCCGGCCCGCTCCGCCATGGCGGCCAGCGCCGCGCCGTGGATCGCGATCAGCGCCTTGTTCGCCGTCACCACCGGACGGTGATGCGCCAGCGCCGCCTCCACCAGCGCGTGGGCCGCGCCGTCCGCGCCGCCGATCAGCTCGACCACCACGTCGACATCCGGATCGGAGGCGAGCGCCGACGCATCGGGGTGCCAGCGCAGGTCCGACACGTCGACGCCGCGCGGCCGGTCGCGGTCGCGCGCGGACACCGCCGTCACCAGCACCGGGCAGCCCGCCCTGCTCGCGATCAGCCCGGCATTGGCCCGGAGCAGCCGGACCGTGCCGGCGCCCACGGTGCCGAGGCCCGCGATCCCGACCCGGAGCGGGCCTTGCGCCATCACACCCTTTCCAGCTGCGCGTCCGCCACCGCCGGCACCGGCACGCCCTGCGACAACAGGAACGAGCGGATGTTGCGCGTTGCCTGTCGCAGGCGCTGGGTGTTCTCGACCAGGCCGATGCGCACGTAGCCCTCGCCGTGCTCGCCGAAGCCGAGCCCCGGCGCCACCGCGACGCCCGCCTCGCGCAGCAGCAGCTTGGAGAACTCCACGCTGCCCAGATGCGCGAACCGGTCCGGTATGGGCGCCCAGGCGAACATGGAGCCTTCCGGCGACGGCACGTCCCAGCCGGCCGCCGACAGGCCGCGTATCAGCACGTCGCGCCGGTCGCGATACAGCGCGCGCATCTGCTCCACGCAGTCCTGCGGGCCGTTCAGGGCCGCCACCGACGCCACCTGGATCGGGGTGAAGGCGCCGTAGTCGAGGTAGGACTTGATCCGGGTGAGCGCGTTGATCAGGCGGGGATTGCCGGCGGCGAAGCCCATGCGCCAGCCGGCCATGGAATACGTCTTGGACAAGGAGGTGAACTCCACCGCCACCTCCTTGGCCCCTGGCACCTCCAGGATCGACGGCGGCGGCTGCTCGCCGAAATAGATCTCGGCATAGGCGAGGTCGGACAGGATCCAGATCTCCTCGCGCCGGGCAAACGCGACCAGCTCGCGGTAGAAGTCGAGATCGGCGACGTAGGCGGTGGGGTTGGACGGGAAGTTCACGATCAGGGCGGTGGGCTTTGGCACCGAATGCCGCACCGCGCGGTCAAGTGCGCGCA
>CAXTCK010000226.1:0-5137 GCA_964242425.1 uncultured Acetobacteraceae bacterium | reverse complement strand
AGCGGGAATAATAAACGATCAGCAGGCGGGTCGGATCGGCGGCGGGATCGGGCAAGCGGACGAACTCCTGAGCTGAAGCGGGCTGCGACAGCGAGGCAACAGCTGTTGCCGCGGTTTGGAACGCGAAAGGCGCGCGCGGGTTACGTGTGGCTCGGCGTGCAACGGACAGGAAAGCGTGGCCGGGATGGCACGCCCTTCGGCACTGGTCTCCCGCGCCTAGCGCCCTTCATGTCCCGGACTGAGGACGCCGCTGCGGCTGAGCGTGAACAGTTCACGGGTCGTGTTCCAGGAGCGGCGGGGCTTCGACGACGTGCAGGCGGTGCTGGCGGAGACGGCGCTCGACCCGCACCAGCTTCAGATCGAGGTGACGGGAAGTTCGCTGCTACAGCAGCCCGAACGCATGGACGCGATCCTGGGACAGATCAGGGCGCCGGGATGCGGGTTGCGGTGGACGCTTCTGGCACCGTTACTCGTCACCGAGCTGTCTCGACCGCTACGCATCGGACGCGATCAAGATCGACCGGTCGTTCGCGGCGCAGATGCTGATGCGGGAGAGCACCTGGGTGATCGTAGACACGATCATCGCCCTCGGGCAGGCGCTGGAGCCGGACATCGCCGCCGAGGGTGTGAAGATGCAGCTCCCGGCGCTCGTGCATAGGTAGCTGCTGGGTCGACTCATAACGGTGGAGCAGGTGGAGGCGGTGCTGGAGGAAGTACTTGGCTGAGAGTTACGCCGACAAAACGCTTTGTTGCAGTGTATCACCGAAATCGGTGCAGCAGCATTCATCGGGACATGGATGGAATTGTTGTTCCTCGCTGTCGGCCACGACGGCGTTGCGGGCAGCAAGGCCGGCTGCCAAACCAACCGTCAAGTTGAATACGCCTCAAGAGAGCGGCGACGCGACAGGACATTTATCAAACGATGTCCATCAACCTTGATTACCTGAACAACGGCAGAAATAACTTCTAGATTCGCTGCTTGATCAAGCACATCACGTTGAAATAGACACTAACTGTCGTATGACTTGAAGGTCATGAGCGACGCTGCTAGAAGTCCGCTTCTTCACGCGTCCGGGCCTGGAAGGGCATGCCCGGCCGTGACGGCTGCGCTCGTGGTCCAATGGTGGATCGCCCAGGGCCTTCGGGCAGGGGAGGGCAGCTCCAGCACGAGGAGAAACCAAATGCCCAAGATGAAGACCAAGTCGTCGGTCAAGAAGCGGTTCAAGATCACCGCGACCGGCAAGGTGCTCGCAGGCCCCGGCAACAAGCGCCACGGGCTGATCAACCGTTCGCAGAAGATGAAGCGGAGCAACCGCGGCTCGCAGACGCTGACCGAGATGGACGGCCGGACTGTGAAGCAGTGGGCTCCCTACGGTCTGGTTTGAGGAGCATCTGAAGCATGGCACGCGTCAAGCGGGGCGTAACGACACACGCCCGTCACAAGAAGGTCCTGGCCCAGTCCAAGGGCTTCGTCGGCCGGTCCTCGACCAACTACCGCATCGCGCTCGAGCGGCTGGAGAAGTCGCTCCAGTATGCCTACCGCGACCGGCGCAACAAGAAGCGCGACTTCCGCGGCCTATGGATCCAGCGCATCAACGCCGCCGTGCGCGAGCACGGGCTGACCTACTCGCGCTTCATCGCCGGCCTGAACAAGGCGGAGATCATCATCGACCGCAAGGTGCTGGCCGCGATCGCCTATGACGACCCGACCTCGTTCGCCGAGATCGTCGGCAAGGTGAAGGCCGCCATCGCCGCCTGAACGGCACGGCGTCCGGACCGTCGAAGCAGGGCCGCTCCTCCGGGAGCGGCCCTTTGCGTCGGCGGACAGCGCGTCAGGCGTGGCACATCTGGCGTGGTGCCTGCGCGACCGGGCCCCTCTGCAACCATTGCGTCCGGGCACGACGCACCAGGGCACCGTTGAGCGGCCCCGAATGCGGCCTGAACCAGCCGATCAGCGCGGTAACGGTCACATCATCGGTCCACAGGTCGACCGCCCCGCCCTGCCTGATCAGCGTCCTGGCATAGGCGATCGCCTCGGCGTCGGATTCGCACTCGACGGCGGCGGTCTTCTGAACGAACTCGGCCTCATCCATGAGATAAACCCGGTAACGCGCCATTGTTGGCTCCATCGGGATCAGGCGGAAGGTTCGCCTTCCGGTCGCCGGCGCCTGATGGGGAAGAGGCACGAGCCGTCGATAACCCGATATTAACACATCTCTCCATTGCGTGATCCAAAATTTGATCGGCGCTCCAGTTTTCTGCCGATCTTGGGGAACCGGCACGCCGCGTTGCCGTCGCGGCGGCGTGCCGGCAGCCGATCAGGGAACCTGGCGCGCGACGGCCTGCTCCACCGCCGCCACAGCGTCGTCCGGGGTGAGAAAGCCCTGCTGTGCCACCTTCACCGTGTCGCCGACGAACGGCACCAGGTAGTCCAGGGTATCCGGATACAGGCTCTGCTCCTTGGCGCGGTCGAAGGCGATCACCTGGCCGGACAGGGAGCAGTTCAGGCTGGTGCTGCCCGGGGTGCTCTCGGTGTAGGTGGCGATCGGCACGTCGAGTTCGGGCGCGCGCACGCCGCCGACGGCGTTGCCGTTCCCGTCCAGCACGGTGACCAGCTTCGGCGCGGTGCCGGTGGCCTGGATCAGCGGCGCGTGCGGCGGCACCGTTCCGTTGCGCACCCAGCCCTCAAGCTGGGCGAAGCCGGCGTCGAGCAGGTAGCGGCCGGGGAAGGTGCTGAGCTGCGCGCCGGCGAGGCAGGTGGCATAGTCCTCGACCAGGGTGGTGCCGCCGGACGCATGGGTGTCGGCGGCGTTCGCGTCCGAGGTGGTCTGCTCGACCACGACGTGGGCGGGGCCGGCGGCCTCGTAGTAGCGGTAGCGGTCGTCGGCGGCGTCGCTGTCGGCGCGGTAGGCCTGGCGGGCGTCGCGGTAGTCGGTCTGCGACTGGGTGGCGACGATGGCGGCGTTGCGCGAGCGGAGCACGTTGCGCGGGTCTCCGGCGGCGGGCGCCTTGCTGCACTGGTTCAGCGGCGCCTGGATGCCGAAGCCCGAGCCGACCAGGTAGCCGTCGAAGATGGCGGCACCCCTGGCGCGGGGGGCGACGGCGTTGATGTAGCCGATCAGGTCGATGGCGCTTTGCGAGTAGCCCGCGGCATACACCGCCTTGACCGCATAGCCGTGCAGGGGGTTGGCGGCGCCGGCGCTGCGCACCAACGCCGCGGTCTGGCTCAGCACGTCGTAGAGCAGGCCGTCCTCGGTGGCATGGGTGGCGCCGCCGACAATGGTGTTGAGCATCGGGCAGGAGGCGTCGGTCTCGTCCGGGTTCGGGTTGGCCCAGGACAGGGGCGCGTAGCGGGACGGGTTGAAGGTCTTGAGCCCGGCGATGGTGACCGGCTTGCTGGTGATGCCGATCCACACGTCGCCACGACGCAGGAAGTAGTCGTGGTCATAGGACCAGAACACCGGCAGGTCGTAGTCGTTGGTGGCGTTGAGCAGCTCCACCACCACGTTGCCGCTGAACCGTTTCGGGTCGCTCGGGCGGCGGACCAGGATGCGGTTGGTATAGGGGCCGCTGCGCAGCACGTTGACGCTCGTGTCGAGCGGGTCGGTGACGTCGTCGTACTGGTAGACGTTGGCGGTGCCGCTGACGAAGTACTCGTCCTCGCGGTAGCCGCGAGCGGCAAGGTTTATCGGCACCGCCTGGTAGGCGGCAGCGTCAAACGGGTGGTTGGATGCGGTGCTGCCCGGGACCGGGCCGGACACGGTGGGAACCTCGCGGGCTCCCTGTGCCCGGGCGGAGCCCGCCAGCGCCGCGACGGCAACGGCTGCGACGCCGACGCGGCGCAGCAGCGATCCGTGATCGATCATGTGGTCCTCCCATGCCGCTCCTTGATGGAGCGATCCGTTCGATCGACGGGCCTCGCCCGCTTGCAGGTCGACACGATGTCCGTCTTGATCGGAAAAAGGCGTAGACCTGCCCTCAAATCTTCGCAATAGTTTTCGCTTCGTTGTTTCTCTGGCTTCGGCTGTTTCGCTATCACGAAAAAACGAGCATGGCCGCGCCCAATCCGTCCGGAACGGGGACCGCCCGCTCCCTGGCTGTTGCGCTCCCGATCGGCTAAGGCAATCCCCCGTTTTCAATTCGAACCGGGTTTCCAAAGGGCGACTGCCCTTTGGCGGGTCCAGGGCGGCGCCCTGGCCTTTCCCTGCCTCGAGGTTGCCACCCATGCCCAACGATCTGGACGCGCTGAAGCAGGAGGTTCTCGCTGCCCTGGAAACCGCTCCGGACCAGCGCGCCTGGGACGCGGTGCGGGTCGGCACGCTGGGCAAATCAGGACGGCTGACCGCGCTGCTCAAGGAACTGGGGCGGGCCGCGCCGGAGGAGCGGCGCGCGCGCGGGGCGGCGTTGAACGTTCTGCGCGACGAGCTGGGCGCTGCGATCGAGGCGCGCGGGCGGGCGATCGAGGCGGAGGCGCTGCAGGCACGGCTCCTGGCCGAGCGGGTGGACGTGACGGTGCCGGTGGCGCCGGAGCCACTGGGCTTCATCCATCCGCTGAGCCGGACGATCGAGGAGATGGTGGCGATCTTCGGGGCGATGGGGTTCGCCGTGGCGGAAGGCCCCGACATCGAGACCGACTGGCACAACTTTTCCGCCCTCAACACGCCGGCGCACCATCCGGCGCGCACCGACCACGACACCTTCTACCTGCCGCCGCTGCCGGGGGAGGGACCGTCCAGCCGGGTGCTCAGGACGCAAACCTCGGGGGTGCAGATACGCACCATGCTGAGCGTGCCGCCGCCGATCCGGATCATCGTGCCGGGACGCACCTACCGGGCCGACCACGACGCCACGCACTCGCCGATGTTCCACCAGTGCGAAGGGCTGGTGATCGGGCCTGCCTCGGGCGGGGAGGCGATCACGCTGGGGCACCTCAAGGGCACGGTGATCGAGTTCCTGCGGGCGTTCTTCGCCCAGCCGTCGCTGCCGGTGCGGTTCCGGGCGTCCTACTTCCCGTTCACCGAGCCGTCGATGGAAATCGACATCGGCTGGAACCGGCGCACCGGGGAGATCGGCGCGGGCGGTGACTGGCTGGAGGTGCTGGGCTCCGGGATGGTGCATCCGCGTGTGCTGGCCAATT
>CAXTCK010000225.1:0-5175 GCA_964242425.1 uncultured Acetobacteraceae bacterium | reverse complement strand
CGCGGGCCCATGCCCAGGCCGCCACGCTGACCGGCTCCGGTCAAACGTGAAAGCTTTCGCCGCAGCCGCAGCGGCCCTTCTCGTTCGGGTTGACGAACACGAAGCCGGCCGACAGGTCCCGCACCTCGTAGTCCATGGTCGTGCCGATCAGGAAAAGCGACGCCTTGCGGTCCACCAGCACGGTCAGGCCGCGATCGGTCACCACCTCGTCGGCCGGGCCCGCCGCCTCGACCCAGTTCATGTCGTAGGACAGGCCGGAGCAACCCTTGGTGCCGACGCTGATGCGCAGCGTCTGCCCCGCATGGGCGGTGTCGTAGAGCGTGCGCAGCCGCTCCGCCGCCCGTTCGGACAACGACATCAACGGCGGCAGCGCGCGCCGCGTCGGTGTCGCGGCCATGGTTTCGGTCCGGGTCGTGCTCATGATGGCTTCCGCTCAGAACATGTTCAGCGAGAGACGGGCGTCCTCGCTCATCCGGCTGGCATCCCAGGCCGGCTCCCACACCGTCTCGACCTCGCAGGCCGTCACGCCGGGGATGGTCAGCACGGCGTCGCGCACCTGCACCGGCAGCTCCTGCGCGCTGGGGCAGCCGGGCGCGGTCAGCGTCATCTCGACCTTGACCCGGCCATCCTCATGCAGGTCGATCGCGTAGATCAGGCCGAGCTCGTAGATGTTCACCGGGATCTCCGGGTCATAGACGCTGGCGATCGCGCTGATCACGTCGTCCTCGCTGACCGGCGCCAGCGCCTCGCCGTCCGGAGTCCAGCTTGACACCGAGGCCGGGATCGCCGCCTCCGCGGCCGGGGTGGCGAGCGAGAAGTTCGGCAGCCGGCGAGCCGGTGCGTCGGTTTCCTGCCGGGACTGGTCGGGTTCCATCATGCGTCCTCGCCGGATTTGAGCGCGGCCAGCAGGGCCGACCACGGCAGGATCGCGCATTTCCGACGCGACCGGTATCCATGTAGCTCGCCGAACGCGTTCAGCAAGCCGAGCTGCTCGCGCGTGTCCGCATCGAGCGCCGCCTCACCCTCCTGCAACAGGCGCTGGAACCGGGCGAACGCGGCCTCGACCTCGCCCCGGGTCGCGCCCTGCACGGCATCCGCCATCAGGTCGGCGGCGGCGGCGCAGATGGCGCAGCCGCGCGTGCGGTGCCGCATGACCAGCGTACGGCCGTCCGGATCGCGGCGCAGGGAAACGTGCACCGTGTCGCCGCAAAGCGGATTAGTGCCGTCGGCAGCCCCGTCGGCAGGTTCGACCGTGCCGGCATGCAGCGGCCGGCGGGCGCGCTCGACCACCAGCTGCTGGTAGATCGAGGCTTCCGCCTGCAGCGCCGCCTCAGACAAGAAAGCTCCTGATGCGCTCCAGCGTTTCGGCCAGCACGTCGATCTCGTTCGTCGTGGTGTAGATGCCGAAGCTCGCCCGCGCCGTGCTGGTGATGCCGAACCGGCGCATCAGCGGCTCCGCGCAGTGCGTGCCAGCGCGCACGGCGATGCCGTTCTGGTCCAGCAGGGTGGCGATGTCGTGCGCATGCGCGCCGTCCATGGTGAACGAGATCACGCCGCCGCGGCTTCCAGCCTGCCCCACCACGCGCAAGCCCTCGATCTGGGCGAGGCGCGCCAGGGCGTGCTCGGTCAGGCCCGCCTCGTGCGCCTGGATCGTTTTCATGCCGATCCCCTGCACGTAGTCGATCGCCGCACCCAGCCCGATCACCTCGACGATCGGCGGGGTGCCGGCTTCGAACTTGTGCGGCACCTCGGCCCAGGTCGAGCGCTCGAAGCTCACCGAGCCGATCATGTCGCCGCCGCCCATGAACGGCGGCATCGCCTCCAGCAGCGCGTGCCGCGCCCAGAGCACGCCGATCCCGGTGGGGCCGTAAAGCTTATGGCCGGTGAACACGTAGAAGTCGGCGCCGATCGCCTGCACGTCGACCGGGCGATGCACCGCCGCCTGGCTGCCGTCCAGCAGAAGCAGGGCGCCCGCCGCGTGCGCGAGCTCGGCGATCCGCGCGGCGGGGGTGACGGTGCCGAGCACGTTGGACATGTGCGTGACCGACACCAGACCCACCCTGCCATCCGCCAGCAGCGCCTGCAGCGCATCGAGGTCGAGCTCGCCCCGATCGTTCACCGGCGCCACGCGCAGCTCGATGCCACGCCGGTCGCGAAGCATCTGCCACGGCACGATGTTGGCGTGGTGCTCCATCTCCGAGATCAGCACCGCCTGGTCCGGCCGCAGCAGGGCGCCGTAGCTGTGCGCGACCAAGTTGATGGCCCCGGTGGAGCTGCCGGTGAACACGATCTCCTCGCGCGAGCCGGCGTTCAGCAGCGCCGCCACCTTGTCGCGCACGCCCTCGTACACGTCGCTGGTGCGCTCGCTCATCCAGTGCAGGCCGCGATGCACGTTGGCGTACTGGTGGCGCATGGTGTGCATCATCGCGTCGATCACCGCGTTCGGCTTCTGTGCCGAGGCGGCGCTGTCCAGGAACACGAACGGCTTGCCACGAACGGTTTCCGACAGGATCGGAAAGTCCGCCCGCAGGTGCGACAGGTCGGGCGTCAGGGAACTGAGCGCGTTCATGCGGTTCGGCCTTCCCACCAGGCGGCGACGGCGCGGTCCAGCACCGCGCGTGCGGTCTCGTCCTCGACCAGGGCCAGCGCGTCGTCCAGGAACGCGCGCACCAGGATCGCACGCGCCTCCACCAGCGGCACGCCGCGGGAGCGCATGTAGAACAGCTGCTCCTCGTCCAACGCGCCGGCGGTGGCACCGTGCGAGCACTTCACGTCGTCGGCATAGATCTCGAGCTCGGGCTTGGTGTCGATCTCGGCCTGCTCGGACAGCAGCAGCGCCTGGTTCATCTGGTAGCCGTCGGTCTTCTGCGCCACCCGCGCCACCACGATCTTGCCCTGGAACACGCCGCGCGAGCGGCCGGTCAGCACGTTCTTGACCGTTTGCCGCGAGTTGCAGGCCGGGGCGTCGTGCGCGATCACGCTGGTCAGGTCCGCGACCTGCGCGTCAGCCAGCAGCTGCGCGCCGTTCACGTGCACGATGGCGTGCGGACCGGCCAGGGTGGCGTGCACCTCGTGCCGCGCCAGCGCAGCACCCAGCGCCAGGTTGAAGCCGTCATAGGCCGAGCGCTCGGCCAGATGCGCGCGCACGGTGGAGAACGACAGCGCGTTCGGCGCGTCCCCCTGCAGCCGCACGTGCGACACGTGCCCGTCGGTGCCGATCTCGAACGCGAACACCCCTTCGTTCAGGTAGTCGCCCTCGCCGCCGGCGATCTCCAGCAGCGAAAGCCTGGCGCCGTCTTCCAGCACCACCCGGTGATGCAGGTGCGCGCCCGCGCTGCCGCGTGCCAGCGTCACCAGCAACAAACGACCGGCATCCAGCCCCGCCGGCACGCGGATGACGGCGCCGTCCCGCGCCAGCATGGCGTTCAGCGCCATCATCGGGTGCGCGACCGGCGCGTCGACGGCGATCCCCTCGAAGCCGGCGCAGCCGTAGCCCTGCGGCAACCGGCTCAGCACGGTGGACAGCAGGCCATCGACGAACACCAGCCGCGGCAACGCGTCCGCGCCCTCCGCTTCCAAGCCGGCCCGCTCCAGCACGCGCCGGAGCAGTGCCGCAGCGTCGGGCGGTGCAGCCACCTCGCCGAACCGACCTTCCCACAACCGGCGCAGGTCGGTGTACTTCCACGCCTCGGCGCTGCGCTGCGGCAGCCCGTGGCGTTCCAGGGAGGCCGCCGCCCGCGCGCGCGGCTGCGGATCGCCCGGCAACTGGTCGCGGATCGCCTCGTAGCGGCGCAGGAAGGCAGCCGCACTGCCCGCCGCCACAACCGGACGGGCTTCAGCCAGAACGACGTTCACGCTGCCTCCGCCAGGAAGCCGGCATAGCCCTGCGCCTCGAGCTGGTGCGCCAGCTCCGGGCCGCCGGAACGCAGGATGCGCCCGCGCGCCATCACGTGCACGCGGTCCGGCACCAGGTAGTCCAGCAGGCGCTGGTGATGGGTGATGACCAGGGCGGAGAAGCTCGGGGAGCGCAACGCCTTGACGCCCTCAGCCACGATGCGCAGCGCGTCGATGTCGAGCCCGCTATCGGTCTCGTCCAGGATCGCGAGGCTGGGCTGGAGCAGCGCCATCTGCAGCACTTCGTTGCGCTTCTTCTCGCCGCCGGAGAAGCCGACGTTGACGTTGCGCTTGAGCAGGTCCTCCGGCATCGACAGCGCCCTGGCCTGGGCCCGCGCCGCCTTGAGGAACTGCATCGAGTCCAGCTCCGCCTCGCCACGCGCGCGGCGCACGGCGTTGACGGCGGTGCGCAGGAAGTTGGCGTTGTTCACGCCGGGCAGCTCGACCGGCGCCTGGAAGGCGAGAAACACGCCGGCCGCGGCGCGCGCGTCGGGCTCCATCGCCAGCAGGTCCTCCCCCTTGAACGACACGGTGCCGGCGGACACCTCGTAGTCCTCGCGGCCGGCCAGCACGTAGGACAGGGTGGACTTGCCGGACCCGTTCGGGCCCATGATGGCGTGCACCTCGCCGGCCGGGATGTCGAGATCGACGCCGTTCAGGATCGGCTTCGGCGTGCCGTTGTCGTCGATGGCCGCGTGCAGCCCGGCGATGGACAGGAACGCGCTCATCCGACGCTGCCCTCCAGGCTGACCTGGAGCAGCTTCTGCGCTTCCACCGCGAACTCCATCGGCAGCTCCTTGAGCACGTCCTTGCAGAAGCCGTTGACGATCATGCCGACCGCGTCCTCCTCCGACAGGCCGCGCGAGCGGCAGTAGAACAGCTGGTCCTCGGAGATCTTCGAGGTGGTGGCCTCGTGCTCGGTCTTGGCGGTCATGTTGCGGTTCTCGATGTAGGGAACCGTGTGCGCGCCGCACTGGTCGCCGATCAGCAGGCTGTCGCACTGGGTGAAGTTGCGGGCGCCCGAGGCCTTGGGCATCACCCGCACCAGGCCGCGATAGGTGCTGTCCGAGCGGCCGGCGCTGATGGTCTTGGCGACAATGGTGGAACGGGTGTTCTTGCCGATGTGCAGCATCTTGGTGCCGGTGTCGGCCTGCTGGTGGTTGTTGGTCACCGCCACCGAATAGAACTCACCGACCGAGCCTTCACCCTGCAGGATGCAGGACGGGTACTTCCAGGTGATCGCCGACCCGGTCTCGACCTGGGTCCAGGAGATCTTGGAGC
>CAXTCK010000224.1:0-5202 GCA_964242425.1 uncultured Acetobacteraceae bacterium | reverse complement strand
AGGCGCGCGATCAGATAAAGGCCGAAGAAGCTGGCGAACACGACCAGGACCGAAATCGTCGAGCGTGGGTATACCGGATAGTCGGGCAGGTTCGGCCTGGTGATTTCTTCCAGCCAAAGCGATTGGCGGTCGGCCTGCGCCTTGGCGGTAGCGAGCGCCGTGGCCGCCGCCGTCAGCTGCTTTTCTGCAAGGTCGCGCTGAATGGTCAGGTCGTCATAGGCGGTGATCTTCGGCACCAGCGATTGGTCCGACCCGGTGATGCCCTGGGAGGACTGGGCGATTTGCGCCTTGAGGGCGGCGGTCCGGCGCTCGTAGACCGGGATCAGCGGGCTGTTCGGAGCCGAGACACGCAACTGGGCGATCTGCACCTGCGTCGTCGTCAGCATGGTCTGAAGGTCATTGATGTCCTTCATCATCGGGACCGACTGCTTCAGCGGGTCGAGCAGTGCCTCGCGGTTGCGATATTCCGCCATCCGGGTCGCCACCGCACGCAGCCTGTCCTCGGCCTCGTCCACCTCCCGCTGCGCGCTGCTGATCATGTTCGCGCGCTGGCGCATGTTCATCCGGTTGACCAGCTGCTCGCCGGAGACGAGCAGCGCGGCGGCGATCCGCTGTGAGTCGGCAGCGCGGAACGTGCGGACGGTCAGGGTCGAGATCGAGGTGGTGCTGTCCAGCTCGGCGACGACATGGTCCTGGTAGTAGTGGAAGAAGTGCTCGAAGGTGTTGCGGCCGAACGGGTTGGGGAAGCGGGCCAGAAGGTCCCCTTCCGGTCGGTCGAACACTGCCTTGAGCGACTGTGTCCGCATCATCTCCTGGGCCGCGTCGCGCGACATCACGTAGTCCTGAACGGCGTAGGTATCCTCGCTCGCAGTGCCGCCGCCGCCGCTCAGCAACAGGCTGGACAGCATGCCGGCGGACTGGCTGCCCTGGCCGCGCACCACGAACTGGGCTTCCGAGACGTATTGCGGCGTGGCGATGCCTAAATAGTAGATGGCTGCCAGCAGGGTCGGCAGCATGACGAACAACAGGAACGGCATGGCTCGCCGGAGCCTGGGAGCGTTGCTGAAGCCGCGTCGCCGAGGGCGACGCCGGAACAGGGCAGCTACCCCGTCATCGGGAAGATTGAGCCCATCCATCGACGTTGCAATGCCCGATCACGTGTGCCGACGCAACATCAAACAGTTGTTCGGCGGGCGGTCGGCAGCCAACGCCCACCGGGTTCCGGACCGGGGCGCGCGTGACGTCGTCAACCGCCTGCAGCACGCAGCACCGACGTCCCTGTGAGCCTCGGCCGCGATAGGCACGCGAAATGCAGATCCAGGGCGCCGCGGCGTCGCTGCAGGTTTCGCGACGGGCCGGATTATGACCTGAAGGCAATCATGACCGTGCTCCGGAAGCAGGCGAGGTCGATGGATACGGCGCCCTGGGTTGACCCACCGTCACGCCGAATGCAGAGGCGCCGGAAATGCCGTTGTGTTCAGGATCATGTGCCGGCGCCGGCTGACCGTCCTGATCAAGATTTCCGGAACGTCAGGCTCGTGCTCGGCGTGCCAGGCTGCGCCCAGTTCTTCATGCTCGCGGACCGGTCGCTGCGAGGCGGCGGACGGTGCCGGCACGATCAACGAGGTTCATGGCTGCCAGCACGCTCTCGGTCCATCCCGGCGCGGAGCAGCGCCGCGAGGCTACGCACTGCTCGGCACGGCGTGGGTCGTCACCGGTGAACGCGTCGATCGCCTTCTTCCAGCCCAGCCCGTCGAGCGGGTCCAGATACAACGGGATGTCGCCGCCGACTTCCCGGAACACCGGGATGTCGGAGCAGATCGCCGGCACCCCTAGCGACAGCGCTTCCGTGAGCGGCAGGCCATAGCCTTCACCGAAGGACGGGAACAGCAGCGCCCGTGCACCCTTCAACAGGCGTGCCACCTCCTGGTCCGGCAGGGCGTTGTGCTCGCTGACTACCCCTTGCAGGGATGGGCAACGATTGATCAGGTCCAGCACCTGCTCGTTCTTCCAGCCGCGCTTGCCGATCAGCACCAGGTGAGGCGCGCGGGCGCCCTGTTCCTCCACCAGACGACGCCAGACGGTGAGCAGGAGGAGGTGGTTCTTGCGTCCCTCGATGGTGCCGAGGCAGACGAAATAGGGGCGGGACGGCCCGGCGGGAGCGCGCGCGTCGGGAAGCGGTTGCGGCAGCGCGCGCAGGTGCACGCCATGCGGCACCGGCCAGACCGGCACGTGCCCGCGTCCGGCACGCAGCAGGTGGGGCAGCAGCGACTGCCGCACCGCTTCGGACGGCACCAGCACCGCATCGGCGAGCCGGCACACGGTGTCGATCCGCACGGCGTGCTTCGCGGCCTCCTGTTCCCGGCAGTACTCGGGAAACTGGAGCGGGATCAGGTCGTGCACCATCGGCACGAACACGGCGCGACGCCGGGCGATGGTGTCCGCCACCACCGCGGGGCGCGTCAGGTGATGGTGCGACAGCAGCAGGTAGATCGCGTCGCGCGGCTCGGGCTGGACCATCCCCCGGTCGGCACGCGGCAGCATCAGCCCGTGCGACAGGCGGCGGCCGAGGCGGGCGGCGGTGCCGTCGTCTGCCGCACCCCTGTCCCAGCGCGCGGCAAGCGCATCCACGAAACGGGCGGTGGCCGCACGGGGCAGGGTGCCAAACCGGCCAAGCGGGTGCAGCGCCACGAACTCGGTGCGCTCGGGGGCGTGCGCCAGCAGGTACTCGGCATAGGCGAGCTCGACCCGGTCGATGCCGGTCGGCACCGCAGCGCCGGCGCGCGACAGCAGCCGCGACAGGTCCAGGGTCAGGAAGGGCGGCAGGCCATCTTGGCCGCCGAACGCGTTCACGCGCGCAAGCCAGCGGGACCGGGTCGCGTTGCAAATGCCGTCGCCGGAAAGCCATGCTCCCCAAGCGCCCTTTGCCTGCTGGCCAGGGCCGCGCGCGAGGCGGCGGCGAAGTCCAGCGGGCAATGGGCTTCCAGCCGCGCGATCGCGCCCGCCACCAGCTTGTCGAGCGCCGGGCCGGAAAAGAAGCCGCCTGCGACGAGGCAGCGCTCGATCAGGACCCGGCGATAGGCGGCAAAGGTGGCCTCGTCCGGACAACCGGGGCCGGACCAGAAGGCGTCGAGCGTGCCGCCGAAGGTGACGTCGCGCATGTCGTACACCGCCTGCCCCAGGGTGATGACCGGCACGCCGCAGGCGAGCGCCAGCGTCCCGGTGGTGCTGTTGATGGTCACGAGGCCGCGGGCCGGCCGCACCAGCAGGGCGATGTCGCCGGTTTCGAGATAGTGCACGCGCCCCGCGACGCCGTGGGCCGCGGCCTGCATCGCCACCTCGCCGCGCCAGTCGCGCACGCCGTTGTCGAGTGGGTGTTCCTTGATCACCAGCAGGAGGTCGGGCGGGGCGCTGGCGGCAAACGAGGCGATCACGTGCCGGATCGCCTCGGCCATGCCGCTGAAGGGGGAGTGCAGCCGCACCTGCGCGTCGGCATCCAGCTGCAGCGGGAACAGCATGTAGGGGGCACCGGACGCGGACAAGGCGGCCAGCGTCTCGTCGGTGCGCCGCGTCGCGGCCTTGCGGCGCGACAGCTTGCGCAGCCAGCCCATCCCCTCGGTCAGCGGGTGCCAGGGCCGGTAGTTGTCCCAGTGCCTGAAGCGCCAGCGGGTCAGCAGGTCGGCGGCGTTGTAGGCGAAGCCCTGCAGCGCCCGCGTCCGGAACGAGGACGGCACCGGCGGGTTCTCCGTTGCCGGCGGCAGGCGTGCGGCTTCCGCGCGGTAGTAGTCGGGGTTGCGCGGCAGGGTGGAATGCCCGTTCACGCCGCCCAGCTCCAGCGTCACCCAGTCGGGCCGGAGGTAGCCTTCCTCGAACACGTGCACGGGGATGTGCATCCGGGCGCATACCGCGGTGGCGGCGCGGTGCAGCGGCCGGCAGTCCCCGAACAGCAGCACGTCGGTGATCCGGTGCCGGACCAGGATCGCCTGCAGCGCGTCGGGCCAGTCGGCGATCCGGCCGGTGAAGTCGATGCCGCCGGGCAGGCCCCAGAACAGCCGGTCGCCGCCGTTGAAGTTGACCTTGAACACCCCGTAGCCGTCCCGTCGCAGCGCCTGGCCGATGCGTCGGAAGAACGGGCCCATCAGTCCCTGCAGCAGCAGGACGTTGCGTGCGGCTGGATGCGCCGAGCGCTGGCGGACCGGGAGCAGGTCCAGGCCAAGGGTGTCAGGCATCAGCCACTCCTTCGATCGTCCGGCCGTTTCCGGATCCGGCCGCGTGGAGGCGGCGGCGCGCCTGGCCCTGCAGGCGACGCAGACGCATTAACGGCGTCGGCCGCCACAGGGACGCGTCGGCAAGCCGGTCGATCAGCACCTCCGGCCCGCAGGGGAGGCGGGTGCGCGGGTCGACATAGCGCGGGTAAAGAAGCAGCGTCCCAGCCGCAAGTTCCTCGACGCAAAGTGATCGATTCCGTCTCGAAAAGCGAGACCGGTCTGTGGTCAAGCCCCAGCCGGCATAGAATGGCTGCCCGTAGGTGGCCACGGGCCGGCCGCGCAGCAGCGCCTCGAAGCCGGCCAGGGAGGTCAGGGTGTGCACCTCGTCCACCGCGCCGATCAAGGGCGCCATGGCGCCGCCGCGGCAGATCCGGTCGGCGAAGCGCAGCGCGATGGCGTCCGGTATGGCGCCGGGGCGATGGCCGGCATCGACGTCGGGATGCGGACGGTAGGCGATAAAGGCGTCTGGCCTGGCCGACCGCACCTCCCGCAGCAACTGGAGGTTGTCCTGGATCGGGCCGCCGCCAAGCCGCACCGACAGGTCGCCTCCAACCTGGCCCGGCACCAGCACCACCCGGCGACCGGGCGGCACGTCGAGCACCGGCGCCTGTCCCCCGGCGGCGTATTTCGAGATGCCGGACTGCACCAGCCGGTCGATCAGCAGGCGGGCGCGCCGGCGGATCGCGTCGTCGAACGGATGGGTTTGCAGCAGGGTCTCGAGGTCGCTGGGGCCGGACGGGTCGAAGTAGATGCCGCTGCCGTCCACGATCACCGAGGCCGGCGGCAAGAGGTCGCTGCCGAGGCCGAGCGAGCGGATGAAGCCGTCCTCGACCCGGTGCACCGGCACCCCGGACGACCCGGCCCGCTCCGCAAGGCCGGCCGGCATGCGCGTCGACCAGGCGGCGATCGCGCCGCGCGCTCCGTTCGCCCCGCC
>CAXTCK010000223.1:0-5226 GCA_964242425.1 uncultured Acetobacteraceae bacterium | reverse complement strand
CCGGCGCGGAAGAACGGACGGATGGCGTCGCCGGCGACCTCGACCGCGGCGTGGGCGGCGGCGACGGCACGGTCGAGCAGCGCTGGATCGGGCAGCGCCGGGTCGGGCAGGACTGGGTGGGGCAGGACCGGGTGGGGCAGGGCAGGATCGGGCATCACGGCGCGTCCGACAGCGAGCGCAGGTAGGCGACCACCGACGCCCGCGCCTTGTCGTCGGCGATGCCGGCGAAGCCCATCTTGGTGCCGGGGGCGAAGTGGCGCGGATTGCGCAACCAGTCGTCCAACGCAGCGACGGTCCAGTTGCCGCCATGGCCGGACAACGCAGCGGAATAGCTGTAATCCGCACCCTGGCCGATCGCCCGGCCGAACACGCCGTGCAGGGCGGGGCCCACGGTCGCGCCGCCGTCCTTGTCGAAGGAATGGCAGGCGCTGCATTGGGCGTCGGCCGTCGCGGCGCCCGCCTTGGGGTCGGCCGAGGCCACCAGCGACGCGAAGCCGCCGCCTGCCGACGGCGCGG
This sequence comes from uncultured Acetobacteraceae bacterium, assembly GCA_964242425.1. Taxonomy (GTDB): domain Bacteria; phylum Pseudomonadota; class Alphaproteobacteria; order Acetobacterales; family Acetobacteraceae; genus Lichenicola. Next base: position 4,710 of record CAXTCK010000223.1, on the reverse strand, counting down.
CGGACGCGGTGTCCGACAGGCTGACCAGGTAGGCGACCACGTCGGCCCGGGGGCTCGCGTCGCCGATGCCGGCGAACCCCATCTTGGTGCCGGGCGCGAAGCCCTGCGGCCGTAACAGCCAGGCATCGAGCCGTGCCGGGGTCCAGCGTCCGCCAACCCGCTTCAGCGCGTCCGAATACTCGTAGTCCGCCGCGGCGGCGACCGGACGGTTGGCGACGCCGAACAGGTTCGGGCCGACCTGCGCAGCACCACCCTGGTTGAAGCCGTGGCAGGCGGAGCACAGGCTACCGGCAAGCTCCGCGCCATGCGCGGCCGACGCCCTGGCCAGCCGCACTTTGATCGGCGGCGCGGCCGGCGCCGCGGTGTCCGGCTCCAGGCCTGCGATCGCGAAGGCCGGCCGCGCCGGACGATCAACCGGCACCAGCAGGATCGCGGCCAGCACCGAGCTGCCGAGCGCCAGGACGGCGCACAGACCTGCCGCCGCGATCTTGTTGATCTCGATGCTGTCCATGAAAGTCCGCCGCGTGCCGCCGCCGGCCGCGCCACGGCACCACGCGGCCGGTTGCTTGCCGTCCGCCGGAGCCTATGGGATGCAGCCCGGCGGAACAACCCGGACCGCCCCATGCCCTTGCCCGACCCTTCTCTCCAGCCCGATGCCACCGGACGTGTTTCCGGCCGTGCGCCCACGGGCGCCATCGCGTTCCAGGGGCAGCGCGGCGCTTATTCCGACCTCGCCTGCCGCACCGCCTATCCCGGACAGCCGACCGTGCCGTGTCCCACCTTCGCCGACGCGATCGGGGCGGTGCATGACGGCCGCGCCACCCTGGCGATGCTGGCCTGCGAGAACAGCCTCGCCGGGCGCGTGCCGGACATCCACGCGCTGCTGCCGGGCAGCGGGCTGCACATCGTGGGCGAGCACTTCCAGCGGGTCGAGCACTGCCTGCTGGGCGTGCCGGGCAGCACGGTGGCGGGCATCCGGCGCCTCCATACCCATCCCGTGGCGCTGGGACAGGTGCGGCGGCTGGTGGCGGAGCTGGGCGCGGAGCCGGTGATCGAGTCCGACACCGCCGGCGCCGCGGCGCTGGTCGCCGGATGGGGGCGTCCGGAGGATGCGGCGATCGCGTCGGATCTCGCCGCCGAGCTGCACGGGCTGGTGGTGCTTCGCCGCAACGTCGAGGACGAGACGCACAACACCACCCGCTTCTATGTCGCCGCCCGGGACACGATGATCCCGCCGCCGGGTCCCGGCATCATGACGACGATCCTGTTCAGGGTCCGGAACGTGCCGGCGGCGCTCTACAAGGCGCTGGGAGGGTTCGCCACCAACGGGGTGAACATGACCCGCCTGGAAAGCTACATGGAGGGAGGGGTGTTCTCGGCGACCCAGTTCCTGCTCGACGTCGAGGGACATCCCGGGGATGCCGGACTGGCGCACGCGCTGGAGGAGCTCGGCTTCTTTTCCGACCTGGTGCGCATCCTCGGCACCTATCCGCGCTCGTCGTTCCGCGGCTGAACCCGCATGCCCGAGGGCGCCGGCCGGGGATCGAGCCCGGCCGGCGTTTCCGTGGTGCCTACTTCCCGTATCCGGCCTGACGCATGGTCCGGTTGGTGGCAGCGTTGGCCGAGCTGAGCGCCTGGTCTACGCTGGTCGAGCCGGTCAGCGTGGCGGCCACGGTCTGGCCGACCGAGGTGCCGATCGCCTGGAACTCGGGGATGTCGACGAACTGGGCGCCGACATAGGGACGCGGGTTCTGGGTCTGGCCGTTCGGGTTGGAATGCTGGATCGCCTGCACCACGAACTCGGAGAACGGCGCCACCTGCTTGTACTCGGGCGTGTCGGCGGCGGACAAACGGGTTCCCGGCGGGATGTTCACCCAGCCATCGGTCTTGGCCACCAGGTCGATGTACTCCTTGGAGGTTGCCCAGGTGATAAAGGTCTTGGCGGCGTCGACGTGCTGCGACGAGGCCGGGATCGCCAGGTTCCACGACCACAGCCAGGTCGGCCCGCCCTTGAAGCTGCCGGACGGGATCGCCGCGAAGCCCACGTTGTCGGCGACCTGGCTCTGCTTCTTGTCGTACAGCGTGCCGGCGGCGCTGGTGGCGTCGATCCACATCGCGCAGTGGCCGGACGAGAACAGGGCGAGGTTCTCGTTGAAGCCGTTGGACGACGCGCCGGGCGGCCCGTCCGCCTTCAGGATGCCGTCGTAGTAGGTCAGCGCCTGGTGCCAGGCCGGCGTGTTCAGCGTCGCCTTCCATGACATGTCGAACCATTGCCCGCCCATCGCCGTCACCAGCGTCGAGAAGTAGGCCATGTTCTCGCCCCAGCCTGGCTTGCCGCGCAGGCACATGCCGTAGACCTGGTTGTTCTTGTCGGTCAGCTTGTCGGCGAACTGCCGGATCTGGTCGTAGGTGGGCTCGGCCGGCATGGTCAGCCCGGCCTTCTGGAACAGGTCCTTGCGGTAGAACGTCATGGCGCTTTCCGCATAGAACGGCAGCCCGTAGATGTGGTCCTTGTAGCTGATCCCGGCGCGCACCGGCGGGATGATGTCGTCCACCGCGTAGCTCGCCGGCAGGTTGTCGAACGCCTGCAGCCAGTTCCGCTTGGCCCAGAGCGGCACCTCGTAGTTGCCGATGGTCAGGATGTCGAACTGCCCGCCATGGGTGGCGATGTCGGTGGTGACGCGCTGGCGCAGCGTGTTCTCCTCCAGCACCACCCAGCGCAGGTGGATGTCGGGATGCTGGCGCTCGAAGGTGGGCGACAGCTTCTGCATCTCGATCATCTGGACGTTGTTGACCGTGGCGATGGTCAGCGTGGTGTCCGCCATCGCGCCGCCGGCGCCGACGGCAAGAGCGCCGGCCGCCGCCGTCGTCGCCAGCCAATGCTTCAGTTTCGTCATGGAATTCGGATCCTCCCAGGGTCCTGTATCGCGTGGTCGCCTTGTCGCGTGGTCTCGTTTCGCGTGGCCGCTTTGTTGCGGCTCGGGTCGCATGGCCGGGTGGCCAGGAACGGTTGATCCCGCGCCTTGCCGACCAGCCCGGCGGAACAATCAGTTCATCCAGTTGCCGCCGTCAATGTTGTAGCACTGCGAAACGATGTAGTCGGCATCCGCGCTGGCCAGGAACACGGCCAGGCCGCCGATCTCGTCGGGACGCGCCATGCGGCCGAACGGCACCGCGGCGCCCACCAGGCGCTTCTTCTCGCCGGGCTGCAGGTTTTCGTGGCGGGCGAAGCTCGCGTCCACGTGGTCCCAGTGCTCGTTGTCCACCACGCCGGGTGCGATCGCGTTGACGTTGATGCCGTGCCGGATCAGGTCCAGCCCGGCGCTCTGGGTCAGGCTGATCACCGCGGCCTTGCTGGAACAATAAACCGCCACCAGCGGCTCGCCGCGCCGCCCGGCCTGGGACGCGAAGTTGATGATCTTGCCGGCAGCACCACCGCCGGCCGGCCGGCCTTGCGCGATCATCTGCTTCGCCGCCGCCTGGGTGGTGAACAGCAGCCCTTCCACGTTCACGGCATAGACGCGGCGGTAGCATTCCCGGGTAATTTCCACCGTGGGCGCCATGTCGAAGATGCCGGCGTTGTTGACCAGGATGTCCAGCCGCCCGTGCGCCGCCACCACGGCCGCCACCATGGCGTCGATCGATTCCTGGCTGGTCACGTCGAACGCCATGCCGCTGCAGTTGCCGCCGATCTCCGATGCCGCCCCCCTGGCGCCGGTCTCGTTCAGGTCGGCGATGACCACCGTGGCGCCTTCCGCGACGTAGCGCGCCGCGATCGCCCGGCCGATGCCGCGCGCCGCCCCGGTGATCACCGCCACCTTGCCGTCGAGCCTTTTATCCATGTCCGTGTCCTCCATCGGTGTTCTCGGTCGCCGGCGCGCTGTCAGGGGGCGCCGGCCCTCGCATAGACCCGCAGCACGTCGCGAACCGCCTCGATCAGCAGCACGCGCGCGTTCGGCGCCAGCAGGCCCGCCGCCACCCGGTCATAGACGCGCGACAGGTGCTGGCTGATCAGGGTCGGCGGCAGCGCCACCCCGTCGAGCCGGTGCATCAGCGCCGCGGTGGCCGCTTCCGCTTCCGGGTCCGGCCAGTAGTAGCGGATGCGGTCGCTGTAGCTGTAGTGCCGCAGCACGCGCTGGACGGCCGCGTCGCCCGGATAATGCGACCGCCAGTGCTTCGGCTCCGTTAGCATCAGCGCGTCCATCCGGTCGGGCAGGCGCGTGCCGCCCGGACGAAGCACGGCTGCGATCGCGTCCAGCCCGTACAGCGCTTCGCGCAGCGCGAAGGTCAGGCCGGGGCCCACCTTCAGGATCGGGAACCCGTCCAGCACCAGCCGACGCAGTGCCGCTTCCGGCTGGTAGTCGGTGGAATGCGCCTCGAACACCAGGCCCGGGAGAGCGTCAAGGGTGGCGCACAGGGCGCGCGCCGCGTCCGGCCGATACACCGCGACGTCCTCGTGCCCGAACTCGACGCCGGGCTGCACCACCATCGCGATCACCCGCTCCCAGGAGCCGCCTGCCACACCGCGGAACGCTGCCTCGTGCACGGCGAACGTTTCCTGCACCGCGTCCGGCCGGGTCGGCAGGAGGTGATCGAGCGCTTCCGTGGCGCCGCCCGGCGTCGGCACCTCCGTGCCGATCACGTAGACCGGCCTGCCCGGCGCCGCTTCCTCCGCGCGCGCAGCGAGCCGTGCCGCCCGGGCGGCCACCA
>CAXTCK010000222.1:0-5275 GCA_964242425.1 uncultured Acetobacteraceae bacterium | reverse complement strand
CACAGCCTGCGCGCCCGGCACGTGGCGATGATCTCCATCGGCGGCGTGATTGGCGCCGGGCTGTTCGTCGGCAGCTCGGCCGCGATCGCCGGGGCCGGGCCGGGGGTGCTGCTCAGCTACCTCGTGGCCGGCACCGTAGCGTTGCTGGTGATGCGCATGCTGGGCGAGATGGCGATCGCCGCCCCCGAGGCCGGCTCCTTTATCGGCCACGTTCGCCGCGGCCTGGGGGCTCGCGCCGCCTTCGTGTCGGGCTGGATCTACTGGCTGTTCTGGGCGGTGGTGGTGGCGGCCGAGGCGATCGGCGGCTCGGCCATCCTGTCCGCCTGGCTGTCCTGGCCGCGCCCGCTGATGAGCGTGGTGCTGGTGCTCGGCATGGCCGCGACCAACCTCGTCTCCGTTCGCAGCTACGGCGAGTTCGAGTTCTGGTTCTCAGGCTTCAAGGTGCTGGCGATCGTGCTGTTCTGCACCTTGTGCCTGCTCGCCTTTTCCGGCGTGTTCGGCCCCCATGCCGCCAGCCTGCCCCGGTTGTGGGATGCGGGCGGGTTCCTGCCGCACGGCCTCGGCGCGGTGCTGGCGATCATCCCCACGGTGATGTTCCAGTTCACCGGCGCCGAGATCGCCACCGTGGCGGCGGCTGAGTCCGACGCCCCCGGCCGTAACGTGGCGCATGCCACCAACACCGTCGCCGCCCGCGTGCTGTTGTTCTACCTGGGCTCGATACTGCTGATCCTGTGCGTGGTGCCGTGGCGCCAGCTCGTGCCGGGGCATTCCCCGTTTGTCGCCGCGATGCGCGTGCTCGGCATCCCCGGGGCGGCGCTGGCGATGTCGATCGTGGTGCTGGTGGCGGTGCTGTCCTGCCTGAACTCGTCGCTCTACGTCACCTCGCGCGTGCTGTTCGAGATGGCGGCGCATCGCGACGCGCCCCGCTGGCTGGTGCGCACCGGGCGCGCCGGCGTGCCCAGGCGGGCGATCCTGGCCGGCACCGCGGTGGCGCTCGCGGTCACGATCGCCTCCACCATCTCGCCCGACCGCGTGTTCGCGTTCCTGTTGAATGCGTCCGGCGCGCTGATCCTGTTCGTCTACCTGCTGATCGCGCTGGCGCAGATCCGGCTGCGCGCCGCGATGGACCGCGCCGGCAACACGCCCGCCTTCGCGATGTGGCTGTTCCCCGCGCTGTCCTGGGCGACCGCCGCGGTGATCGTGGCGGTGCTGGCGGCGATGGCCGCGGTTCCCGCCACCCGGCCGCAGATCGTGCTCGGAACCTTCACCGTGCTGGCGGTGCTCGTCCTGCACCAGCTCTCCAAAGGAAGGCTCGCCTGATGACCGACACCCCCGCGCATGACTGGCTGCGTCCGCGTCTCGAACAGCTTGTGGCGGAAGCGGAGGCGGCCGGGATCGAGCGGTCTGTCGCGATCGCCGTGCTGACCGACATCGTCACCAGCGATGCCTTCGACGGCGGCCATCTGGCCGGCGACGTGGACGCGTGACGCGCCGCCGGATCTAACCGCGCGGGTGCAGCGCGCGGCGCAGCGCCGCGCGGGACCGGTTACGCGCCACCATCGACGCGCGCGCGTTCATCACCCTGTCGAACCCATGATAGGCCCCCGGGAACACGTGCAGCTCGCACGGCACCCTGGCCCGGACCAGCCGGCGCGCGTACTCCATGTCCTCCTCCAGGAACAGGTCCAGTGTTCCCACCGAGATGAAGGCGGGCGGCAGGCCGGACAGATCCTCCGCCCTCGCCGGCGCGGCATAGGGCGACACGTTGGGGCCGCCCGGCTCCCGGCCCAGCAGCGCGGTCCAGCCGAACCGGTTCTGCTGCGGGGTCCAGACGAACTCGCCGGCGACCGGGCTCGGATCGGCGGCCACCACGGTGCGGTCGTCCAGCATGGGATAGATCAGGTGCTGGAACGCCAGCCGCACCTCGCCGCGGTCGCGCGCCAGCAGCGCCAGGCCAGCCGCGAGCCCGCCGCCGGCACTTTCCCCGCCCACCGCGATCCGCGTCCGATCGACCCCGAGCGCATTGGCCTCCTCGTGCAGCCAGCGCAGCGCGGCATACGCGTCCTCGACCGGCCCGGGATGCGGCGACTCCGGTGCCAGCCGGTAGTCGACGGAGGCGACCACGCAGCCCAGCTCCGCGGCCAGGGCCAGATGCTCGGCGTCGCGGTCGGCGGCGGCGCCAAGCACGTAGCCGCCGCCATGAAGGTGCAGCAGCGCCGGAAGGCGCTGCTCGGCGGCGCCAACCGGGGTGAACACGCGCACCGGCGCCTGCGCCACCGGATGCACCGTGATCGTGCCCAGCGCCGGGTCGGGCCGCGGCGCCTCGGCGATCCGGGCAGCGTGGCGGCGACGAGCCTCCCCCAGCGTGTCCGGGGTCAGGATGTCGGTCGGCAGCTCGTCCAGCCCGGCCACCAGCTCCGGGTCGATCAGGAAACGCGTCGACATCGGGCTCCTCCCGGTTCCGCGGTCAGCTGCCGCTGGTGCGGTAGATGGTCGGCAGCTCGCGCGGCCACAGCCAGGCGGCACCCCGCACCCCGGAACTGTCGCCGTGAAGGTTCTGCTTGATCGGCGTGGTGCAGTGCGGGCTGATCACGTGCCGCTGCAGCAGCGGCGGCACCTGCGCATAGAGGTGCTTCATGTTGGACAGCCCGCCGCCCAGCACGATCACGTGCGGGTCGAGGATGTTGATGATCTGCGCCAGGCCGCGCGCCAGCCGCTCGACGTGGCGGTCCAGCGCCGCGATCGCCACCGGGTCGCCCGCCTCGGCGCGAGCCGGGAGGCCGCTGGCGTCGCGGTGCCCGGGCCCGTCGCAGTCCTCGGCCAGCGACGGCCCGGCCAGGTAGCGCTCGGCGCAGCCGGTGTTGCCGCAGAAGCAGGGGATGCCCGGCGTCTCGTCGGGCTTGGGCCAGGGCAGCGGCGTGTGCCCCCATTCGCCGGCGATGCTGTGCCGGCCCACCAGCACGCGTTCGTTCACCACGATGCCGCCGCCGACCCCGGTGCCGACGATCACCCCGAACACGATGCTGTGTCCGGCGCCGGCCCCGTCCACCGCTTCCGACAGCGCGAAGCAGTTGGCGTCGTTCTCCACCTTCACCTCGCGGCCGAGCGAGATGCTGAGGTCGCGCGCGAAGGGCTGCCCGTTCAGCCAGGTCGAGTTGGCGTTCTTGACCAGCCCGGTATCGGGGCTGACCGCGCCGGGGATGCCGACGCCGACGCTGGCGGACCCCTTCAGCTCGGTTTCCACCCCTTCCACCAGGTCGCGTATCGCCCGGATCGCGGCGCCGTATTCCAGCGGGTTCGCTACCCGCCGGCGCAAGGTCTCGCTGCCGTCGTTGTTGATCGCGATGATCTCGATCTTGGTCCCGCCGAAATCGATCCCGGCCCGGAAATCCGCCATGTCGCCTCGCCCAACCCCCAACCCGGGCGTTATGATGACGCCATGGCCGACCCCCCGCAATCGACCTCCCTTCCGCCTGCCTCGGCTCCAGCGGCCTCGTCCCCGGAGCCGGTGCGGCCGTCCTCGGGCGAAACCCTTCTGGACGTGAAGGGCCTGGGCTGCCCGCTTCCGGTTCTGCGTGCCAACCGCGCCCTGCGCTCAATGCCCGAGGGCGCAAGGCTGCGGGTGCTGGCGACCGACCGGGCGGCGGTGCAGGACTTCCATGCCTTTTGCCGCGAGACCGGGCACGCCCTGGTCGCCTTTGGCGAGGAGGCGGGGGTGCTGAGCTTCGTGATCCGGCGCCGGCCCGAACCGGCCGGCTGACCGCGCCGGTATCGGCCGGAGGGTCCCGCCACTCCGCCATCGGGCGCGCCGGGGCTTCCCGCGACCGGGAGTTGGCGTTAATCCGTGCCGCGACCTAGACCCTTTCCATGGCGGCCGGAGTTCCCGATGTCCGAATCCTTGTCGTCGCTCTCGTTCGAGGATGCCCTGGGCGAGCTGGAGAAGATCGTGCGCGGCCTCGAGGGCGGCCAGCAAAAGCTCGAGGACGCGATCGCCAGCTACGAGCGCGGTGCGGCGCTGCGCCGCCATTGCGAGGCGAAGCTGAACGAAGCCGAGGCCCGGGTGCAGGCGATCGTCGAGCGGGCGGATGGCACGCTGGCGATGCAGAAGCTCGACTGAGGCGGGCGCCATGACGAACACCGCCGCGGGCATTCCGTCCGGTTCAGTTCTGCCCGATCCGGTCGCACCTCCCTTTCCCAACGAACCGCCTTTTCCTAACGAGACGGCCGCCGGGATCCCGTCCGGCTCCGCCCACGCGCCGCATCTGTCCGCACCCGCCGCCACCACCGCCATCGCCACCGGCCACGACGCCGTCGGGACGATCAAGGCGGCACTCGGCCACCGCGCGGCCGCGATCGAGGCGGTGCTGGACCGCATGCTGTCGCCGGTGCCCGGTGCCGAAGCCCGTCTGATGGACGCGATGCGCTACGCCACGCTCGGCGGCGGCAAGCGCCTGCGCGGGTTCCTGGTCACGGAGGTGTCGTCGCTGTTCGGCGTGGCCCCCGCCGCCAGCCTGCGCGTCGCCGCCTCGGTGGAGATGCTGCACGCCTATTCCCTGGTGCACGACGACCTGCCGGCGATGGACGACGACGACCTGCGGCGCGGCCAGCCTTCCACCCACATCCGCTTCGACGAGGCCACCGCCATCCTGGCCGGCGACGCGCTGCAGACCCTGGCCTTCGCCGTGCTGGCCGATCCCTCGACCCATGCCGACCCGCAGCCGCGCATCGAGCTGGTGGCGGCGCTCGCCGACGCCGCCGGCGCGCCCGGCATGGTCGGCGGGCAGATGATCGACATGCAAGGCGAAGGCCGTGCGCTTGGCCTGGCAGAGGTCGAGCGCCTCCATGCGCTCAAGACCGGCCGCCTGATCCGCTACAGCGCCGAGGCGGGCGCGATCCTGGGACGGGCACCGCCCCCGGTGCGGGACCGCATCGCCGCCTATGGCCGCGACCTCGGAGCGGCGTTCCAGGTTGCCGACGACGTGCTGGACGCGACCGAAACCGCCGAGCAGCTCGGCAAGACCGCGGGCAAGGACGCCGAGGCGGGCAAGTCCACCTTTGTCGCACTGCTCGGCATCGACGGCGCGCGTGGGGAAGCCGACCGGCTGGCCCGGTCGGCCTCCGCCGCGCTGGACGGCTTCGGCCCGGAAGCGGACGGGCTGCGCGCGCTCGCCCGCTACGTGGTCGAGCGCCGCAACTGAAGGAAGCGCCACCATGATCGGCAAGCATCCTCTTCTTGACCGTGTTTTGATCCCGCGCGACCTGCGCAACCTGTCGG
>CAXTCK010000221.1:0-5286 GCA_964242425.1 uncultured Acetobacteraceae bacterium | reverse complement strand
GTGCATGCCTGGTTCTGGCGCTGGCTTGATCTCGGGCTGTTCGACCGCCTGCTCGGCTGGCTGACCCATCGGGGCGGTCCGCTCGCGACCGTGCCGGTCGCCTCGACGTCGCGGCAGGCCGCCTCGCCTGCGTCGCCGTCCCTTCTGGCCTCGAGGCTCTGCTCAACCCCGAACCAGCCCGCTACGTTTCCAAGCTGAGCCTACTCAAACAGGCTGAAAGAGCATCATCCGATCGACGCCAAGCTGGTCGATCACTCGGCGCCCATCACCAATCCTTCGATGTCGTGCTTCTGGGTGATCGGCACCAGCTCGTCGACCACCCGGCACACCAGGTGCTCGCGCACCGAGGCCGGCAACCGGTCGTGGAACGGGCGCGTCACCATCATGTCGTGCAGGGCGGCGTGCCCGGCCCCGGGCGCGTCCACGCCGAGCACCAGCACCGGCCGCGAGATCGGCGACGGGTGCGCCGTGCCGCGATGCATGGTCAGCGCCGAGCGGCAGGAGATGTCACCGCGCTTGGGATACTTCCGCACCGCCCGCTCCTCGAAGCGCTGCCAGAGCGAGCGTTCGGGAAACATCTCGTGCTTCCATTCCCGCCCGTCGTCCCACTGCGTGCCGGGCGCCACCTCGAACGGCCCCATGTCCGGGGTCACGTCCACGCCGGACAGGTTGAAGGCGAGCGAGGTGATGCGATGCCCCTCGAAGCTGTCGGCAGGCGACGGGAAGTCGCGGTGCCAGGGCTGGTTCACGGCGCCCTGGAACGGGGTGTCGAAGCCGACCTCGACGATCTGGTAGTCCGGCCCCAGCACCCGCTCCGCCATGCCGGTGATCCAGGGATGGGTCACCAGCTCGGCGAAACCGCTCAGCGCCTCGGGATGCAGCTCGACGTACCAGCGCCGCGGCCCGCGTCCGACGGCACCCCCCGGGCGCTGGATCGCCTCCCAGAAGGCGGTCATCATGTCCTCGCGCAGCCGGTCGACCCATTCGGCGGAGAACCCGCCCTTGCGCCCGACGACGCCGTCCCGACCGAGCGTCGCCTCGTCGGCGTCGAGATCGTGCAACAAGGCTGCTGAGTCTGGCATGGTCTGGCCTTCCGGATCGGTGCTGGTTCCGCGCCGTGGCCCGCAACGCCGGCCTGGACTGCCGCGGGCGGCGGGTACCCCCGCAGCTTGCCGCCCCGGTTGGCCGGGCCGCAAGCCACGTCCGGGTGATGCGTCCCGGGCGACCGGCTGCCGCTGCCCGCCCGTCCGGATCAGCTGGTCAGCACCACCTTGATCGGCCCGATCCGCTCGATGACGTTGAGCGCCACCTCCGTGCCCACCCGCTGCAGGTGCACCGTCACCCGGCCGCTGCCCACCGTCAGGTTGTAGAGCGTCATCTGGTCCAGGAACGGCGGCAGGCGCGGCTGCTCGAAGTGCACGGTGATGGTGAACGGGTCGAAGCGGATGCCCAGCGTCGACTGCAGCAGCGACGGCAGGGTCGCCGCCGCCCAGGCCTGCGGGCTGCACGCCACCGGATAGCGCACCGGCCCTTCCCCGCGCTGCCGCGCGAAGCCGCAGAACAGCTCGGGCAGGCGCCGCAGGTCGGCATACAGGGAGGTGTCGAACAACGCGCCGAACAGCCGGGCCGTCTCGTCCTTGTAGCCGTAGCGGGCGAGGCCGATGGCGATCAGGGCGTTGTCGTGCGGCCACACCGAGCCGTTGTGGTAGGCCATGGGGTTGTAGCGCGACTCCCCCATGGGGATGGTGCGTATGCCCCAGCCGGAAAAGAAGGTGCGGCCCATCAGCCCGGGCACGATCCGCGCCGCGCGTTCGGGCAACGCCATGCCGGTCATCAGCAGGTGGCCGACATTGGAGGAGCGCACCTTGCACGGGCGCTTGGCGCCGTCGAGCGCCAGCGCGTAGGTGCCGAGCTCCTCGACCCAGAACGCGGCGTCGAACGCCACGCGCAGCGCGTCCGCTTCGGCGGTCATGCGCTCGGCAAAGGCCGTGTGGCCGATGCGCCGCGCCATGGACGCCGCCGCGCGCTTGGCCGCGAACACGTAGCCCTGCACCTCGCACAGCGCGATCGGCCCCTCGGCGATGCTGCCGTCGGCGTGGAAGATCGAGTCGAAGCTGTCCTTCCAGCCCTGGTTGACCAGCCCGTTCTCGTTGCGGCGCCCGTACTCGACGAAGCCGTCGTTGTCGCGGTCGCCATAGTCGGCGATCCAGCCGATCGCGCGCTCGATGTTGGGCCAGATCCGGGCGATGGTGGCGACGTCGCCGGTGCGTTCGAGATAGTCGCCCGCCAGCATCACGAACAACGGCGTGGAGTCGACGCTGCCGTAGTAGTGCCGGAACGGCACCTCGCCCAGCTCGGCCATCTCGCCGTGGCGCACCTCGTGCAGGATCTTGCCGGGCTCCGCGTCCGCCACCGGGTCCACCGCCTCGGCCTGGTGCCGCGCCAGGTAGCCCAGCACGCCGTGCGCGATGGACGGGTCCAGCCACAGCGTCTGCATCGCCGTGATCAGGGCGTCTCGGCCGAACGCGGTGCTGTACCAGGGCACGCCGGCATACGGGTAGGGCCCGTCCGGCTTGTCGGTCAGCAGCATGTAGATGTCGCAGATGCAGCGCCGGATCGCCTCGTTGAAGATCTCGTTGGACGACGCGATGGCGGCGGCGCGCGCCGACGACACGCGCAGGGACCGCCTCGCCTCCACCAGGGAGAACAGGAACGCGGCCGCCACGTCCCGTTCGGGCTCGTCGGCCGGATCGCACGCCGTCTCGATGTGGATCAGTTGCCGCTGGCCCGGCTGCAGCGTGAGGGTGAAGCGGGCGCGGTTCTCGGTCAGGCGGTCCGGCAGGGGGCTGAAGCGCAGACGGGTGGTGCGCAGCCGGTTGTCCAGCCCGTCATAGGCCAGCAGCACGGTGTCGCCGCCGACCTGCGGCGGCCGAAGCGTACCGCGACGCGTCCGTGGCGTGCCACGCGCCTCGAACAGGTCGGCGAAGTCGGCGCGGAACGCCAGCTCGATCACCACCGTGTGCGCCACCACGTCGTAGTTGCGTACCTGCAGCCGCTCGTACGCGGTCTGGTCGCGCAGGAACAGCGTGCGACGCAGGTGCAGCAGGTCGTGGCTGAGCTTGTAGCCGTCCAGCTCCAGGTCGGGGTTGGCGAGGTCGCAGCTCAGGGTGGCGTTGTTCTCGCGCAGGGTGGCGCTGAGCAGGATCGGGCTTTGTCCGCAGATCGACAGCGTCATGGACGACAGGTGCCGGGTGTCGAGGTAGTACAGCCCGTCGGCGATGCCGGGACCGGACAGGATGTTGCCGTTCTGGTCGAACACCCCGAACAGGTCGCCGTACTTGAGCGTGTGCAGCCGCCGTTCGGCCAGGGTCGCGGTCGCCCCGACGGTGAAGCCGTCCTGCGGCGCGGGGGTGGCGGTCGTAACGTTTGTGGCGATGTCGGGCTGGTCCAAACGGGAGATCCTCGAAACGGGAAGGCACGGGCGGCGCGGCAACACTCTGCCGGCCCTGCACGCGGCCGCAAGGCCGCAACCGTGCATGGTGGCGAACGTTCCGGCGAGGATGGCTCGTTCCGGCACCGGCCCACACCCAGCGCGACGCTCCTACCGCGACATGCGCGACTTCGCCCGCACCCCGGAACCCCCGCCTTCCCCCGCCACGCCCGCCATCGGCACCGACGCCGCGCCAGTGTTCGTGGTGCAGAAGCACGACGCGTCCCGGTTGCACTGGGATTTCCGTCTGGAGCATGACGGCGCGCTGTGGAGCTGGGCCGTGCCGAAGGGGCCGTCGCTCGACCCGCACCACAAGCGCCTGGCGATGCACGTCGAGGACCATCCGGTCGAATACGCCACCTTTTCCGGCGTGATCCCGGAAGGCAACTACGGCGCCGGAACGGTGGAGATCTGGGACCGCGGCACCTGGGAGCCGGTCGAGGCCGACGCGGCCGCGGCGCTGCGCAAGGGCGAGCTGAAGTTCCGGCTGCACGGCGAGCGCCTGCACGGCGGCTTCGTGCTGGTGCGGCTCAAGCCGCGCGGGCGGGAAAAGGGCGAAGCCTGGCTGCTGATCAAGGAGCACGACGCGCACGAGCGGGAAGGCGCCGACGCGTCGGTGATGGAGCAGGCCCCGCTCGGCGCCACGCCGGCCTCGCCGAAGCCGGCGCCGCAGTCCAGGCCGAGCGCTCGGGCCAAGCCGACTCCTCAGGCCAAGCCGAGTCCTCAGGCCAGGCCGGGCCGGCAGCCCAGGCGGAAGCGGGCCGCCGCTGGCGACGCGCTCCTGCCGGAAGCGCAGGCGCCGCAGCTGGCGCAGCTCGTGCACGCCCCGCCCTCCGGCGAAGGCTGGATCAGCGAGGTGAAGTTCGACGGCTATCGCATGATCTGCCGCAAGCAGGGGAGCACGGTGCAGGTCATCACCCGCAACGGCCTGGACTGGACCGCGCGCCTGCCGGCCCTGGCGGCGGCGGTGGGCGCGATGGCGCCGGACCGGCTGATGCTGGACGGCGAGCTGGTGGCACTGGACCGCAAGGGCCTGTCTTCCTTCGCCCGTCTGCAGGACGCGTTCTCCACCGGCAAGACCGCTGCCCTGCGTTACTACGCGTTCGACCTGCTGCACCTGGACGGCACCGACTACCGGCCGCAGCCGTTATCCGCCCGCAGGGAGGCGCTGGAGGCGCTGATGCAGGCGGTGCCCAAGGGCGGGCCGCTGCATACCAGCGAGCAGCTCCACACCGACGCCGCCCGCGTGCGCCAGGAGGCCTGCGCGATCGGGCTGGAGGGCATCGTCTGCAAGCGCCTGGACGCGCCCTACCGGGCGGGCCGGGGCGGCGACTGGGTCAAGGTCAAGTGCGAGAACCGCGAGGAGTTCGTGGTGCTGGGCTTCACCCCGCCCGCCGGCACGCGGCAGGTTCTTGGGGCGCTGCAGCTAGGCTACCGCGACGACGCCGGGCAGCTGCACTTCGTCGGCGGCTGCGGCACCGGCTACACCGCCAAAACCCTGCGCATGCTGGCCGGGCGCCTCCAGCCGCTGCGCGACGCGGCACCGGACAGCCTGCTCGGCACCGAGCCCCCGCCGCGCGACACGATCTGGGTGCGTCCCGAGCTGGTAGCGGAGATCGGCTATGCCGGCTTCACCGGCGGCGGCATGGTGCGCCACGCGACCTTTCTCGGGCTGCGCGAGGACAAGCCCGCCGCCGAGGTCGTGCGTCCGGTGCCGCCGTCCGACGCCGCGCGGATGCAGCTCGGACGCGGCGGCAGGCGCGCCGCCCACCCGCCCGGCAACGGGATCGTGGTGG
>CAXTCK010000220.1:0-5306 GCA_964242425.1 uncultured Acetobacteraceae bacterium | reverse complement strand
GCTCGCGCCGCTTGTCGATGATGGCGAGGTCGACGTTCAGCCGCTTGGCCAGCTGCCTGGCCCGCACCACGCCGCCCACGTCGGGCGAGACGACGATCAGGTCGCGCGTGTCGTGGCGCTCCTTGATGTCGCGGGCGAACAAGGGAGCCGCGAACAGGTTGTCCACCGGAATGTCGAAGAAGCCCTGGATCTGGCCTGCATGCAGGTCCAGCGTCAGCACGCGGTGCGCGCCCGCTTCCACGATCAGGTTGGCCACCAGCTTGGCGCTGATCGGCGTGCGCGGCCCCGACTTCCGGTCCTGCCGCGCATAGCCGAAATACGGGATGACCGCGGTGATCCGCCGCGCCGAGCCCCGGCGCAGCGTGTCGATCATGATCAACAGCTCCATCAGGTTGTCGTTGGTCGGGTAGCAGGTGCTCTGCACCACGAACACGTCCTCGCCGCGGACGTTCTCCTGGATCTCGACAAAGATCTCCATGTCGGCGAAGCGGCGCACCAGCGCCCTGCACAAGGGCAGGTTCAGGGCGGTGGCGACCGCCTCGGCCAGCGGCCGGTTGCTGTTGCAGGCGACGATCTTCATGACACCAGGCTCCGACGCCGCCTTGCCGCCCGGCCACCAGATGTGCCGGAAGAACCGGGGCCGTCGCCTTCTAGCAACGCCCCCCGATCCTGTCACGCCAGCGAGAAGCCGCAACAACGGGTGGGCTGTGTCTTCCAGGCCGTGTCGTTCGGGTGGTTCGGGCCGCGTCGTTCAGGAAGCCGGCGGCGGACGCGGCTTGCCCTCGTTGTTGCTGATCACCTCGTGGATGCCGCCCGACGCTTCCTCCGCCGCCGCGGTGGCGACGTCGCCCCAGAACCCGTCCAGCGAGTGCGCCGGCACGTCGTGCAGCTGCGTGGCCTTTCCCGCCTCGTGGCCGCGGGCGTTGCGCACCGTCCAGGTGATCTCGACGTGCTGCATGTTCTTCGCCTTCGGATCGGGCGCCGACACCGAAACGTGGCCGGACACGGTGTAGTCGGCATGCCGGGCATCGGTCTGCAGCGTGTCGTGCTCGTCCGGCAGCAGCACCGCCATCTGCCTCGCGAGCTCGATGTCGCCGTTGCCCGGCGCGCCGGTGACGCCGGTGAACCAGATCCGCGTGGCCCGGTTCAGCAGGCTGTTCGGGTCGGCCTGCGCTTCCCTGGCCTGGATGCCGCTCAGCATGGCGTTGATCTGTGCCGCCGCCAGGGAAGCGTTGGCGCGCAGCAGTTCCGGATCGGCGCCGATCCAGGAGCCGGTCGGCACCGGCGTGCCCTCCTCGGACGCCTGCACCCGGTTGTTCGGGCCGACGATGCGGTAGGTCGGCAGCACCTCCGTGCCCTGCAGCCGGGCCGTCACCTCCAGGTGCCAGTCGCCGCGACGCACCGGCTGCGCCACGGCCGGCACCTCCTTCTGCAGCAGCGACACGGTCAGCGCCTCGCTCCAGATGCGCGCCTCGCGGTCGGCCAGCATGGCACCGCGCGGCACCGGAACGTCGAGCCGGCTCGGCGGCGGCACCGCCAGGCGCAGGGCGTTCGCCCCCGGGTTCTCCGCGAAGGGCTGGGGAAGATCGCCGCAACAGCCAAGCGACAGGAGGAGGGGCAGGAGCAGCAGGCGGCGCATCACGACGCGACCACCGAGATCTGGTGCCCGATCGCACCGCCGCCCGACACCGTGCGGCGCCGGTGGCTGAAGAACCGCGCCTCGTCGAGGCGGGTGTCGCAGCCGAGCGCCTCGACCCGCCCGATGCCGCAGGCGCGCAGCCGCGCCAGGCAGTAGCCGGACAGGTCGAACTGCAGCCGGTCGTCGCGGCCGGGACCGAAGAAGCGGTCCGGGTCCGGCAGCGTCGCGGCCGAAACCACGGCTTCCCGCAGCTCGGGCCCGACCTCGTAGCTTTCCTGGGCGATGCAGGGGCCGACCACGGCTGCGATCTCCTCGGCACCCAGCCGGCGCATCGCCGCGACCGTCTCCTCCAGGATGCCGCCGGCGGCCCCGCGCCAGCCGGCATGGGCGGCGCCGACGATGCCGCAGGCGCGATCGGCGAACAGCACCGGCGCGCAATCGGCGGTGATCACGCCGAGCGCCAGGCCGGGCCGGTCCGTGACCAGGGCGTCGGCGCGCGGGCCCTCGCCCGGCCGCCAAGGCTCGGCCACGGTCGCGACCGCGTCGCCGTGCACCTGGGTGATGCCGAGCAGCCGGTCCGGGGCGACCCCCATGGCGTGGGCGACGCGCCGGCGGTTCTCGCGCAGGGCGTCCGGCGCGTCGCCGGTGCCCATGCTGCAGTTCAGGCTGGCGTACGGACCCTCCGACACGCCGCCGATCCGGGTGAAGAAGCCGTGGCGAAGCGGCGACAGCAGCGCCGAGCGGAGAAACACGGGCGCGGGATTGGTGTCGCTCACGATGCCTCCTTCATGCCGAAGCCCGGCAGGGTGCCCATCGACGGGTGGCACATCCCCAGCACCTTGAACAAGCGCCCCATCCGGTCCGGCGCCGCCAGCCGGTGCGCCGCGTCCACCAGTGCCCGGGCCTGCTCCGGCGGCTGGTTCCGCGCCAGCCGCTCGGTGCGCGCGAACAGCCCGAGCCCGCCCAGGAACGCCCCCTGCCCGTCCGGCCCGTGCACCGCCGCCCCGGCATCCCGGGCCAGGTGCGCCAGCAGGGGGAAGTCGACATGGGCGGTGAGGTCGGCCTCGCCCGGATGCTCCAGCGGCGGGGACGGGTGCCCCTGGCGCAGCGCCTGAAGCGTGTCGCCGGTGCCGGGACGGTCGGGACCGTAGTCCAGGAACAGGGCGGCGCCGGGGCGGCGCGACAGCCGCCGGGCCAGGTGCCGCACGATCTCCATCGCCGGTTCGCACAGTTCCAGCACGTCGCCCTGCGCCACCGACCGGCCAGGCAGCGCGACCGGCTGCGCCGGCGTGTCGCGCAGCACGAAACGGCCAGCCTCGACCCAGCGCTCCATCCAGCCGCCGGCGGTGCGCACCAGCTGCCGGATCGGCAGGGCGTCGAGGAACTCGTTGCCGAGGAGGATGAAGGGCACGTCCGGCAGGTCGTGGAGGCGGTCGTGCCAGGTGGGTGCCGCGCCGGTGCCGGACAGCGCCCCGGCCTGGTGCGCCCGCAGCCGCGGCGAGGTCTCGACCAGGTGCAGCCGGATCGCCCGGCCGAATGCGGGCGCCACGCGGGACACCAGCCGCAGCGCGTCGGCCATCAGCGTGCCGCGTCCGGGACCGGCCTCGACCAGCAGCACCGGGTCCGGGGCGCCCATCGCCTGCCACGTTTCCGCCGCCCAGGCACCCAGGATCTCGCCAAAGGCCTGGGAAATCTCGGGGGCTGTGGTGAAGTCGGCGAACGGGTCGCGCCCGGCGTAGTAGGCGGCGTTGGCGCGGGCCATGAAGCGGTCGAGCCGCTCGGAGTCGCCTGCCGTCCCAGTCAAGCGGGATCCTGCACCGCGAGCGGCAGCAGAACCGGCGCGCGCCTGCTGTAGAGGATCAGGCCAATGCCGGCGATCGCCATCGGGATGCACAGAAGCTGGCCCATGGTGGTGCCGAAGGCGAGGTAGTTCAGGAACGCGTCCGGCTGGCGGAAATGCTCGGCGAAGGCGCGCAGGATGGCGTAGCCGAGCAGGAACGCGCCGGTCAGCAGCCCCGCGCGCTCGCGCACGAATCGCCTGCGCGCCAGGAACAGCATGACGGCGAGCAGCACCACCCCTTCCAGCAGCGCCTCGTAAAGCTCGCTCGGATGGCGCGGCAGGCTGTCGACGCGCGGAAAGATCATCGCCCAGGGCAGCGACGGATCGGCGGGGCGTCCCCACAGCTCGCCGTTGATGAAGTTGGCGCAGCGGCCGAGCCCGAGCCCGATCGGGACCTCCACCGCCAGCCGGTCGGCGAAGCCAAGCAGCGGGATGCCGCGCCTGCGCGTGAACACCACCAGCGCCACCACCACGCCCAGCACGCCGCCATGGAAGCTCATGCCGCCGTGCCACAGCTCCAGCATCGCCATGGGATGCGAAAGATACAGGCCGGGCTGGTAGAACAGCACGTAGCCGAGCCGTCCGCCGAGCACGACGCCGAGCGTGGCCCAGGTGAGGAAGTCGTCCACCTGCAGCAGCGTCGCCACCTGCGGCGCGCGCAGCGCCATGCGCCGCATCACGCGCCAGCCGATCACCAGCGCCACGATATAGGCGAGCGCATACCAGCGGATCGCGAACGGGCCCAGATGCACCAGCACCGGATCGAAGTCGGGGAACACGAGCACGGGCAGCATGGGCGGGAACGGTCCTTGAAGCGTCTGGAAGGCGGGGAAAGCGTCTAGAGATAGGGATCGGGGGAGTTGAGCAGGGACACGTAGCGGCGCACCCCTTCCTCCAGCGGCGTGAACTGGCCGGCATAGCCGGCGTCGCGCAGCCGCGTCATGTCGGCGCAGGTATAGGACTGGTACTGGCCGCGCAACGCGTCCGGCATGGCAACGAACTCGACCCGGCGCGGCCGGCCGGCGGCGTCGCACACCGCGTGGGCCAGGTCGAGATAGGAGCGGGCGACGCCGGTGCCGAGGTTGAACAGCCCGCTCGGGCCCGGCGTGTCCAGCAGCCACAGCAGCACGTCCACCACGTCGCCGACCCACACGAAGTCGCGTGCCTGCGCCCCGTCGGCCAGGCCCGGCCGGTCGGAGCGGAACAGCCGGGCCGCCCCGCCCGCCGCCACCTCGTCGTGCTTCACCTTGACCACCGAGATCATGCCGCCCTTGTGATACTCGTTCGGGCCGTAGACGTTGAAGAACTTGAGCCCGGCCCAACGCGGCGGCGCCGGCCGGCCGGTCGCGACCTGCCTGTGCACCCACAGGTCGAAGGCGTGCTTGGACCAGCCGTACAGATTGAGCGGCCGGAGCCTGTCGAGGCCGGACGGATCGTCGGAGAACGCACCTTCGCCGCTCGCGGCGCCATAGGTCGCGGCGGAGGACGCATACAGGAACGGCACCCCGTGGGCCGCGCACCAGCACCACAGGCGCTGCGACAGCGAAACGTTGCTTTGCCACACGAGGTCGCCGTCGCGGGCGGTGGTCTCGCTGATCGCCCCCAGATGCACCACCGCGTCGAGCGACGGCGTCGCGTCCAGGAACGCGTCGAGCTGTTCCGGTGCCAGCAGGCGCTGCGGCGGGTGGCGGCAAAGGTTGCGCCACTTGTTGTCGGCGCCGAGCCGGTCCACCACCACGGTCTCGCGGCCGCGCGCCTGCAGCGAGGCATGGAGGCACGAGCCGATGAAGCCGGCGCCGCCGGTGAGCAGGATCATGCGCCGCTTAT
>CAXTCK010000219.1:0-5406 GCA_964242425.1 uncultured Acetobacteraceae bacterium | reverse complement strand
CTTGTCCCGCCGCCCGCTCCGCAACTCCTGCTGCTCGGGTGTTGCGGGAGGCGGTTCAAGCCGTCGGTGCGGGTGGGGCCGCGGACGGCCGGCGCCAGGTGCTGCGGCCGAGCATCAGCGGCAGCAGCCGGGCGGACAGGCGCCCGTGCGGCGGTGCCAGGGTGGTGAAGCCGCTGATCCGGCCGGGACGATAGATCCCGCGCGCGTGCGAGAAGCGCAGGAACCCGGCCTCGCCATGATAGGCGCCGGTGCCGCTCGGGCCCACGCCGCCGAACGGCAGGTCTGGCTGGGCGCAGTGCAGGAGGGTGCCGTTGACGGTGGCGCCGCCGGACAGGGTGTGCCGCAGCACGTGCCGCTCGGTGTCGCGGTCGTCGGTGTAGCAGTAGAGGGCGAGCGGACGCGGCCGCGCGTTGACGAAGCCGATCGCCTCGTCGAGCGTCCGGTAGCCCAGCACCGGCAGCACCGGACCGAAGATCTCGTCCGCCATCGCCTCGCAGTCGCTCGGCGCCCCGAGCAGCAGGGTCGGCACCAGGCGACCCGAGCGCCTTGCCTGCCCCGCTTCCGCCTGGTGCGACGGGTCGCGCAGCACCGCCGCTCCCCGTTCCGCCGCCTCGTCCACCAGGCGCTGCAGCCGGTCGAGGTGTTGTTCCGAGATGATGGTGGTGTAGTCGGGGTTGTCGGCGACCCGGGGGTAGAGCCTCGCCGCCTCGGCCAGCAGCGCGTCGGCGAACTCGGGCAGCCGGTGCTGCGGCACCAGGGCGTAGTCGGGGGCGATGCAGGTCTGGCCGGCGTTGAACAGCTTGCCGATCATCAGGCTGCGCGCGGTGCGTGCCGGGTCGGCGTCTGGCGCCACGATCGCCGGGCTCTTGCCGCCCAGCTCCAGCGTGACCGGGGTGAGGGTCTCCGCCGCCGTCCGCATCACCAGGCGGCCGACCGCGGTGGAGCCGGTGAACAGGAGGTGGTCGAACGGCAGGGCGCAGAACGCTCGCGCCACGTCCGGGCCGCCGGTCGCCACCGACACCTGTTCCGGCTCGAAACGCTGCGCGAGCAGCTCGGCCAGCAGGGCGGAATAGCGTGGCGTCAGCTCCGACGGCTTCAGCATCACCCGGTTGCCGGCGGCGAGCGCGTCGATCAGCGGCCCGATCGACAGGAACAGCGGGTAGTTCCACGGCGACACGATGCCGACGCAGCCGAGCGGCTGGTGCACCACCCAGGCTTGTCCCGGCTGGAACGACAACGCGACCCGCCGCCGGCGCGGGCGCATCCAGTGGCCGAGCTGGCGCAGCGCGAAGCGGATCGCGGCACGAAGCGGCACCAGCTCGGCCAGAACCGTTTCCGGATACGCGCGATGACCGAAATCGGCCGACACCGCCGCGTGCAGACGGTCGCCGTCCTCGTGCAGCAGGGCGTCCAGCCGGCGCAGCGACCGGCGACGCTGCGCCGCGTCGGGCGCCGGGGCGGCTCCGGCCGCCGCGCGCTGACGGTCGAGCAGGTGGCGCAGGGCATGGTCGGGGCCGGCGGACGCGTCCTCCGGCAGAACTGCGGCAACGTGATCGGGCATGGCGGGCCTTCCGGACTGCGCCGACGTCCTAGCCGACCAGCAGCACCGGCGCCACTGCTCGCACCGGCGGCGTCGCCACCAGCGCCGCGACCCGCCACCCGCAGCGCCGCCTCGCCGGGCCGACACCGGGTCACGGTGGCACCGCACGCCGGGGTGTCGCCCATGGCGCCGACGCGCCATCCCGGCGACCCGGATGGCCTGCCGGGCGAGCCGGCGACGCTCGGCTTGCGGCGGTCGGCGAAGCCGCCGGGCCTGACGGGATGGGCGAGATCCCATGCCGCCGGTTCTGTTCCGGTCCGGATGCCTCGGTCCCGCCCGGCCCGCGCATGCCAGCAGCCTGCTGACGCGAATGCGGATGGCTTCGTCGCCGGGCAGGAACGACCGATGGCGGCCCCAGGCCGCTGACGCCGTCCGGACCTGGCCGACGGTGCAAGGCTTTGCGATGCAGCTGTCCGACAACAGGCCGCCCGGTTCCGGCAGGACGGCCTCGACAACCCGGCGGCGCCGTGAAGGAGGCTTTTCCCGGCTCCGGCTTCGCCATACGCTTGGCTGTCCCCTTTGGCCGGTTGGAGCCGCAGATGAGCCTTGAAGCCGACCTGGTCGTGGACCGGCTGCGCTTGAAGCGTCGCCTCACCCTTTGGCGGGTGCTGGCCGTGCTCGGCTTCGTGCTGGCGCTGCTTGCGACCGCGGGCCTGCGCCGGCACCAGGCCGGGTTCCTGGCCGGCCCGCATCTGGCCCGGCTGCGGGTCGAGGGCATCATCACCGACGACCGCGACCGGCTGGACCTGATCGACGCTGCGGAAAAGGACAACAGCGTCAGGGGCATGATCCTGGCCATCGACAGCCCGGGCGGCTCGGTGGCCGGCGGCGAGTCGCTGCACGACGCGATCGCGCGGTTCGCGGCGAAGAAGCCCGTGGTGGTGACCATGGGCGGGGTGGCGGCGTCGGCCGGCTACATGATCGCGGTGCCGGCGGCGCGCATCTTCGCTTCCAACGCCACCCTGACGGGCTCCATCGGCGTGATCCTGCAGAGCCCGGACGTTTCGGGCCTGCTCGGCAAGCTCGGGATCGGCGTGGACGAGCTGGTGTCCGGTCCGCTGAAAGGCCAGCCCAGCGTCGTCAAGCCGTTGAGTCCGGAAGGACGGGAGATGCTGCAGGGCGTGGTCGCCGACCTGTACGGCCAGTTCGTCGACATCGTCGCAGCCGGTCGGCACATGAGCCCGGACCGGGTGCGGGCGCTGGCGGACGGCCGCCCCTACACCGGACACCAGGCCATCGGCCTCGGCCTGATCGACCAGATCGGCACGGAGCGGGACGCCCGGGACTGGCTGGCGCGGACAAGGCACATTCCCGCGGACCTGCCGGTCGAGCCGCTGCGCCGCCCCCGGTCGGGACGCTGGACGGCCCTGCATCCGCTCGGCCTCGCGCACCAGCTGGGCCAGGCCGCCATGAACGGGGCGCTCGATACGCTGGCGGGTGGATCGCTAGGGAAAACCGTTATGGTGCAAGGACTTGCGCTTGACGGTGCGGTATCGCTCTGGCAGCCTTGACGGCTCGGATCCGGAGAAACGGGATGACCAAGTCGGAATTGATCGCCGAGCTTGCGAGCGCCAATCCGCACCTGACCAGCCGGGACGTCGAGCTGATCGTGTCCACCATCTTCGACGAGGTCACCGCGGCGCTGGCACGCGGCGAGCGCGTCGAGCTGCGCGGCTTCGGCGCCTTCACCATCAAGCAGCGTGATGCCCGCACCGGACGCAATCCGCGTACCGGCGAGCCGGTCGTCGTGGACGAGAAGGTCGTGCCGTTCTTCAAGGCCGGCAAGGAGCTGCGCGAGCGGGTGAACCAGCGGGCAGCCCGCTCGCGCTGACCGGGCCAGCCGGGGACGGGAACCGGCGCGGGCAATCGAGTTCTTGCTTTGTTCTTGTTCACGCGCTACCCGTTCTGTCGTGAACAGGGTGGCCCGAGGCATGGATAGTCGGTCGTTCGCGGCACCCTTCTTCGTGCTCGCTGCGGCGCTGGCGCTGGCGCCGGTGCCGGCCCCGGCGCTGGCGACCGGGCCAAGCGGGGTGGTGCAGTGCAGGGCCGCCTGGCAGCCGGCCCGTGCGGCCCTGGCCGCGGGCGAGACCGGCCTCGCCGTCGACCACGTCCGGTTGTTCGCGCCCACCCGGCAGGCGGTGTTCTTTTCCCGCGTCGGCGACCGCTGCGTTTGGCAGGGCGGCAGACCGGCCAGGGGCTGAGCCGCCCGCCGCCGAGGGACTTGCCCGGGATCGTTCCAGGGAGGAGAACGTCCCGCGCAGCGTGCGAAACGGGGTGTCGGATGTTCGGCAGGAAGAACAAGACCGCGGCCGGAGCGCCCGTGCCGGCGCAGGAAGTGTCGGCGTCGTCCGCCAGGATGGCCGGGCCCGGATCCGCCGGCAAGCAGGCCTACGAGGCACGCCGGGCCGAAAAGGCCGGCATGGCCCTGGACAAGTGGATGGCGCAGAAGGAGCGGCGCGCCGAAGCGGAACGCAAGGCCGGGGAGGCGGCGGCGGAGCAGGCGCGACGCGATGCCGCACCCGGCAGGCCCGGCCTGCTGCGTCGGCTGATCGACCGGGCCCACCGGCCGATCTGACCGCCCGTCCTGGTTGCTGGCCGGTTCCCCCCGGCACGGCGCTCCCGTTTCATGCGCAGCCGGAGTAGTTCCATGCCCGACACCCACGCCGTTCCCGCCCGGCCAACGGACGAGACCGTTACCGTGGTGCCAGTGATCCTGTCTGGCGGGTCGGGCAGCCGGCTGTGGCCGGTATCCCGGGCAAGCTTCCCGAAGCAGCTCTGGCCGCTGATCTCGGACAAGACCATGCTGCAGGAAACAGCGCTTCGCGGCACCGGCGCCGGATTCGCGCCGCCGGTGATCGTGTGCAACCAGGAGCACCGCTTCCTGATCGCCGAGCAGCTCCGCGAGGCCGGCATCACCGGCGCCCGGATCGTGCTCGAACCCGTTGGCCGCAATTCGGCGCCTGCCCTTGCCGCCGCTGCCCTGCTGGTGGCCGAGGAAACCCCGAACGCGGTGCTGTGGATGATGGCGGCCGACTCCGCCATCGCCAGGCCGGATCGGCTCGCGGCCGCGGTGTCGACCGCGGTCGAGGCGGCGCGAGGCGGGCGGATCGTCACCTTCGGCATGAAGCCGACCCGGGCTGAAACCGGCTACGGCTACATCGAGGTGGGCCAGCCGCTGGAAGGGCTCCCCGGCGTCCATGCGCTCGCCGCCTTCGTGGAGAAGCCGGACGCCGGCCGCGCCGCCGAGCTGGTCGCATCCGGATCCCACCTGTGGAACTCCGGCATGTTCGTGTTCACCGCCGAAACGCTGCTGGAAGAGATGCAGCTGCATGCGCCGGACGTGCTGTCCGCGGTGCGACGCGCCACGGAGGGCCGCGACACCGACCTCGACTTCATCCGCCTCGAGCCCGAAGCGTTCGCCGCCGCCCCGGACATCAGCATCGACTACGCGGTGGCCGAGCGCACCCATCGCGCCGCCGTGGTGCCGGCCGATCTCGGCTGGTCCGACGTCGGCTCCTGGGACGCGCTGTGGGACATCAGCCCCAAGGACGGGGCCGGCAACGTGTCGATTGGCGACGTGTTCCTGGAGCACACCTCCAACTGCTACGTGCGCTCGGACGGCATCGTCACGGCCGTGACGGGCCTGGCCGACGCCGTGGTGGTGGTCACCGAGGACGCGGTGCTGGTCACCCACCGCGACCGCGCGCAGGACGTCAAGCGCGTGGTGGAGCGCCTGCGCGATGCCGGGCGTCACGAGGCGGTGGCGCATAATCGCTGCTACCGGCCCTGGGGCTTCTACGAGAGCC
>CAXTCK010000218.1:0-5440 GCA_964242425.1 uncultured Acetobacteraceae bacterium | reverse complement strand
ATGGCCGCTACGAGTGCATCGAGCACCGCATGAGCGGCAACGACCGCGTCTGGGCTGCCGCCAGCGAGATGCGCGCCGATGGCTGCGCGCTGGCCTACTAGAGCGTCATCCGATCGAACCGGATCGGTCGATCGAATAAAGATGCTCGACAAACAATGGGCTGGAGCATGCTCCGTGAGCCGATGCGAACGGATGATGCTCTAGGCCGCCGCTCCGGAGCGCGCAGGCGCAGGCCTGCGAAACTCATGGTGCCGACGTGTAACCATCCTCCCGATGCGACGAACTAACCCCTCGTCACACCTGGGAGGACATAATGACAAACCGGCACCCGCGGCGCCTTCGGCTGACGGCCGCGACGGCGCTCACCTGCCTTCTGCCGACGTTGGCGCTGGCGCAGACCACCACACCAGCCACGACGTCCGCGCAGGCATCCCGGCCGCACGTCCTGTACGTCGAGAGCAACCTCACGGCGACCGGGCAGAACTCCATCCTGGCCTACGACATCGCCGGCGACGGCAGCCTCCACCAGAAGGCGGGATCGCCCTATCTCACCGGAGGCACCGGGTTCTTCGACGCTACCTATGCCCTGGGCCCGTTCGACAACGACCAGAACATCATCCTGAATCCGGACAGCACCGTGCTCTACGCCATCAACGGCGGCTCGAACACGATCGCGGTCATGCACGTGCAGCCGGACGGCAGCCTCGTTCCGTTCTCGAGCTCGCCGGTGGCCGCGCACGGGGCGACGCCCATCTCGCTCGGGCTGCACGGCAACACGCTGGTGACCGCCGACTACGCCATCAACCCGGCCGCGCCGGACAGCGACATCGCCCCGCGCCTGAACGTGTTCGGCGTCGCCCCGGGCGGCTCCCTGAACTACCTGCCGTACACGGAGGTCTATCTCCATCCCGGCGCCGACCCGAGCCAGGTGCTGACCAGCAACACCGGACCGTTCGTCTTCACCTCCGGGTTCCCGAGCGGGAGCGTGATCGACTCCTATGCGCAGCTTCCGGGCGGCTACCTGTTCAGGACCGGCACCGTGACGCCGCCGGTCGAGAACGGTTCGAACGCGCTGGTCCTGGGCCTGTGGGCCAATCCCCGCGCGCCGTACGTGTATGCGGGCCTCGTGGTCAACAACCTGCTCGCGACCTACCGCATCAACGAGCTGGGCCAGCTGACGCTGGTCGGCACCGCGACCGACTCCGGCCAGGGCCTCTGCTGGCTGCGGACCAGCCGCGACGGACATTACCTCTACGCGTCCAACACCGGCGACCAGTCGATCTCGGTGTTCGACCTGTCCAACCCGGCGCATCCGGTCGAGATCCAGCACGTGGTCGCCGGCGGCGTCGGCGGCTTCAACCAGTTCTCGCTCGATCCCGGCGAGAACTTCCTCTACGTGCTGCAGGAGGAGAACAGCGTCGCCTCCGCCGGCAAGAGCAACAAGGTGTATGCCTACAAGGTCGACCACGCGACCGGCAGGCTGACCTTCCTGAGCAACCTGACGGTCTCGCTTCCGGTCCCGTCGCAGACCCGCACCGTCGGCCTCGCGATCCGCTAGGCTGCCGGCACCGTGCGTCCCGTTGCCGCGGCGCAACGGGGTGCACGGGCGCCGCGCGAGGGCGGGATGAGCTTCGGCGTGATGGGCGGCGACATGCAGCCGATGGGGCAGCAGCAGATCATCGTCAACCGCGTCGACTACGGCCTCGACATCCAGGCCGCCGGCGACAGCCCGCGCTGGCACCACGAGGGCTCCTCGCAGAGCATGGGCGAGGACGCGCCGGGCCTGCCGCCCGACGGCATCCTGCGCCTGGAAACCGGCGTGCCCGCCGCCACCCGCGCCGCCCTGGCGTCGCTCGGCTGGACGCTGGCGCCGTCCGACGGCGGCTATGGCCGCTACGAGTGCATCGAGCACCGCATGAGCGGCAACGACCGCGTCTGGGCCGCCGCCAGCGAGATGCGCGCCGATGGCTGCGCGCTGGCATACTAGGACGCGCTGGAACGGGGCCACGCGGCAGCGGTGACCGGAAGAAAGCAAGGGCAACTCGGGGATCCCGGACCGAGGCCCCATCGTTTTCGGCACCACGAACGGAGGAAGAGGCACGGCACCGCTGGACCGCAGCGGCTGGCAAGGAGCAGCCGCACCCGGTATAGGCCCGTCCGCTCGGCCCACGGCACGTGGCGCCTCCGCCGGAGGGTCCCGGCCAGACCAACCAGGAACGATCAGGTGCACATGCCGGGCCTCGCCATCTTCACCATCTGCTCGAACAACTACGTGTCGATGGCGCGCATCCTTCTCGAAAGCGCCCGCCTGCACCATCCCGAGGCGGCGCACTACCTGTGCCTGGCCGACCGCAAGCGCGCGGAGCCGCAGTTCTATCCGGAGGGCTGCACGGTGGTGCCGGCCGAGGCGCTGGAGATCCCGGAGTTCGATGCCTTCCGCTTCCGCTACGACGTGATGGAGCTCAACACCGCCCTCAAGCCGTTCATGGTCCGGTACCTGCTGGCACGGGGCCACGACGCGGTGCTGTATTTCGATCCCGACATCGAGATCTTCCAGCCCGTCGACAGCGTCACCGCCGCGCTGCGCGATGGCGCCTCGTTCGTGGTGACGCCGCATATCTGCGCGCCGGCCGAAGGCAGCGCGTTTCCCGACGATATCGGCATCATGCAAGCCGGCGTGTTCAACCTCGGCTTCCTGGGCGTCGGCGCCACGCCGGAAACCGAGCCCTTGCTGCGCTGGTGGTCCCGGCGCCTCGAGTACCAGTGCTTGAACGACCAGCCCGGCGGCATCTTCGTCGACCAGAAGTTCATGGACCTGCTGCCCGGCTTCGCGGCCCGCCTGCGCGTCCTGCGCGACCCGACCCTGAACGTCGCCTACTGGAACCTGTCCCAGCGCACCCTGCGCCGCGACAGCGACGGGTGGCGCGTCGACGGGCAGCCGCTCACCTTCTTCCACTACAGCGGCATCAACCCCTGGGACACCTCGCGGCTGTCCAAATACACCGACGGCTTCCGCAACGGCGCGATGGACGCCGACCTGCAGGCCCTGGTCGAGCGCTACGCGCAACGCCTGCTCGCCAACGGGCACGGCTCGGTCCCCAACGGCTCCTACGCGTGGGGCCGGTTCCGGTCCGGCACCCCGATCACCCCCTTCGTCCGCCGCTTGTTCCGCGAGGATCATCTCGTCTGGCCGGGCGATCCCGCCGACACCTTCGAGGAACACCTGCAGCGGACCGCGGTCGAGCCGTGGAGCGGCCCGTTCGGGAGCGTCGTCACCAACCTGATGACCGGGCTCCACGCCCGGGAGCGCTGGCTGAACGAGCGCTTCTCCGCCACCCGCGATGAGGATGCCCGCGAGTTCCTGGACTGGATGGTCAAGCACGCCGAACCCCTGGTGGGTGATCCTCGGCTGATCGAGCCGATCGCCGAGCGGTTCGGTGCCTTGTCGCTGCCGCGGCGGCAGGCGCCGGCCAGGCGGTCGACAAACGAGCCCGACATCGACGTGGTCGGCTACCTGCGCCTGGCACTAGGCCTCGGCGAGGCCGGACGGCTGACCCTTCGCGCGCTGGAGCACGCCGGACTGGCGGTGCGCGGATTGCCCACCGCGTTGAACTCGAACTCCACCGCCAACGACGAGAGTTGCGCATCCCTGCTGGTGGAGGAGGCGCGGGCACCGATCCAGGTGTTCAGCATCAACGCCGACCAGATCGCACAGGTGATCGCCAGCCTGGATGGGCGCCTCCGCCCGGATGCCTATCGGATCATGACGCCGTTCTGGGAGCTGTCCGTCCTGCCCGATCCCTGGGTCGAGGCGTTCGACCTGGTGGACGAGGTCTGGGCGCCCACGGGCTTCATCCAGGCCACCCTGATGCGCCGCCTGCACAAGCCGGTGATCCGCATGCCCTTGATGCTGGAGTTTACGCCTCCGCCGCCGGTGCCCAGGCAGGCCTGGGATCTGCCGGAGGATGCATTCCTGTTCTTCTTCGCGTTCGACTACTTCTCGTTCATCCAGCGCAAGAACCCGCTCGCGGTGGTGGATGCGTTCCGTCGCGCCTTCCGCCGCAAGCCGGGCGGTCCCAGGGTCGCCCTGGTGCTCAAGACCCTGAACGCGGAAAAGGTGCCGGCGGAAAAGCGCGCGCTGCTCGAACGCCTGCGCGACGATCCCGACATCATCCTGGTCGAGCGGACCTTGTCGCGGGACGACTCCCTGGCCCTGATCGGAGCGTGCGACGCCGTGGTCTCGCTGCATCGCAGCGAGGGGCTCGGCCTGCTGGTGTCCGAAGCGATGGTGCTCGGCAAGCCGGTGATCGCCACCGATTATTCGGCCACCACCGAGCTCGTCTCGTGCGGCACCGGGTATCCGGTCGACTACCGGCTCGTCCCGGTGGCGCCGGGGGAATACCCGTTCCACGAGAACCAGCGCTGGGCGGATCCCGATCTCGACCACGCCGCCTGGCAGATGCGCGCCGTGGTCGAGGGCGGCAGAACGGTCGCCGGTCGTGTCGCCGCCGCCCGCGCCCACATCGCCAGCCAGTATGGGGCGCGCGCTGTCGCCCGTCGCCAGCTCGATCGCCTCCGCCTGACAGGGTTGTGCCCATGAACGAGAACCAGAATGCCAGCGCCCCGGCAAGCCCCTTGATCTCCTACAGCATCAACGCCGAGGACGTGCTGCTGCGCCGGGTGTTCGCGGGCAGGCGGACCGGCTTTTTTGTCGACGTCGGCGCCGAGGACCCGGTGAACGGCAACGACCTGTTCGGGCTCTACGAGCTCGGCTGGCGCGGCATCAACGTCGAGCCCAACCCGAACTACTTCGCGCTGCTGGCGGAGCGTCGGCCGGAGGACCGAAATCTCCAGCTGTTCCTGACGGACCGGCCCGCGGCAGCGTTGCCGTTCTTCATCATCGAGAACACCGGCCTGTCCACCGGCGACGCCAGGCAGGCGCAGATCCATGCCGGTCAAGGAACGCCCGTGCGCCAGATCGAGGTGGCGGCAGCGACGCTGAAGCAGGTGCTCGACCAGGCCGCCCCGCCGCACATCGACATCCTCAAGATCGACGTCGAGGGGTTCGAGGAACAGGTGCTGCGCGGCAACGATTGGGACCGCCACCGCCCGTCATTGATCATGCTGGAGGCCACGCTGCCGCAAAGCCCGGTGCGCCGGCAGACCGGCATTGCCGAGTACCTCCAGGGCATCGGCTACCGCTTTGCCCACCACGACGGCCTGAACGACTTCTTCGTCGAGCAGGACTTCGTCACCCCGCCCGATTGCTTCCGCGCGCCCAACGTGTTCGACAACGTGGTGCGCTGGGACACGGTGGCCCTGCGCGCCCAGTTCGATGAGGCCGAGCGCTATGCTAGGACGCTCCAGGGCGAGCGTGACGGCATGGGCAGGGCCTTGACCGAGGCCGGCCACGCGCTGGACGAGAAGCAGCGCTCGGAGC
>CAXTCK010000217.1:0-5461 GCA_964242425.1 uncultured Acetobacteraceae bacterium | reverse complement strand
GCCCTCGATGCCGTAGGCGGGCGGGGCGCACAGGATCATGCGCTCCTGCATGTACTTGGTGATGGCGTATACCGAGGCGAGGCGGGTCTGCTTCCATTCCGGCGTGGGCGCCGGGCGCAGCGGCAGGCCGTCGGGCCCGAGCGGGTCCCAGCCGGCGCCACCCTGGCGATCCGCTTCCTGGCGCACCGGGCGCATCACGTCCTGCATCACCGTGCCGTCGGTGGCGGTGTAGAGCCCTTCGCCGTACACCGACATGGAGGAGGCGACCACCACCCGCTTCACCGGATGGTCGATCAGGGCCTGGCACAGGCAGGCGGTGCCGCCGTCGTTGACGCCGACGTAGCGCTCGATCAGGTACATGCTCTGGCCGACGCCGACGTCGGCGGCGAGGTGCACCACCTTGTCGATCCCGGCCAGCGCCCCGGCGAGCCGGGCGGCGTCGCGTATGTCCGCCTGGACCAGCTCCACGTCGTCCGGCACGGATTCCGCGGTGGGCCCAAGCGGATGCACCTGCTCGATCAGGCTGTCGTAGACGCGCACCCGGTCGCCGCGCGACAGCAGCGCCCGCACCACGTGCCGCCCGATGAAGCCCGCACCGCCGGTGACCAGAACCCGTTCCGCCATGCCGTCTCGTTCCCCCAGCCTCGTCACCCGGACGTGCATCATCATGAAGAAGAAGGCCCACGGCAACCTTTGCCGTCCGGCGGCTTCAGAAGAAGCGCAACGTCACCGTGATCGCGGCGTCCTGCGTGCCGAGGCTCAGCGCGCAGCGGTCGAACGGCAGCCCGCCCAGGCCGAGCGGCGGGTTGCGGGAAAAGCCGATGCCGTCCTCGGGGATGCCCAGGAAGCTGCGGCGCAGGTGCCCGGCATCGGTGGAGTCCTGATACGCGGCGACGGCGTAGATGCCGGGCTTGATGCCGGAAATGGTGGCGCTCACGCTGCCGGCCCGCGACGGCACCACCGCGTGGTAGGCGCAGCGCTCGCCCAGGAACTCCTTGCGCTCGCACACGCCGATCCGCACGTGGCCGCGGTTGTCGTGCAGGCCGGCGACGACGACGGTCAGGCTCATCGCGCGGGCGCCCGTGCCGGCCAGCGGCAGCAGGAGCAAGGCGGCCAGCAGGCGGCGGCTCACGACGAGGTTCCGGTGTCCGCCGGATAAACCCGGCCGCGCCACACCTTTGGCCGCCCGGCGCTGGCAGCGAGCAGCGCCGTCCATTGCCGCACCAGCAGCAGAAGCACGCCCACAGGATGCAGGATCGCGCCGAACAGGTCCTGCCGGAACCGCATCGCCAGCAGCAGGCGCAGCGCCGATCCGCAGCCGATCGCCGCGACCGCCGCCCCGCGCGGCCGGCGCAGCGCCAGCAGCAGGGGCAGCACGTGGCCGCCACCCAGGAGCACGGTCCAGACGGGCAGCGCGCGCGGGGTCGCCATTCCTTCCACGGCGTTCTTGCCCAGGCCTTCCCACAGGTCGCGGGCGTTGCCGTACATCCGGCAGGTGGCAAGCGGGGTCGCGTCGAACAGGGCGGTCGGGAACCCTGCGCGCCGGAACGCGCGCGGCAGGGTGAGCCCGTCATGCAGGGAAGCGCGGATCGCTTCGTGGCCGCCGGTCGCGTGGTAGGCATCCCGCCTGGCGACGAACAGCTGGCCGCAGCCGGCGGCGAAGCCCGGCTCGAGCCGGTCGCGGTCGAGCCAGATCGGCCGGTAGCCCAGCAGCAGCAGGTGGATCAAAGGCAGCAGCAGCCGTTCCGACCAGCTTTCCGTGAGCTGTCGCGGCACGCCGCTGGCGAGGCCCAGGGCCGGATCCGCCTCCATCGCGCCAGCCAGGCACGACAGCGCGTCCGGCAGGAGGCGCACGTCCGCGTCGACAAACACCAGCAGCTCGTGTCGCGCCGCCCGGCCCAGCCGCGCGCAGGCGTACTGCTTGCCCGACCATCCCGGCGGCAGTACGCCGTCACCAGGGATCACGCGCAGGCGCGGATCAGCGATCTCGCGCAGGACCTGCGCGGTGGCGTCGGTGGAGCCGTCGTCGAGCACCAGCAGCTCCAGCTCGACGTCCTGGTTCCGCAGCACGCAGTTCACCGCGTCGGCGATGTTGGCGGCTTCGTTGCGGGCCGGGATCAGCACTGACACTGCCGGGCGGCCGGCAGCGGGACGCGGCGCCCGCAGCAGGCGCAGGTTGACGATCGCCACCGCCAGCGGAAGAACGGACAGGCCGAGCGCGGTCCAGCCGGCTATCTGGGCCGCCTTCACACTTCCTCGCCCCTCACGCTTCCTCGCCCCTCACGCTTCCTCGCCATGTGCCGCGACGAAGCGCCGTCCGGACAGCAGCGCCCGCAGCCGGCGCCACCCGTCGTAAACGCCGCCGACGCCGACCCGGCCGCGCACCAGCCGGGTGAAGCGCAGGGGGTCGCGCGCCTGCGAGTCCGCCGCCAGCGCGTCCATGGTCGCGGTCAGCGCTTGTTCCAGCCGGGGGGTCCACTCGGCGGCGCGCATCGTCCGGTCGGTGGCGATCGGGGTGCCGAAGCGAAGCAGCAGCTCCGGCCGGCTTTCGTTCCAGAACACGTACTCGATCGCCAGCGGCAGCAGCAGCGCGTCGGGGGTCAGCGACGCGAGATGGGCGATGCCGGGCCGCAGCCGCACCGGGCGCAGGCGCGGGTCGGTGAAGGCGCCTTCCGCCGTCACCCACAGCACCGCCCGGCCGCCGGGACCGCTGCACGTGCTCAGCACGCGCCTGGCCACCGACAGGAAGCGGCGGGCACCGGCCGCGCTGTGCAGGTCGATGCCGAAGATGCCCAGCCGGGCCATGAAGCCGTAGCGCCCGAGGGAGTCCTGGTCCATCGGGCCGAAGCCGGGCCGGCCGCGGAAGCGGAGGTCGGCCAGCAGGATGAAGGTCGCCGGATCCCACCAGGACGGATGGTTGCTGAACACGATGATCGGCCTGTCGCGCGGCAGCGCGTCGGTGTCGAGCCCGGACAGCCGGATGGCGCGGAACCGGCGCCCGGCCCACCAGCGCAGGTAGAACGCGAACAGCCGGAACAATGGCTCCGAGCGCGTCGCGACAGGGTCGGGCGCGCTCAGGCGCTGAGCCTCGGCTCCACCGAGTTGCGCCGGGCGTCGTTGTCCAGGCTGTCGGCGGCGATCCAGCCCGACATCATCACCATCGGCATGCCGGGCCCGGGATGGGCGGCGCCACCGGCGAGATACAGCCCGGGCAGGTCGCGCGACCGGTTGCCCGGCTTGAACGCGCCCATGAAGCGGCCGTGGCTGGCCAGGCCGTAGATCGCGCCGTCCAGCACCCGGTAGCGCTCGTGGATGTCGGCCGGCGTCAGGACTCGCTCGACCCGGATGCGGGATTCGAGGTCCTTCAGGCCGGCGGTGCGGGCGAGCTTGTCCAGGATCACGCGGCGGTAGCCGGGCAGCATGGCGTTCCAGTCGTGGTGCGGCCGCAGGTAGGGCGTGTGCACCAGCACATACAGCGCCTCGCCGCCCGGAGGCGCCACGCCCGGCTCGGTGCGGGCGGGGGCGGCGATGTAGCAGGTCGGGTCCGGGGCTGGCTCGCCCTTCTTGTAGATGAAGTCGAACTCCTCCTCCGGATCGCGCGAGAACACGAAGCCGTGGTGCAGCAGGTGGTCGTAGCCGCGGTCCAGGCCGAGATACAGCACCACCCCGGAGCAGGCCGGCTCGCGCTTCCAGCGTCGGGAGAAGCTTTTTTGCGCGGCACCGCCCACCAGCTCGCGATAGGTGCGCACGCTGTCCATGTTGGACACCACCGCCGACAGCCGCACGGCCTCGCCCGCTTCCGTCACCACGCCGTCGGCGCGGCCGCCGGACTGGGTGATGCGGCTGATCCCGGTGCCGGGACGGATGTCCACGCCCAGCCGCCCGGCCAGCGCCGTCAGCGCTTCCGGGACGGCACGCGTGCCGCCGATCGGGTACCAGATGCCTTCCTGGGTCTGCATGTGCGCGATCGAGCACAGCACCGCCGGCGCCAGGTAGGGCGAGGAGCCCACGTACTGCACGAAATGGTCCAGCATCTGCGACACCCGCTCGTCGCCGATGCGCTTGCGTATCTGCCGCGCCACCGTGGAGCCCATGCGCAGGCTCAGGACGTCGCGCAGGGTGTCCAGGTCCATGTTCTTCTTCATGTCCATGGTGTCGCCGAGATCCTCGACCGACTTCCAGAAGAAGAACTTGGCGCTGACCTCGTGCAGCTTCTCGCTCATGGCGAGGAAGTCGCGGTAGCCCTGCTCGGTGTTGGTCTCGCCCGCGCCGGAGAAGCCGCGCAGGCGGAGCGCCATCGCCGCCACGTCCTCGTCGAGGTCGAGCACGGCGCCGTCGTCGAAGAAGCAGCGCCATTGCGGGTCGATGCGGCGCAGGTCGAGGCTGTCCTCCATCTTTTCGCCCGCCTCGGCGAAGATGCGCGCCAGCACCGATGGCACGGTGAGGATGGTGGGCCCCATGTCGAAGCGGTAGCCCGCATCCTCGTGCAGCGCCGCCTTGCCACCGAGCCAGTCGTTCTTTTCGAACAGGACCACCCTGTGGCCACGCGCGGCGAGCGTGCAGGCGGCGGCCAGCCCGCCCAGTCCGGAGCCGATGACGCCAACGGGTTCGATCACGCCACCTCTCCTCCAAGCACGGTTTGTTCCAGCCCCTGTCTCGGGGCACCGGGGGTTCCGGTCCATTCCATCGCGGTCGAGACCGGTGCCAGCCCGAGCTCGTCGGCCAGCAGCTTGGCGCTGATTCGGGCGCCTTCGAATATGACCGGCAGGCCGCTGCCCGGATGGGTGCCGCCGCCGACCAGGTACATGCCGTCGGCGTCCTCGAACCGGTTGTGCGGCCGGAAGTTCAGCATCTGCGTGAGGTTGTGCGCCAGGTTGAACACCGCGCCCTGGTGCACCGACAGGTCCCGCGTCCAGTCGGACGGGGTCATCACCTTCTCGAACACGATGCGCTGCTCGATGTCCGGCAGGCCGGCCCGCGCCAGGCGTTCCAGGACCA
The DNA here is from genome assembly GCA_964242425.1 of uncultured Acetobacteraceae bacterium. GTDB lineage: Bacteria > Pseudomonadota > Alphaproteobacteria > Acetobacterales > Acetobacteraceae > Lichenicola. Next base: position 463 of record CAXTCK010000217.1, on the reverse strand, counting down.
GCTTGCGGTAGCGCGGCGCCGCTTCGGTCCAGTCGATCGCGCCGCGCTCGTGCCCGACCGGCACCAGCACGTAGAGCGTGGAATGGTTCGGCGGCGCCAGGGCGGGGTCGGTGACGCAGGCGTTCTGGATGTAGAAGCAAGGCTCCTCGGGCGGCACCCGGCCTTCTTCCACGTCCTGCAGCGTGCGGCGGTAGTCTTCCGACAGGTAGATGGTGTGGTGCGCGAGCCCGTCGAGCCGCCCCTCGATGCCGAGGTAGAGCATGAAGGTGGAGCAGGACAGCTTGGCCTTGTTGATCCGCCTGGTGGTCCAGCGCTTGCGCTTGGTCGTCGGCACCAGGTTGGTCATGGCGTGAAGGAAGTCGGCGTTCACCACCACGGCGTCGGCGCGCGTGTTGCCGTTGTCGGTGCGCACGCCGACCGCGCGCCTGCCCTCGAACAGGATCTCGCGCACCGGCTCGCCCAG
>CAXTCK010000216.1:0-5484 GCA_964242425.1 uncultured Acetobacteraceae bacterium | reverse complement strand
CCGCAACACGTAGCCGCGGCCGCGCATCGTGTGCAGGAACCGCGGCTCGCGCGGGTCGGCCTCGATGCGCCGGCGCAGGCGCGTCACCTGCACGTCGATGGCCCGCTCGCCCGCCTCGTCCATCTCCAGCGTGCGCGCGATCGCCTCGCGCGACAGCACCTCGCCGGGATGGCGCGCCAGCACGCTCAGCAGCGCCGACTCGCCGCCGGTGAGGTGCACCGGCCCGTCCGCGCCTTGCAGCAGGCCGCGGACGGGGTCGAACTCCATGGTGCCGAGCCGCACCGGGCGGGCGTTCTCCGTAGGCGCGGGCGGGCCGATCCTGCGCAACAGCGCACGCAGGCGGAGCAGCAGCTCGCGCGGCTCGAACGGCTTGCCGAGGTAGTCGTCCGATCCCGCTTCGAGCCCGGCGATGCGATCCTGCGGCTCGCCGCGCGCGGTCAGGAGCAGGATCGGCATGTCATGGCCGTTCTCGCGCAGAGCGCGGGTCAGCTGCAGGCCGTTCTCGCCGGGCATGGTCACGTCCAGCACCATCAGGTCCGGCTGCATCGCTTCCAGCAGGCGGCGCGCGTCACCGGCGCTGCCGGCGGTGGACACCCGGAACCCCTGGCCGAGGAGGTAGCGCTGCAACAGGCTGCGCAGCGGGGCGTCGTCGTCCACCACCAGGACGTGCGGCGCTTCCACGCCGATGTCCATCAGCCGGCGCTCCGCCGCAGAACGGGCGGCGGTGCTTCCTGCGGCTCGAGCAGGCGCCGGGTTTCCTCGTCCATCACCCCGCGCATGACGCGCCGGAACCCGTCCACGGCGGTTCCGCCCGCGTCGCGATAGGCCGATACCATGCGCTCGCGCTGCCGCTCGAACAGGCGGCGCTCCAGCACCCGGCCGGCCTCGGTCAGGCTCAGCAGGCGCTGACGGCGGTCGCGCGGTCCCTGTGCCTGCAGCACGTAGGCGCGCTCGACCAGTTCCCCCAGCACCCGGGCCAGGCTCTGCTTGGTGATACGCAGCAGCGCCAGCAGCTCGCTCACCGCAATCCCGGGCCGGCGTCCCACGAAATGCAGCGCCCGGTGATGCGCACGACCCAGGCCGAGCTCGGCCAGGATGGCGTCCGCCGAAGCGGTCAGATCGCGGTAGGCGAAGAAGAACAGGTCCTGCGCCAGGCGCATCTGCTCCTCGCGCAGGAACAACAGCCCGGTGCCGGCGCCGTGCTCCCCCGTCGACGCGCCTGGCCCGCCATGGCTTCCCGGACGCGATGCCGCCAGCCCGTGCGGAGGTGTCTTCTGCTCCATACCCATCCGCCCATGCAGCCCGCGCGCGGCGGCAGTTAAGACAGCTTCATTGACTTAATGGAAGCGGCCTTTTAGGGCATTCCGGAGCGCCAGCAGAAGGACACCGTGCATGACCCTCGTTCCGTTCGACGACCGGGATGGCTCGATCTGGTGGGACGGCCGGCTCATTCCCTGGCGCGACGCCAAGCTGCACGTGCTGTCGCACGGACTGCACTACGCGAGTGCGGTGTTCGAGGGCGAGCGCGCGTATGGCGGCCACATCTTCAAGCTGCGCGAGCACACCGAGCGGCTGATCGAGAGCGGCCGCATCCTGGGCTTCGAGATCCCCTATTCCGCGGAACAGATCGACGAAGCGTGCCGGCTGTCGCTTGCCGAAAGCGGGCTGACCGACGCCTATATCCGCCCGCTTGCCTGGCGCGGCGCCGAGCAGCTGTCCGTGTCGGCGCAGCAAACCACCATCCACCTGATAATCGCGGTGTGGGCCTGGCCCAACCTGTTCGGCGCCGACCGGATGAAGGGGGTGCGGCTCGGCATGGCGCCGTGGAAGCGGCCGCATCCCGAAACGGCGCCGATCCGCTCCAAGGCGGCCGGCCTGTACATGATCGGCACCATGTCCAAGCACGCGGCGGAGGCGGCCGGGTTCAACGACGCGCTGATGCTGGACTGGCGCGGCCAGGTGTCGGAAGCGACGGGGGCCAACATCTTCTTCGTGAAGGACGGCGCGCTGCACACGCCGATCCCGGACTGCTTCCTCGACGGCATAACCCGGCGCACCGTGATGGCGCTGGCCCACAAGCGGCAGATCCCGGTGATCGAGCGGGTGATCATGCCGGACGAGATGGGCAGCGCGGACGAGGTGTTCCTGGCCGGGAGTGCCGCCGAGGTGACGCCGGTGCGGCAGATCGACACGCTGCACTTCACTCCCGGGCCGATCACCGAGGTGCTGCTGCGCGACTACGAGGCGCTGGTGCGGATGACGCCGGACGAGGTGCGCACCCGCCTCGCCGCCTGAGCGTTTTATCTCAGCCGGCGCGTCGGAGGCGCCGGCCCAGGCTGCCGATGCGGGCAACGGCGGCAAGGCGGCGATCCAGGAACGCTTCGGTATCGGGACCGCCGCCGCGACGCAGCCAGTACAGCAGGGTTGCGGAATACACCCCCGCCAGCAGCGTACGCTTGCTGTACCAGCTCCAGTCGGTGGCCTCGTCACCGGCCGCGAGCCAGACGGCGTCGACGGTGCGGGCAAGGCTGCGCGCGGCGGCTCCCCGGTTGCCGGGAAGCGACAGGAGCGACAGCCCGCGCCGGATCGCCTTCCGGTCCGGCTCCGCCTGCTCCAGCCTTGCCAGCAGCAATGCCCGCACACGACGGCTCAGCCTGATCTCGTCGACCAGGGTTGCCGACATCGCCCGGTCCGCCATGGCGCTGTGGGTCTCGACCATCTCGACCGGGCCGCCTGGAAACAGCAGGTCGGCATCCGGTCCGGCGGCCGCCCGCAGCGCACGCACGGTCCAGCCCAGCTCGGGCACCAAGGGGAGCATCGCCCGGACCGCGTCGTCGCGCGCCGTATCGGGCTCCAGCGGTGGCGCGAAGCCGCTGCCCGCCACCTCCAGCAGCGCCGACACCCCGCCGGCCAGCGGAACCGCCGTGGCCAGCACCTGCCCGAAACGCGTCACGCGTCGGCACCCCTGTCGAAGCGCGCGTATTCGGTCTCGAAGCCGAGCCGGGTCAGGTCGGTCATGCGCATCGTGTAGAGGATGCCGTCCAGGTGGTCCTGCTCGTGCTGCAGCACCACCGCCAGGAAGCCGGATGCCTCGCCGGACACCGGACGGCCGTGCCGGTCCAGCCCCTCGTAGCGGACGCGCGCCGGCCGCGGCACCGCGCCGCGCAGGCCGGGAATCGACAGGCAGCCCTCGGTGTGGGTAGCCATCTCGTCGCCGATCGCGGTCAGCACCGGGTTGATCAGCGCGTCCACCTCGCGCGGCGGGTCGCCCTCGCCGGTGCTGCGCTGCGCCGGCACGTGGTAGACGAACAACCGCAGGGGCACGTGCACCTGCGGGGCGGCCAGGCCGGCGCCGGACGCATCGTGCATGGTCTCGATCATGTCCTCGATCAGCTGCCTGACCGCCGGCGAGGCCGGATCCTGCACAGGTTCGGCACTGCTGAGCAGCACCGGGTGGCCCATGCGCGCGATCTTCAACAAGGCCATGAACGGTTTATCCTCGGTTCGTGGATGGCAAATCGGCGTGACGCCGCAACCCTGCGTCCCCGCAGCATTTGTGCATCGGCAAGACGTCGTGCTATAGCGCGCGCCTTCTCGGGTTCCGCGTCGGCGGTGTCCGGACACCGTATATGTCGGCGCCCCCCAACGCGGCGTTTGATACCGATCAGGAGTTTACGGCACAGTGCAGGTTCTTGTCCGTGACAACAATGTCGACCAAGCGCTCAAGGCGCTCAAAAAGAAGATGCAGCGCGAAGGCATCTTCCGCGAGATGAAGCTGCGGCGGCACTACGAGAAGCCGTCCGAGCGCCGTGCCCGCGAGGCGGCCGAGGCCGTGCGCCGTGCCCGCAAGATGGAGCGCAAGCGACTGGAGCGCGAAGGTTTCTAGTCGACCGTCCAACTCGGACGCGTGATGGGCCGCAACCGGAGCATCCGGCTGCGGCCTTTTTCATTCGGATGATCGCCGGTCAGGCGACGAGCTTGTCCAGCTCGCGAAGCACCGCCTCGCCCATGACCACCGTGCCGACCCGCGCCTTGCCTGGGCTCATGATGTCGGCGGTGCGCAGTCCGGTTCCCAGCACGTTGACGCAGGCCTGCTCCACCAGACGGGCCTCCTCGTCGAGCCCGAACGAATACCGCAGCAGCATCGCCAGGCTGAGGATCTGCGCCAGGGGGTTGGCCTGGCCGGTGCCGGCGATGTCGGGGGCGCTGCCGTGGATCGGCTCGTAGAGCGCCGGCTGTCGCCCGTCGGGGCCTAGCGTGCCAAGGGTGGCGGAAGGCAGCATGCCCAGGCTGCCGGTCAGCATGGAGGCGAGGTCGGACAGGAGGTCGCCGAACAGGTTGCCGGTCACGATCACGTCGAACTGGCGCGGGTTGCGCACCAGCTGCATGGCGCAGTTGTCGGCCAGCATGTGGGACAGCGTCACGTCCGGGTAATCGCGGGCGTGCAGCGCGGTCACCACCTCGCGCCACAGCAGGCCGCTTTCCATGACATTGCACTTCTCGACCGAGCAAACGGCGTTGTTGCGCTGCCTTGCCAGCTCGAACGCCACGCGGGCCACGCGCTCGATCTCGCTGGTGGTGTAGACCTCCGTGTTCACGCCGCGCCGGGAGCCGTCCGGCAGCGTCTCGATGCCCCGCGGCTCGCCGAAGTAGATGCCGCCCACGGTTTCGCGCACGATCATGATGTCGAGGCCGCGCACCACCTCCGGCTTCAGCGTGCTGGCATCGACAAGCGGGTCGAGCACGGTGGCCGGACGAAGGTTGGCGAACAGGCCAAGCTCCTGGCGCAGGCGGAGGATCGCCACCTCCGGCCGGTTCTCGAACGCAACCTTGTCCCAGTCCGGGCCGCCGACGGCACCGAACAGCACCGCGTCGGAGCTGCGTGCCGCCTCGATCACCTCGTCGCGGATCGGCACGCCGTGGACGTCGATCGAGGCACCGCCGACTAGGTCTTCGCTGATGTCGAAGCTGATGCCGCGGCGACGGCCGAGCCATCCGACCACCCGCCCGGCCTCGCGCATCACCTCGGGCCCGATCCCGTCACCGGGCAGAACCAGCAGCTTCTTGTTCAGCACCATGGGCGGTCGGTTCCTCGGGAGATGGTGTCCTCAGGCGAGAACGGCGCCCTGCATCCAGGGCCTGGACTGCACGCGCTCCTGCTCGAAGCGATCGATCGCGTCCACGTGCTGAAGCGTTTGGCCGATGTCGTCCAGGCCTTCGAGCAGCAGGTGGCGGCGAAGCGGGTCGATGGTGAACGGCACTTCCTGCCCGTCCGGACGCACCACCACCTCGCGCTGCAGGTCCACCGTCAACCGGCTGTTGGCGCCCGCCTTCGCGTCCTGCATCAGCATGTCGCACACCTCTCGTGGCAGGCGGATTGGCAGGATGCCGTTCTTGAAGCAGTTGTTGTGGAAGATGTCGGCGAAGGACGGCGCGATCACGCAGCGTATGCCGAAGTCGAGCAGCGCCCAGGGCGCGTGCTCG
>CAXTCK010000215.1:0-5506 GCA_964242425.1 uncultured Acetobacteraceae bacterium | reverse complement strand
GCAGGGCGGTGATCACCTGCGGCACGATGATGAGGCCGGCCAGCACAAGCTCGGATTCCGCCTGGTGCTGCCGGCCGAGCCGCTCGGCCACCAGCGGAATGGCGGAGGCATTGGCGAGCTGGAACAGCAGAAGCACACCGCCAAAAACGATCAGGTTGCGATTCTTCAGCAGGTCGCGGTAGCGGGCCGGCTTGTCGGGCGCATTCGGACGCGCGGCGCGCGCACGTGCATAGTCGATCTCGCCGCCGCGGATCCTACTCAGCGCCCACAGCGCCGGCAAGCACAGCAGCCCGGCGAACAGGAACGAGCTCCGCTTCGACAGATAGTGGCCGAGCAGCCCCATCAGTGCCGCGGTGCCGGCATTGCCGAATGAATCGTAGCGGTGGTTGCGGCCTAAGCGCCGGCTGAGCCCGCGATGTCCGACCAGCCCCAGGCCGATCGCAGCGATGGCCGGGGTGATCACTCCCGCTGTCGCGCCATGGACGATCTGGGCCAGCAGCACCAGGACGAAATTATGCGAGAGGAACAGGGCAAGAGCGCCCGCGGCGATCAGCCCGAGCGACACCGCCACCAGCAAACGCTTCGACCGGATCCGGTCTACCAGCGCACCGCCCGGCATCTGGCTGCCGATGCCGACAATCGCGCCGGCGGTCAGGATCAGGCCGATCCGGCCCTGCTGCCATCCGTTGGTCGCGAGATAGACCGCGATGAAAGGACCGAACCCGGTCTGCACGTCGGCAATGAAGAAGTTGAGCCAGTCCAGGCCGCGCTGGCTCTGCGCGGATGGTTTCGGATCGGTGTCGGCCATGTGGAATTCGACCCATGCTTTCCGTGCTGGCATCAGCACTGCCAAGCCCCGCGCGACAATCTGAGCCAGCAGGCCGGACTTTGATTAGGGTGGCGCCAGACCGGTATCGCCGGCCTGCATGCACCCACTTCCCCATGCTTGTTGCACAAGAGGAAGCGTCTGTCGCGGCCGGACAGAGAGCGCGTCTCAGTAGGTGAAGCTGCTCATTCCGTTCAACTTGTCTTTGGTGGCATTCGGCAGCACCACGCTGTAGTTCTGGCGTCGGCGTTGTTGGCAGCCGTGGTGTTCACCGCGTTGTCGCTGCCGCCGCCGGAGGTAGAGTTTAACTAGCTCGGCTCGAACTTCAGCTTGCTGAACGGCACCTCGAACGTCTTCGAGCCGACGCCGAGAAAACCGCCGACCGGGATGGTGATGTTCAAAACCTTGCCGTTTGAGCCCAGCAGCATGTTGTCAATGGAGCCGATATTGTCGCCCTGGCTGTTATGGACGGTGGCGCCGACGAGCTTGCTGCTGCGCCAGTCGCCGTGGTTCTGCTCAAGGCTGCCATTTGCCGTCATCGTGCCGTTCGACGCCGCATTGGCGGTGACGCCGGCCAGCAACACAGACATTGGAGCGACCGCATCAGAATTATTGATCGAATTCCTCCCTAACGGGACGCGGCAAAATCCGTCACATGCCCGTCCGGGTGGCGCTTTGCTTGCAGCTCTGAACGCCGCCGTCTACACGCAAATCTTCCAGTCCACTGTGCGTATTTGCAAGCCGTCGATGCTGGTCGCCGCGCGTTTCTTGTCCATCTGCTGCACGGCCGGGCTCCGGCGGAGACGCCTGCTGCCTGGACCGCCGATCATGCCGGCGTTTGAACTCAACGATGGAGCCTTCCGTGAAGCTGCCCTTCCTGAGGCATAACGATGACGAACCTAGTCTCGAGCCGGACGCCAAGTCAGGCCCGAAGCCGGAGGTCGTCTACTGGCACCTCTGGACTGACGGCGACGGCATCAGCCATCAGAAGCTATGCAGCCTTACGGAGTTCAAACTGAAGGGCGTCGGCGATGCCGATCCGCAATGGAACAATAAGCACGAAACGGTCTCCAGCACGACCGTGTTCACGGTGCAGCCGGTCGGCTGGGTCGGCGACTGGCATGAGAACCCGGCGCCGCAATGGATCGTCGTCCTGTCCGGCCGCTGGTGGATCGAGAGCATGGATGGGGCCCGGATCGAGCAGGGACCCGGCGAGTTCTCGTTCGGGGAGGATCAAGGCTGCACGAAGACCGACGAGGGCCGCAAGGGGCACCGGTCTGGCACCATCGGCGACGCGCCGGCCGTGCTGATGACGGTGCAGCTGCACGTCAGCGCGAAACACGAACCCTGCCACATGCAGTAGTGCCGGTCCGTGGAACTGGTAATCCGGCCTTAAGATGGGATGGTCGGTTTCGCTGGCCGAACGGCGTGGCGGCATGAGCTTCACCGGAAACATCCGCGCACGCGAGGGGGAGTTGCCACTCGCCCACATCCTGCGTGCGGTGTGGGAGGAGATCTTCACGGACCATGCCACGGTGATCGCCGCTGGCCTTGCCTACTACGCGATCTTCGGTCTGCTGCCTGGCTTGGCCGGTGCCGCGGCGCTCTGGGGTCTGTTCGGCAATACCGACGCACTGCAATCGATGCTGCAAAGCAGTGGCGGCGTGCTGCCGCCGACGACGGTCCGGCTGCTCGAGCCCTTCCTCACCAGCGTGCCGAAGGGGTTCGGCGGTGGCATCGCGCTGCTGTTCAACGTCCTGCTCGTGGTCTGGACCGCCTTTCGGGCGGCAAGCGGACTGCTGATCGCGCTGAACATCGTCTATGATCTTGAGGAAAGACGGAGCCGCGTGCGACGCGTCGCCACGGCGCTGGCGATCGGCATCGGCGGGATTGCCGTATTGTTCGTGGCGGTGGCACTGCTGGCGCTCACGCCGCTGGCAGCCGCCTGGCTGCAGGGCAACACAGCGCGGCTGCTGATGTGGCTGCGCTGGCCGGTTCTGCTGGCGATGTTCGCGGCGATGCTGGCGCTGCTGTTCCGCTATGCGCCGAACCGGGCGGAAAGCCGAGCGGCGCCCCTCTGCTGGGGCGTGCTGTCCGCCACCGTGCTTTGCTTGCTGGCCTCTGCCGGCATCTCCCTCTATGTCGGCCACGTCTCCAGTTTCGGGCGGCTCTATGGCGCGCTCGGCAGCATCGCCATCGCCCTGGTATGGCTCTATGCCTGCGCCTTGGCGCTGCTGTTCGGCGCCCAGGTCGATGCGGTGCTGACCCGCCGGATGCAGGACACACGCGAGCCGTCCGGATGAGGCCCGAGAAGGGGCACATTGATGATCGGCCGCGACGTAATTGGATCGAACCAACGGAGAATGACCATGAGACTACTCATTGCAATCCTGCTGCCGTGGCTGCTGTTCTTCACGATCGGGCGCCCGATCGCCGGCGTGATCTGCTTGATCCTGCACGCCACCATCATCGGCTGGATCCCGGCGGCGATCTGGGCGGTCTACGCGCTCAACAAGCATGAAGCCACACAGTAGGATCGCGCCCGATGCGGTTTGCCGGCGCCTGCGTTCTGCTCGTGCTGGCAGGCTGCACTCATGTGCAGCTCGCCACCAGCACCTCCCGGGCCGCCAGCACCGTGATGGAGATCCAGTACCAGATGGTGATGGACAATCTCGCGCGCATGGAGCGCTTCCCGGCGACGCTGCCGTCGCAGATCCGGATGAAGCAGGGAACGGTCCAGGTCAGCGACGAACTCGGCCTCTACCAGCTCGAGGCGTCCGGCTCCGCCAGCGGGAGCTTCGGCGGTCCGCGGGTCGAACGGACCGTGAGCGAGCAGTGGGGCGCCGATGCGATCTGCGATCCCTTCGCCGTCAAGCAGTTGCAGGATGTCTACCGTGCTGCCTTGCAGTTGGCACCGTTCCGGGATCCCGGTTTCATCGACGTCGAGAGGGCGCGCGCAAGCCGCCACGCCGGCTCGACACGGAACAGCTCCAATCAAGGCGGCTCCGGTCATACCGGATCCAGTCGGGACGGCTCCAGCGATGCCATTGCCACAGTCGATCTGCAGCGGGACGTCCCGCATGGCTGGTTCCACTCGGGCTCCCGGAGCCAGGTGCCTGCCGATGCCGCCTATGCCGGCGACTCCGGGGGCACGTGGGTCTGGGTCACGCCGGACCAGGTGGGCGAGCTCAGCCGGTTCACCCTCCTTGTCCTGTTCATCACCAAGCTTGGCCCGGGAGAGAGCACCAGCGACGGAGCCGGGCTCATGTACACCGGCGGCGGCAAGTGATCCCCTACATCGCCTCCTTCACCCCGGAGCGGATCAGCCACCAGTTCACCGGGTAGGCGGTCGCGAAGCCGCACAGCATCGCCAGCTGCATCATGAACCAGAACGAGGCGGTGTCGGTGCGCAGCCGGGTGCCAAGCAGCGTGCCGAACAGGTAGAAGTCGGCGAAAGCCATGAAGCCGTACATGCCGATCTGCCAGGACGCGAGCGAGAGGCAGTCGACCTTGATCGCCTGCCAGATCCCCTGCCCCACCGACAGGTCGCGCATCGGCTTGATGGTGAAGTACTGGAACACCACGCCGAACGCGAAGGCGACCAGGAAGTCGATGATCCAGGTGGCGAAGATCTTGTCGGCGAACAGGCTGTGCCAGCCGAACCAGACCGCAATTGTTGGCACCAGGAACACCAGCCACTCGGCACAGATGTCGCCCAGCGTGCAGCCGCTGCCACAATGCAGCGCGCCGTTGGCGACGATCATCGGGAACGGCGTCTGCGTGCGGCTCGGCATGTCGCGGTCCTGCTCCATCGCGGCGCGTGCGATGCGGTCCTCGGCCAGGCGGCCGTAGCGGAAATACTGCCAGACCACGAGGACGCTGCCGAACAGGGCGGTGATCGGCCACACCACGTTCATGATCCACATGTGCTGCGGGTGCCGGACCAGATCAAACGCGATCACCATCGCGCAGACGGCACCGATGCCGAGGCAGATCAGCGACAGCAGGTGCAGCCACTCTGGGATCATTGTTCACCTTCAACCGGAAATGGCACCCGAAACGGCACCTGCATACGGACGCTCTGTCCGGATGCGGCTGCCGCATCCGGCGGATCAAGAAGCGTGGCCCGACTGCGAACCGCCTCGGCCAGACAATCGAGCACGGCCCGAACCCGCGGCACCTGACGGTTCTCGCGATGCGCGCCCAGCCAGATCTCCGCAGTTGGAATAGGCGCCGGCGTTTCCAGCTGGCGCAGACCCGGCTCCGCATCCGCCCGGAACCGGGGCAGCAAGGCTAGCCCGCCGCCGCAGGTGGCCACCCAATGCTGGGTTTCGTAGCTGTCCGCGCGCAAGGCCACCTGCGCCCGGCCGGCATGCTCCGTAAGCCAGCCCGCCTGCTCCGACAGGTCCCGCTCGTCGAGCAGCGTGATCAGCTGGTGTCCGGCGCAGTCACTGCCCAGATCCGGCTCGCCATGCCGCTCGAGATAGGCGACCGAGCCATAGAGTCCGAACGCGATCGCGCCGATGTTGCGGACAACGAGGTCGGCTTGGTCGAAGCGGCGCAGTCGTAACGATATATCGGGCTCGGGCGCTCCAGACGGGTTGCCCGTCGCATCGACCACCGCTTCGATCAGCAGGCCGGGATGCCTAGCGTGGACGGTCGCGAAGCAGGCGGCGAGGA
>CAXTCK010000214.1:0-5562 GCA_964242425.1 uncultured Acetobacteraceae bacterium | reverse complement strand
TACTACTAGAGCCTGATCGTCTCAGGCTCTATAGCCTGGCGGCGAGGGCGACAACGACGGTGCGGCCGTTCAGCAGGTAGTAGGACTGGTCGCCGAACTCGCTGGCGGTGACGGGCGGGCGCTGGTCGGACAGGTTGTCGCCGATCACGCGCAGGTCGAAGCGGCCGAAGCGGTAGCCGGCGGTCGCGGCGACCATCGCGTAGCCGCTGACCGAGGCGGTGTTGGCCAGATCGAGGTAGCGCCGGCCGACATAATCTAGCGTCACCGTGCCGTGCAGCCCCTCGGGCGGCGTGTAGAGCAGGCCGACGCCGGCGAGCCAGTGCGGCGACAGGGGGAGTTGGTTGCCGCCGACATCGATATTGCTGCCGCCCTCGCTCGCCACGTAGCGGGTGAAGCGGGCATCGTGGTAGCTGGCGTCGAGCACGATCGAGAGTGCATGCGGCAGGCTGGCCTCGAGCTCGAGCTCGGCGCCGCTCAGGCGCTGGCCGCCGGCATTCTCCTGGATCGGATCGCCGGCGGCGTCAGTGGTCGCCACCACCAGGTTGTGGAAATCGACCTGGAAGCCGCTCGCGTCGTAGCGCACCAGGCCGCCGAACAGCCGGCCGCGCACGCCGCCCTCGTAGGTCTGCGCGGTCTCCGGCGCGAGTACAGTCGGTGTGAAGTCTGGGCCGAAATCGATCGCGGCCGGCTTGAAGCTGTCGCGGTAGTCGACATACAGCACCGCCTCGTCAAGGCCGCTGCGCCAGATCCGGTCGCTGACGCCGCCCATGCCGGTGCCGCGGGTGACGTGCCTGGAGGAGGAGCCGGCGAGGTCGCTGGTGGCGTCAAAGCCGTCGATGTGGGTGGAGAGCTGCCGCTCGGAGGTCTCGTTGAGGCGCACCCCGCCGAGCAGCTCCAGCGCCGGGGTCGGGGTCCAGGTTGCCTGCGCGTATTGGCCGAGGAAGATGCGCTGGTCGGAGAGCGAGTTGATTTCGTCGACATGCAGCGACCGGGTCGAGGGCAGCGATCCGGTGCCCGACAGCGGCGCGTCATAGGCGCCGTTGATGCTGGTCTGCTTGCCGAGGCCGTAGAGCGCGTCGGCGCCGTAGAGCATCCTCACATGGGCGCCGAGATCGGCGTCGAGATGGCTGTCGAGATAGCCGTCCTCGATTCGTCGCGCCTGACGCTGCGAATCGGCGTTCTGGCTGCCGTCGTCGACGAGGTCCGGACGCAGGAAGCCCCGGATGTCGCTGATCTCGGAGAAGGCCCAGGAGGCGGTGGTGTCCCAGCGTCCGATCGCGGTCGCGTGGCTGTAGCCGAGCACGCCGTGATACTCGTTCTGGTCCACCGCCGAGTCGCGCGGGTTGTAGTTGGCGTCGACCGGGATGAGCGTGGTGAGCGCGCTGCCGGTGCGGATCACCGGGCTGGACGGGGTGGTGCGCACGTAATTCAGGTCGAGGTCGAGCCGCACGGTGCCCCCAGCCAGCGTGCCGCTGCTGCGATAAAGCAGCCTTCCGTCGGCGACCTGCTCGCGGTCGATCGAGAAGCCGCGCGATTCGCCCTCGAGCGTCAGGGATTGCTGCCAGCCGCCGAGGGTCGGCAGCGCGGTCGACAGGGTGCCGCGGGTCTCGCCGTGGGTGCCGGTCCAGAGCTGCACCCGGTCGGCGGATTGCCCGGCGGGATAATGGATCACCTGGATCACGCCGACGAACGAGGTGGCGCCGTAGGTCACCGGGGCGGAGCCCTTCAGCACCTCGATGCGCTCGACGTCGTCGAGGTCGAGCGTCGGGATGGTGGGGTTGAAGGCGCCGCCCCAGGGCACGCCATCGACTACCAGCAGAAAGGCGTCGAACTCGTGCAGCCCGAGCAGGGAGGGCACGGCGCTGGCGGGGCCGGCATCGCCGCCGGAGGGGGCCTCGACGCCGGGCACCAGCGCCAGCGCCGAGGCGAGGTCGGTGGCGCCGCGATCGCGCAACTGCTGGCCGGAGATAATCGACATGGTCGAGGGCAGGAGCTCGACGCTCTGCGGCGCGCGGGTCGCGGTCACCTCGACAGCTTCCGGCGCATCCGGCCCCTGCTGCGCCCGCGACGGCACCGCCACGACCAATCCGGCGGCGGTGAGCGGAACGGCGATCATGGCGAAGGCAGGACGCATGCAGGATCCGATCGATGTGGGCAGCGAGCCTCGTAGCGCACGCGCGCGCCGCGCGGCGAGGGGTCTCGCCATCCGGACGACGTGGCGGATAGGATCGACGCCGAGCCGAGCGTGGCCCAGACTGAGGGATTGCGAATGACACTGCCGCGCCAACCTCGCTCCACCCTGCTGCTGCTGCTGCCGTCGCTCGCCATGCTGGCCGGCGGGCTTCTGGCGGCGCCGGTGCCGGCCGCCGCGGCACTCGGCGCACCGGCGTCGCAGGACCGGGACGGCCTGGTGCCGCCCGACATGCTGCAGGCGCTGCGCTGGCGCTCGATCGGCCCGTTCCGCGGCGGTCGGGTGCTGACCGTGGCCGGCGCGCCGGACGACCGTGACCGGTTCTATTTCGGCGCCGTCAACGGCGGCGTCTGGCGCACCGACGATGCCGGGCGCACCTGGCAGCCGATCTTCGACTCCGCCCCGGTGGGCTCGATCGGCGCGCTCGCGATCGCGCCTTCGGCGCCAGGCACGCTCTATGTCGGCACCGGCGAGGCCGACATGCGCTCCGACATCGCCCAGGGCACCGGCCTGTATCGCTCGACCGACGCGGGACTCCGCTGGACCAGCATCGGTCTGGGCGACACCCAGCAGATCGGCCGGATCCTGATCGATCCGCGCAACGCCGACGTGCTGCTGGTCGCGGCACTCGGCCATCCTTACGGACCCAACGCCATGCGCGGCGTGTTCCGCTCCACCGATGGCGGCCGGAGCTGGGCGAAGACGCTGTTCCACGACCAGGACACCGGCGCGATCGACCTCGCCTACGCTCCGGGCAAACCAGACATCGTCTATGCCGCACTGTGGCAGACACGCCGGCCGCCCTGGAACGTCTATCCGCCCTCCAGCGGCCCGGGCAGCGGCCTGTATCGCTCCGCCGATGGCGGCCGCACCTGGACCCACCTGACCGGCCATGGACTGCCCGACGCCCCCGGCCGGATCGGCATCGCCACCACGCCGGCGCGGCCGGATCGGGTGTTCGCGCTGATCGACGCGCGTCCGGGCAGCCAGGGTGGCGGGCTCTACCGATCGGACGATTCCGGCGCGACCTGGAGCCGGGTCAGCGGCGATCCGCGGATCCTAGAACGCGCCTGGTATTTCTCGGGCATCACAGCCGATCCGGCCAACGCCGACATCGTCTATGTGTGCGACACCGTCATGCTCCGCTCGACCGATGGCGGGGCGCATTTCATCCCGCTCAAGGGCGATCCCACCGGCGACGATTTCCACACGCTCTGGATCGATCCGACCGACAGCAGGCGACGCATCCTCGGCGTCGACCAGGGCGCCATCGTCTCGCTGAATGGCGGCCAGACCTGGAGCAGCTGGTACAACCAGCCGACCGGCCAGTTCTATCACGTCAGCACCGATAACCGCTTTCCCTACATGGTCTATGGCGCGCAGCAGGACACGGGCGCGGCCGGGGTGCCGAGCCGCACCAACAACCTGTTCGACGGCATCGACATGACCGAGTTCCACGAGACCGCCGCCGGCGGCGAGAGTGACGAGATCGCGCCGGATCCGGACGATCCCGACATCGTCTATGGCGGTCGCGTCGACCGGCTCGACCTCAGGACCGGACAGATGCGCGACGTCGACCCGACGCTCGCCTACCCGGACGACTACCGACGGACCTGGACGCTGCCGCTGGTGTTCGGCCCGAACCACGCGCTCTATTTCGGCAATCAGCGCGTGTTCCGCTCGACCGATGGCGGCACCCACTGGCAGCCGGCCAGCCCGGACCTGACCCGTGCCGATCCCGGCATCCCGGCCAGTCTCGATGCGCCCACGGTCCAGGACGTGCGCGATCTCGGAGCGCGACGCGGCGTGGTCTATGCGATCGCGCCGTCGCCGGGCGATGCGAGCCTGATCTGGGCCGGAACCGATGACGGGCTGGTCTGGAACACCACCGACCATGGCGCGCACTGGAACAACGTGACGCCGACCGGGCTCGGCGCCTGGTCGAAGATCGCGACGATCGAGGCGTCGCATTTCGATCGCAAGGTGGCGTTCATCGCCGTCGACCGGCACCGGCTCGACGACCAGCGTGCCCTGATCGAGCGCACCACCGATGGCGGGCGGAGCTGGACCCCGACCGTCAGCGGCATCGGCGGCGCCGGGCCGGACGCGGACCGGCTCGACACCGTCAATGTCGTCCGCGAGGATCCGGTGCAGCGCGGCCTGCTGTTCGCCGGCACCGAGCGCGGCGCCTATGTCTCGTTCGACAATGGCGATCACTGGCAGGCGCTGCAGAACGACTTGCCGCACAGCTCGGTGCGGGACATGACGATCCACGGTGCCGACCTGGTGCTCGCGACGCATGGCCGCGGCTTCTATATCCTTGATGACATCGCCGCCTTGCGCGCCCTCGCGGCCAGCGTGCAGGACGCGGCGTCGCATCCCGGCACGCCGGTCGACACCACCCGCCTGTTCCCGACCGCGCCGGCGGTCCGGTTCCACCCGCCGATGTTCGAGGGCACGCCCAAGCCCAGGGACGAGCCGCTGGCGCCCAATCCGCCCGACGGCGCGATCATTGACTACAGCCTCGCCACCACGCCGCGGACGCCGGTGCAGATCGACATCCTCGATGCCAAAGGCGGCCTGATGCGCCGCTACAGCAGCGCCGATCCGGTGCCCCGGCTCGACCTTGCCACGCTGCCGGTGCCGCCACTCTGGATCCCGGTTCCGCAACGGCCCGGCACCGCGCCCGGCGGTCATCGACTGATCTGGGACATCCGCATCCCGATGCCGGCGATCATGCAGGGCGGCGACCCGCCGCCGCAGCCGGTCTGGACCCCCACCGGCGCCTACACCGTGGCGCTCACCGTCGACGGGCAGACGTTCCGCCAGCCGCTGCAGATCGTCCCCGATCCGCGCCTCAGCCTGCCCGCGGGCGCGCTCGACCAGCAGTTCGCGCTGGCGCGGAAGATCCAGGCAGACCGGGTCGTGCTCCGGACCATGCTACGCGACGCCACGACGCTGCGCGCCCGCCTCGGCTCGCCGCAGACGCAGACGCAGGCTGCGCTGACGGACCTGATCGATCCGTCCACCACCGGCTCCGCCGCACATCCGCCTGCGGCCGGCGGGCTGAACGCGATCGCCGATCGTCTCGCCGCCCTGGCTCAGGCGATCGACGGCGCCGATGCGATGCCAAGTCCGGACGCCAGGTCCGGCCTGATCCAGGCGGAGGCCGCGCTGGCCGCCGCTACCCGCCGATGGGACGCGCTCCGGGGAGCCGACGCGGGCGCCAAGCCGAAAACCCCGCCCTGAGCCTGGTCCGTCGCGGGGCGGCTGGTTTCGGAACACCGGCTCACGCCTCCGGCCGGAGGCTCCGGGGGCGCAGGGCGTTGTTGCACGGATCGATTTGAGGTCTGGGGGGCCTTACCCTGGGA
>CAXTCK010000213.1:0-5575 GCA_964242425.1 uncultured Acetobacteraceae bacterium | reverse complement strand
CTAGGTCGTTTCTGAAACTTCCGGCGCGGGCGCTTCCTGAGGGCAGCCCGTGCCGGAACATGAACGGACCACATCATCAGGCTGTCACGCGCCGTTGAAGCCGTCATGTGGTTCCACACACGTAACCTTGTCGTATCCGCCCGCGACAGGATATGAGGCTACCTGCTTGGAGATGGTGGGTGATGCTTGGACGTCCGACGCTGCATGGCACATCGCTGTCGATCTGGATGTCCGTTGCAGGAATCCTGGGAACGACCGGTCCGTGCGTCGCCCAGTCTTCCATTCATCCGGCCGCGCCCGCCGCGCCGACCACCGTCGATCCTGCCCAGGCCTATGTCGATCCCGATGCGATCGCGCCGCCGCCGAAGCCCGTCCCGCCGCGCGAGGTGGGCACCGTCACGCCGCATCGTCGCTTCACCCTCACCGTGGGCGGCGGCAAGCTGCTGAGCCTGCCCGTGCCGGCCAGCACCGTGTTCGTGGCCGATCCGTCGATCGCCGACGTGCAGCCGCCGAGCAGCAGCAGCGTGTTCGTGTTCGGCAAGAAGCCCGGGACCACCACCCTGTTCGCGCTGACCCATGACGGACAGCCGATCCTCGCCTACAACGTCGTGGTCGAGTACGACCTGAGCGTGCTGCAGCAGGCGATCAACGACGCGGCACCCGGCTCGGCGGTCCGGCTCGTCCGCACGCCGCACGGGCTGGTGCTGCAGGGCAGCGTGCCGACCGCGGAGGCGGCCTCGAACCTGCAGAACATCGCGCAGCGCTATGCGGCGCCGAACGAGATGGTGCTCAACCAGCTCCAGGTCGGTAGCTCGACCCAGGTCAACCTTCGCGTTCGCGTGGCCGAGGTGTCGCGCAGCGTGTCGCGACAGCTCGGCTTCAACTGGAACAACGTGGTCGGCAACATCGGCTCCTTCGCGCTCGGGTTGAACACCAGCCTGGGAGGGGCGGCCAACGCCCTTACTTCCCTGACCGGTCTCGGCAGCAACTCTTCCTCGGTCGGCACGATCTTCGGCGGCGTCACGTCGCGGCACGTCAACGGACAGGTGTTGCTCGACGCCATGGCCGATGAAGGGTTGGTCACGCTGCTGGCCGAGCCCAACCTGACCACCACCTCCGGCCAAGCGGCGAGCTTCCTCGCCGGCGGCGAGTATCCGATCCCGGTGTCGCAAGGACTTGGCAGCGTCGCCATCCAATACAAGGAATATGGCGTGAGCGTCGGCTTCACGCCCACGGTGCTGTCCAGCGGCATGATCAGCATGAAGGTCAACCCGGAGGTGAGCGAGCTCAGCACCGCCGGCTCCTTCACGCTGCCCGGCAGCAGCATTCCCGTGCCGGCGCTCATCACGCGCAAGGCCGACACCACCGTCGAGCTCGCCTCCGGGCAAAGCTTCGCCATCGGCGGCCTGATCCAGAACGACGCGCAGAACAACATTTCCAAGATCCCCTGGCTCGGCGACCTGCCCGTTCTCGGCGCGCTGTTCCGCTCGACCAGTTTCCAGCGCGACGAGACCGAGCTCGTGATCGTGGTGACGGCCTATGTCGTGCACCCGACCGACACCGTGCCGGCGCTGCCGACGGACTACGTGCGCCAGACCACCGACCTCGAGCGGCTCCTGCTCGACCGGGTGGTCGCGCGCGCGCCGCAGCGCTTCGATCCGGAACGCGCGCCGCACCTGCGTGGCGCGGCCGGCTTCCTGTTCGAATAGGATGCGTCGGATGCGAACAATGGCTGGCACGCCCTGGATCGCCCTGCTGCTGTTGTGCGCGCTCGGCGGCTGCGACGACCCGGCCATCCAGCGCGGCAGGTCGCCGCCGATCGTGCTGGACCAGGCGCGTGCGGTGGTCCCGTTGTATCAGCTCGGCGCGGGCAGGACGCTGCGCTCGGCGATCGCCAGGCTGGCGCCTCGCGGCGACGCCACCCTGCTCGACGCCGTCATCGCAACGCGCAGCCCGTCGCGTGTCGCCGCCACGCGGGCGGTGCTGGTCGAGCAGGGCCTCGACCCGGCAAGGATCGGGGTGCGCAACGAGCCGGACGACGTCGTCATCGTCACCCGCACGGACGCATCGGTCGCATCCTGCAGCACCGCCATGCAGCCGCCCGGGATCGACGGGGTGGGCAACAGCATCACCAGCCTCGGCACCTGCGTGCAGGCCACCAACCTGGCCGGAATGGTGGACGATCCGCACGACCTGTTGGCGCCGCCGCGGCTGGAGCCGGCGGATGGCGCGGTGTCCGCCCGCGCGGTGCAGAAGCTGGAATCCGGCGAGGTGAAGCCGCCGCCGCGGCCGAGCTCGTCGGCAGGCGGCGAAACAGGCGGGGATGGCGGCGGTGGGGAGGGCGGCAGCACGGCTGCGCCGGCATCCGGGAGCGGCGCTCAGTCGGTGGGATCGGCGCCGGTCAACCCGCTGCTGTCGGCAGCACCGCTGAGCGGCGGATAGGCCGCCAGCTCCGAATAGAACTGCATGTTGCCGGCAAGGTCCCGGGCGTCCGGCGCGGCGCCCATTCCTGCCTCGCCGGCACGCCTGAGGTTGCCGCGCATGGCGTAGACTAGCGCCAGGTTGCCGTCGATGGTGGCAAGGTCCGACGCCTGACCGCCGGTTTCCGCCACCCGGTTCCGCACCCGGCGCAGGGACATGAGCGCTGCGCCGGTGTTGCCCTGCAACGCCGTCGACAGCGCCAGGTCGTTTCGGGCGGCGATGCTGGTCGGCTCGATCGCCAGGGCGCGCCGGTAAGCGTCCTGCGCGGCCGCATGGTCGCGGCTGGCGTCCAGTGCTACTCCCAACCCGATCAGGAGCGCCGGGGTGTTCGGGGCTTCCGTCAGCGCCTGCTGGAAGGCGGCGACCGCTTCCGTCGGGCGGTTCGACAGGATCAGTAGCCTGCCTAGGGCGATGCTGAGGCGGCGTGTGTCGTTCCTGGACGTCTGCGGCAACGCCGCCTGCAAGGCCGCCGCAGCATCGGCGATCCGTCCCTGCGAGGTGAGTGCCCGGGCATATCCGAGTGCTATGTCCACATTGCCCGGCTGTAGCGCCGCCGCGCGTCCATAGAACGATGCCGCCGTCACCTCGTCCCCGGAAGACGCCGCGGCGTCCGCGATCCGCAGCATGGCGGCCGGGTCGTTGGCGGCCCGTGTTTCGGCCGCCTGGTTGACGCGCGGGGGCGGCGAAACGCAGCCCCCAAGCAGCGCAGGAACCAGCAAGGCGGCCAACCGGGCATGACGGGAACGGCATCTGCAACGAAGAGGAACCAAGGCGAGACACCTTTGCTGGTCGTGGAGGTCTACCACTTCACGCATGTAGCTGGAACGCTTTGGAAAAGAGCGCGCCGCCGACCTGCCGACGTCATCGTCTACATGATCTGCGACAGGAAGGCGCACTCGCCGCCGCAAGCGGCCGGAACGGGATCGCCTGCCGCCAGATGGTGATCGGCCAGCTTTGGCGGCATGTATGCCTCGACGCTTCCAGAACAGACTTGATCGGATCCGCAAAGAATGGTCATGATACGGCAAGCATCTAGAAAAGAATGCTTGCCAGAGGGAGTCGGATCATGGATGCGACGTCGGGTTCGACCAGCTACTCCCGGTCAAACGTGTCGGCCCTGGACACCACGGGTTTCGACAGCGGGCAGAACTCCTCGAGCGAGCTTGAGTCCATCTTCAACTCCTTGATGAAGATGTCCAAGGACGACGGTTCGGCCGAAATCGGTGGAAGTGCAGGCAGGAGTAGTGGTGGCGGGATTGTGCAGGACCTCGATCGTGTGCTGCTATCCTTGCTGAACGTCCTGGAAGACCAACAGGGCGTTGCGTCGTCCTCCGCTCCTTCGGTCGGCGGCGGTTCGGGATCGAATGCCCCCGGTGGTGCGGACGGCACCGGGATGGGCGCAGGCAGCGCTGCGGATGCCACGGGCGGCGCCAGCGGCGGCGCATCGGACCAGGCGGCTGGCGCTCCAGGCGACACGAGCCCAGGAGGCGCTGCAGATGCCATGGGCGGTGCCAGCAGCGGTGCGTCGGGCCAAGCAACGGGCACTCCAGGCAACACAAGCCAGAGCAGCGCCTCGGACACGACCGGCAGCGGCGCGGCGAGCCAGATGGCCAGCGTTCCGGGCAGCACCGATGTGAGCCCAGGCGCCAGCGGCGCGCTGTCGTCGATGCCCACGGAGTCGGCGCAACCGGCCAACCCGTCGCAGGTCATGAACTCCGGCATGTCCGCCGGCAAGACCCAGGTCTATGACGCGCTGAAGCAGCAGGGCGCCACGCCGCAGGAGATCGCCATGGTGATGGGCTCCGGCATGGTCGAGACGAACGACTTCAACGCTGACCAGCGCGACGCGAGCAAGGACGGCACGTCATCCGCCAACTACAGCGCCTTCAACCTAAACGAGCCCGAGCTGCAGAAGCTGGGCTACACGGGCGACCCGTCCGCGCTGAACAACCAGAACAACATCGGCCAAGTTGCAGACCTGCTGTTGAACGGCATACGCAAGGACGGCTTCAACGAAGTAGCCGGCATGACCCGGGACTCGGTCAACTTTGATCCCAACAGCTCCGACATCCAGCAATGGGACGCGGAACGGAACGCCGACGCCAGCAAGCTGCTGCAACTGTATCAGCAGGAAGGTACTCAGGCTTTCACCAACAATGAACGGGTCGCCAGCTACTCGCAACACATCTAGGACAGGCGTTGCAGGAGATACCTGTTCGAGTGCCGCTGCGAATGGGCACCGCGCCCTACGGCGCGATGCCCCTGGTCATCCCCTCCTGCTAGGAGGCAGCACCCATGCTGCCCATGCCGTGTGTCGTTTCCGACCCGGTGCTGATCGTCGCCAGCTTGCGCGCCCGGTCCGCTTCCATGTCCAGCCGGACCTCGCCGCGCTCGACGGACACTACGGCGCTGACCGGCAGGTAGTGGTGGTGAAGGCCGGACCCGTCCGGGTCGTCCTTCTTCGTCAGCTTGATCCGATCCTCTTCCACCTTGTCGACGGTGCCGACATGCCCGCCGTCGCTGCCTACGACCGGCATGTGTTCGGTGATCTGCGAGGCCAGGGCGCTGCCGCTCATGCCGCTTCTCCGTGTTGTGTTGTGGTGCGCATCGCGCAAGCTCATGCAACGGCCCAGACGATGACGGGATCACGGCCACACGAAGGCGTCATGTCCGGTCCGGCATGACGACGTGGCAGCGCTGACGGTTCCCCGAAACGGCCGCGGCGCATTCCCCGCGTCAACATCGTTCACGCAGTCGATGCCGGAAGCCTGCGGTTCGCCGGTTTTATTTACATTCGCTGCCGCCCTCCCTAACAGTTCGCCAGTCGACCGCCCAGGACACCTTCTCCCATGGACGCCATCCTGCTCCTGCTCGAATGCGGCGGCATCTTCCTCGTCATGACGTGGATGGCGAAGGGGCGTGGCGAGGACGGGCTGCTGGGCTGGCGCCGGCCGATCGCTCCGAAGCCGCCAGCGATCCCCCGTCGCCCTCGCCGATAGAACCGTTCCGTGCGCGACCTCGCCTTTATCGCCTCTTGGCTCGTGCTGCTGCCGTTGTCGTTCCGCGGTGCCCAGTTCGGGCTGCTGCTATGGGC
>CAXTCK010000212.1:0-5576 GCA_964242425.1 uncultured Acetobacteraceae bacterium | reverse complement strand
CTAGAGGCTCATTAATATGTCAACCATCCAATTCGAGTAGCTTGTCGATCGTGATCGGCAGTGATCTGATCCGTTTGCCCGTTGCGTGGTAGATGGCATTTGCAACTGCGGCGGCAGTGCCCACGATACCAATTTCGCCGAGTCCTTTGACACCGAGCGGGGTCACTTCAGGATCGGGTTCATCCACGAAGAGCACCTCGATGTCGTAGATGTCGGCGTTGGCGGGCACATGATACTCGGCATAATTGTGGTTCATCCACCTGCCGAGCTTCGCATCGCCAAACGTTTCCTCGTGCAATGCCATACCGATTCCCATGACAACGCCGCCCAGGATCTGGCTGCGCGCGGTCTTCGGATTGATAATGCGGCCTGCCGCGACCGCGTTGACGACGCGCGTGACTCTGACGACATTCAGTTCTTCGTCGACTTTTACCTCTACAAACACGGCACTATGAGTATTGCGTGACTTCTTCATCATGCTGATCATGCCGGAGATACCGGGAGAGGCGGTTTCCTCCGCCTCAATCGAGCTCTCGCCCGCGAAGCGCATGATCGCAGTAAGGGGCACTCCGGCAACGTCGCTTCCCTTGAGCTTCATATGCCCGTCGACGAACTCGATATCATCGAATTTGGCAGCACCGAACGGGTCGCCCTCGAGCCCTTTTGCGGCCTTGAATAACTTCTTGCCGACTGCCTGGCAGGCGAGCTGGACCGCAGCACCACTCGAAGCCGCAGCCCAGGATCCGCCTTCAACAGGCGCTGCCGGCAGATCGCTGTCGCCGAGCTTCGCGGTGATCTGTTCCACCGGGATACCCAGGGTGTCGGCCGCGACCTGCGTCATCACGGTGTAGGTGCCAGTGCCGATATCGGACGTGGCGCAGGCAACCTCGAGATGGCCGTTGGCGGACAGCTTGGCGCTGGCACTGGTCTTGCTGAATTGCGCGTCCCACATGCCGGTCGCGACCCCCCAGCCGACCAGCTCCCTGCCGTCCGTCATCGAGCGGGGCTCGGGCGTACGCCTCGACCAGCCGAACGCCTGGGCGCCTTCGCGATAGGCCTCCCGCAACGCCTTGGAGGTGAACGGCAGCCCGTTCATCGCGTCGATATCCGAATAGTTGATGGTCCGGAATTCGAGTGGATCAACCTTCGCCTTGTACGCCATCTCGTCGACGGCGATCTCGAACAGGGTCATCCCGGTCGCGGCTCCCGGCGCGCGCATGTCGGCCGACGTGTAGGTATCGCGCGGAGCGACCGTGTACTCGCCGCCGGCATTGGGGCTCGCGTAGTTCATCATGCCCCAGGTGACGATATCCTCCATGTTGTTCTCGAACCGGGAGGTCGACGTTGTGGCATCACCGTAGATCGAGGTGAACATGCCGGTCGTCTCGGCGCCGAGCTTGATCGAATAGGTGCACTCGGGCCGGTGGGCGTGCGTGAACATCTGCTGTCGCGTCATCACGACACGCACCGACCGCTCCATCTTCTTCGCCGCAAGCACGGCAAGCTGGGTCTGGTATTGCGGCCGCAGCCCCGAGCCGAAGCCGCCGCCGACATAGGCGTTGACGACGCGCACGTCCGACTTCGAGAAGCCGAACCCGCTCGCAATGTAGGCCTGCACGCCCTGGCTGCCCTGGGTCTTGTCGTAGACGGTGATCTTGCCGTCGCCGTGCCATTCGACCGTGGAGGCGTGCATCTCCATCGGATTGTGGTGCTCGGTGGCGAGATGGTACACCTCGTGCAGTTGGAGGGCTGCGGCGTCGAACGCCTTGTCGGGCTCGCCGCGCGTCTTGGGCGGATGGTAGGTGTTGCGCTTCTTCTTCGGCAGGAACTTCTCCGCCAGCGACACCTCGAAATCGATGTTGTGCGCCTCTTCCTGGTAGGTGATCGCGACCAGGCTGGCGGCGTATCGTGCCGCCTCGAACGTTTCGCCGAGGACGACGGCGACCGGCTGCCCGCTGAACAGGACGGTGGCGTCGTGCAGCGCCTTGAACGGCGCGCCGGGGATGTTGAGCTCGTCCTTGTAGCTGCGGTCGAACCACGCCTCGCCAGGCCGGTTCTTGTGGCTGAGGATCTCCACGATCCCCGGCACGCTGCGTGCGGCATCCTCGTCGATCGCGGTGATGCTGCCCTTGGCGATCGCGCTCGACACGATCACGCCGTACAGCATGTTCGGGACGGCATATTCGGCAGCGTATTTCGCGGCACCGGTGACCTTGTCACGCCCGTCGACCCGGCTCAGCGCGGTGCCGATGCCGACCTTCATCTGGTTTCCCATGTCGAAAATCCTTACGCGACGCGCTTGTCGGTCTGCGATTGCGGGGTGCCGGCAGCGGCCTGTTCGAGCGCACGAACGACAGCCTTGCGCGCGAGGGCGATCTTGAAGTCGTTCTCGCCCTGGCCGACCGCACCGGCAAGCAACACGCTCGCGGCGGCCTCGAATGCTTGGGTGGAGGGGGCCTGGTTCTTGATCGCGTCCTCCGCCTCGACGCGGCGCCAGGGCTTGTGCGCCACGCCGCCCACCGCGATGCGGGCATTGGCGATGCGGCCGTCCTCGATCTTCATGACGACGGCGACCGAGACCAGCGCGAAGGCATAGGAGAGTCGGTCGCGCAGCTTCAGGTAGGTGTAGTGGCTCGTGAAGTCGTCGGGCGGCAGGTCGATGCCGGTCACGAGCTCGCCGGCCTTGAGCGTGTTGTCGCGCCAGGGCTCGTCGCCGGGCAGGCGGTGGTAGTCCTCGAAGGCAATCGTGCGGTCGCCGTCCGGACCCGTCACCTGCACCTGCGCGCCCAGCACCGCGAGGGCGACGCACATGTCGCTCGGGTGCGTCGCGATGCAGGACGGGCTGGCGCCCAGGATGGCGTGGATGCGGTTCACGCCGCCGATCGCCCCGCAGCCGGTCCCGGGCTCGCGCTTGTTGCAGGGCGTGGCCGTATCGTAGAAATAGTAGCAGCGGGTGCGCTGGTTGAGGTTGCCGCCGTTGGTCGCCGCGTTGCGAAGCTGCGGGCTGGCGCCGGCAAGAATGGCCGAGGCCAGCAGCGGATAGCGCTGCTCGATCTGCGGATGGTAGGCGGTGTCAGCGTTGGTCATGAGCGCGCCGAGGCGCAGTCCGCCACCGTCAAGCTTGATGATGTCGTGCAGGTCGAGCCGGTTGATGTCGACAAGGCGGGCGGGCCGCTCAACGTTCTCCTTCATCAGGTCGATGAGGTTGGTGCCCCCCGCCAGGTAGCGGACATCGTCGCCGGCGCCGTCACGGAGCGCCTCGGCGAGGCTGCCGGCGCGGGCATAGTCGAAGCGGTTCATCGGGCTGGCTCCGCCTGGAGCACGTCCATCACCGCGTCGGTGATGTTGGTGTAGGCGCCGCAGCGGCACAGGTTGCCGCTCATCAGCTCGCGCACGTCGTCGCGCGACCTGGCGCGGCCCTCGTTGATCAGGCCTTGCGCAGAGCAGATCTGGCCGGGCGTGCAGTAGCCGCACTGGAAGGCGTCATGCTCGACGAAGGCCGCCTGCAGCGGATGCAGGTCGGCGCCAGTCGCCATGCCCTCGATCGTGGTGATCGCGCAGCCGTCGCGCACGACCGCGAGCGTCAGGCAGGAATTTATCCGCCTGCCATCGATCAGCACCGTGCAGGCGCCGCACTGGCCGTGATCGCAGCCCTTCTTGGTGCCGGTCAGGTCGAGCTTGTCGCGCAGCAGGTCGAGCAGCGTGGTCCACGGCTCGACCTGCAGCTGGCGCGTGCTGCCGTTCACGGTCAGCGTGATTGGGATCGTGCCGATCGGCCTGGATGCCTCGGCGGGGAGCGGGCGCGATGCGGTGGTGGTGGACATGGTCCTGCTCCTCAGGCGGGGATCTTGGAAATGTCGGTGGCGTTCTGCGCGGAGATACCGTTCTCGCGATGCCGGAACTCGGACAGCGCCTTGTAGACCTGCAGCCGGGCCCGCATCACCGAGCCGAGCGGCCGGTGTGCCGCGAGGCTGTGCGCCGGCCGGAAGGTCATGACCTCGTCGAAATAGTGGACGCGCGCCGCACTATAGGCGTCCTGCGCGGGGATGCGGATCGTGGCTACGGTGCGATACTGGCTGTCGCTGACGGGCCACTCGACCGAGGCGTCCTCGATGGGCTGGGTTTCGGCATTGGCCCAGAGCTGGACGCGCAGGTCGAAGATGGCGTCGTGCTCGCGGAAATACTCGACCGCCGCGTGGCGGAAGCCGTCCTCGTCCTGGTGCGGATCGAGCGACCAGTCGCGCAGCTGGTCCTGGTAGATCGATGCCGGGATCGCGGCCAGCTTGGCGACATGGTCTCCGTAGCGCACGGGCGCCTGGCTGAAATAGCCGTCATGGAGCGGGTGGCTGAAGGGATGGCCGAAGAAATCCGCCCTGGGGCTCGGGGTCGCGACCCGAGTCAGTAGCCGGTTCATGTTGCGTGCGAGGCTGGAGACCGTGCTCTTGAGCACCTCCGGCAGCGGGGTCGCGGCACCGATCTGCTTCGCGTCTCGCAGGAAGCCCTGGGCAGTGCCCGACGGGAAGGTCGGTCCGGTCGCGAACACGAAGTCCTGGGTGTCGGCGTCATGGCCGGCAAGCTTCTCGCCCTCGACCTGAAAGACCTTGATCGACATGCCGCGATGGGTCGAGACCCGGTCGCCGAGCGTCTCGCCCGGCCCCTGGGCGAAGCGGATGGCGACGGGGAAGGTAGCGGGCTCGGCGAACAGGCCCTGCGCCAGCTCGGGCGGCAGATCGGCGGCGATCACCAACTCGCCGACGACGCAGGCCGAACTCTTGGCGTGGCTGGCACGGACGGCATGATGCTCGCGCTTCTCGACCGTCTCGGTCTGATGGGTCATGCCCGCGATGATGCCGTCGATCGACTCCTGCTCGTCCGGTGCGATCGTCTCGATGTCGTCGCTGTAGCGCAGATACGGCACGGTGATCCCTCATGTTGGCGTCGCGTGCGCCTTGTTCCGGTCGTTCGCGCGCTGGCGAAGGCCTGGCCCCGGTTGATCCGGTGGTCCCGCCACGGTTCCGGGTCGCTGCCGGACTATTGCGGCCCTGACTATATGACGCCGCGCGGCACAGCACACCCGGGAGGGCTTCTCACCATTCCGTCAGTGGGTTTGCCGCCGAGAGTGATCTCGTCCACATCGCGACAATAAAGAAAAGCAGCCTGTTACTTCACCTTGTTCTGGTTGTTCAGCCCTAAGTTCGACTGCCATGCTGGCGCTGCGGCTCCCGTAGCAGCCCTGCGCTCTCCGGGGCCGTAGGGCTCCTCCAGCAGGGTCTGCGCCTCGGGGAGTGCCCCTATGGGCAAGCCGCGAAGGCTCACAGTCAGGCAGATCATCGCGCTCCTGGGCGCGGTGGCCGGGGTACTCCAGGCGGTGGCAACCGTCCTGAAGTACCTGCCGACCTGTAGGCTGACCGTGGGAAGGGGGTTAACTTTTGCGGGTTGGCCCCCCGACCATGCCGAGAGTGTGGACGTCACGGGAGTCGTCTTCAAGCGGTACGCTGCGACAGGCTCACTAGGCCTCTTCCAGGCCATGAACGTCGGTTCGACGGCAGCCGCCACCCGTCCTGACTGTGTCCGCT
>CAXTCK010000211.1:0-5627 GCA_964242425.1 uncultured Acetobacteraceae bacterium | reverse complement strand
CGGCGCGTATGGCGCGCTCGGCTTCCGCGAGGTCGGTGATGCCGCCGAGGCGCACCCCGCGCGAACGCTGCCAGCCGCAGCCGAGCACGCGCAGGCTGCCGTCCGGCTCGCCGCGTCCGATCAGGCAGGTGATCTTGGTGGTGCCGATGTCGAGCACGCCGTACACGCCCGGCCGGTATGGCCGTCGCCTGGGCGTCTGCGTCGCGTCCGGCGGTGGCAGCGCCAGCAGGCGTGCCTGTTCCGGCACCGGAGCCGCCAGCAAGGCGGGCAGGGCGGTGCCGTCGGTGGCAGCGGCGGGCGCGCGGCTCTGGGCACCGCGTCGGGACGGCCGGCTGGTGGGCGTGCGGACGAGATCGGTCATGCCGGCCTCCTGCCGGAATCGAGGATCGCCGCACCGGACTCGGTTCCGCCGGCGGTCGCGGGGACTACGCCACCTTCCCTGCCGCCCGGCCTGCCCGATGCGGGCCTACCGTCAACAGGAGCAGGGGAAGGGCCGGCCGCATCCCCGTTGGCCGAACCCGCGGCGGCCGGGTCGGCGGGCGGAACCGGGCGCGGGCGCACCACCAGCCGGTCCGGCAGGCGCATGTCGATCGCTTCAAGCGGACGCAGGAGCAGTTGCTGGCTGCGCTGCAGCTGCGCCAGGCGGTGCAACGCCGCCGGCTCCTCGCCTTCGGGCAGCAGCACGTCGCAGCCGTTGCGAAGCGTGAGGTTCCAGCGGCGCTGACCGACGCGCACCGCGGCCACCACGTGCGCGCGCACGTCCGGCTCGGCCGCGAGCGCCGCGATCAGCGATTCTGCCGCCGCCGGGGCGCCGGCGCCCACCACCAGCGGAAGCTGGGCGAAGGCGTCCGCGTCCTTGCCGTTCATGCCCTGGTCGGCGACCAGGGCGCCGCTGCGGTCGATCAGCACGAAGCGGCCCTGGTTCTGCCACACCGCGAACGGGCGGCGCTCGGTAAGCTGCACCACGATCGTGCCGGGCAGGCGGCGCTCCACCGTGGCGTGCTCCACGAAGGTGAGGCGGTCGATGCGGCGGCGCGCCGCTTCCACCGAGAAGCCGAGCATGTCGTCGCCCACCTTCACACCCAGCGCCCCCTGGAGTGCCGCCTCGGTGGTCATGTCGCGCCCGGAGATGGTGATGGTGGCGATGCGCATCGCCACCTTGTGGCCGAGCTCGCTGCGCAAGGGGGCGAACGCGGCCTCGTCGCGCATCAGGCGGGACATGTGCAGCGCCCCGGCGATGCTAGCGACCACCACCATCGACCACAGCGCCGGACGCAGCAGCCGGCGCTGGCGCCTGGCGAAGATGCCGACCCGCGACGGACGATCGATCAGCCCGCCCGCCTGGTTGTTCGGCTTCACGCGCGGCATGCGGCGTTCTCCACCATCCAGGCGCACAAGGCGGGAAAGCTGATGCCGCGATGGGCTGCCTGCTCGGGAAGCAGCGAGGTGGGGGTCAGGCCCGGCTGGGTGTTGACCTCGAGCAGCACCAGCCGGCCGGGCTTGTCGGCGCCATGCGCGGTGTCGTCGTAGCGGAAATCGGTGCGCGACGCGCCGCGGCAGCCGAGCGCCCGGTGTGCCGCCAGCGCGATTCGCAGGGCGTCCGCGAACGCGTCCGGGTGGATCGCGGCGGGCAGCACGTGGCGGGAGCCGCCGGCCGCGTACTTGGCCTCGTAGTCGTAGAAGTCGTGGGCGGCGACCTCGGGGTTGGGGGTGATGTCGGTCACCGTCAGGGCGCCGACATCGTTCTCGTTGCCGCCCATGACGCCCACGGTGATCTCGCGGCCGGGAATGAACTCCTCGACCAGGGCGAGCGGGCCGTAGCGCCAGGCCGAAACGATCTCGTGGCGCCGGTTGGAGCCGGCACGCACGACGTCCACGCCCACCGACGAGCCCTCGTTCACCGGCTTGATCACGTAGGGGAGCGGCAGCGGGTCGGCGGCGGCGAAGCGCTCGATCTCGATCACGCGGCCATTCGCGACCGGCAGGCCGGCGGAGCTGAACATCGCGCGCGCCGCCACCTTGTCCATGGCCAGCGCGGACGCGCGTATGCCGGAATGGGTGTAGGGGATGCCCATCCAGTCCAGCACGCCCTGGATCGCGCCATCCTCGCCGAAGCGGCCGTGCAGGGCGTTGAACACCACGCCGGGGCGGTCCGCGGACAGGTCGGCCACCAGGGCTGCCAAGTCGGACTCGGCGTCGATCGCGCGCACCGCATAGCCTGCCTCGCGCAGCGCCGACAGCACGCCGCAGCCGGAGCTGAGGCTGACCTCGCGCTCGGACGAGATGCCGCCCATCAGCACCGCGACGGTGGGAAGCGCGCTCATGCGCCGACCGCCTGCGCGGACGGTACGCCGATCCGCTTGATCTCCCAGGCGAGCGCGATGCCCGAGCTGTCGAAAACGCGGCGGCGCACTTCCTCGCCCAGCGCCTCGATGTCGGCAGCCGACGCGTCGCCCGTGTTGAGCAGGAAGTTGCAGTGCTTCTCGCTGACCTGCGCGCCGCCGAGGCGGAGCCCGCGGCAGCCGGCCTCGTCGATCAGTTGCCAGGCCCTGGACGCAGTCTGCGACGGGTCGGGGTTGCGGAAGGTGGAGCCGCCGGTGCGGGCGCGGGTCGGCTGCGAGGCTTCGCGGGCGGCGCGGATCTCGTTGATGCGCGCGCGTGGGATCGCCGGATCGGTGCCTTCGCCGCGCAGGCGCACGCGCACCACCACCGCCCCCTCGGGCAGGCTGGAACGGCGGTAGGCGAAGCCGAGCGCCTCGACCGGCAGCCGGAGGAACTGGCCTTCGCGGTTCACGATCTCGGCCCAGTCCAGCACGTCGGTGATTTCCGCGCCGTAGGCGCCGGCATTCATCGCCACGGCACCGCCGATCGAGCCCGGGATGCCGGCCAGGAACTCCAGCCCGCGCAGGCCGGCGCCGGCGGCGTGCTCGGCCACCGTCATGTCGAGGCAGGCGGCCCCGCACACCACACCGTCCGCTTCCACCGCGATGTCCGAGAAGCCGCGGGCGAGGCGGATCACCACGCCGGGCAGGCCGCCGTCGCGGACGATGAGGTTGGACGCCTTGCCGATGGTGGTGACGGGCAGCTCCGGCGGCAGGGCGGCGAGAAAGCCCGACAGGTCCTCGGCATCGGCCGGGCGCAGCAGCACCTCCGCCGCGCCGCCGACGCCGAACCAGGTCTGCGCGCCCAGCGGCGCCGACCGGTCGAGGCGGCCGCGCGCCGGTGGCACCAGCCGGCCGAGGCCCGTCGCCACGTCGTGCCGCTCCGGGGGCTGGGCGTGAACGACGTTCACGCCGCGTGGCCGCCGCGGCTCTTCTGCAGCGACATGAGCTGGGCGGGCAGCGCCTGCGCCCAGGCGGTGATGTTGCCGGCGCCCAGGCAGATCACGAAGTCGCCGGGCCGGGCGATCGCGTGCACCATCTCGGCCAGGTGCTCCGGGCCCGGCAGCGGCACCACCGAGCGGTGGCCGGAGGCGCGCAGCCCGTCCACCAGGCCGTCGCGGTCCATGCCCTCGATCGGCGCCTCGCCGGCGGCGTACACGTCGGCGATGATCACGGTGCCGGCGTCGTTCATGCAGGTGCAGAACTCGGTGAACAGCGTTTGCAGGCGCGAATAGCGGTGCGGCTGCACGATCGCCACCACGTCACGGGCGCCGGCCTGCCTTGCCGCCTTGAGCACGGCGGCGATCTCCACCGGATGGTGGCCGTAATCGTCCACCACGGTGATGCCGCCCGCCTCGCCGGTGCGGGTGAAGCGTCGCTTGACGCCGCGGAAGTCGGCGAAGGCGGAGCGGATGGTGCTCTCGTCGATCTCCATCTCGACCGCCACCGCCACCGCGGCCAGCGCGTTCTGCACGTTGTGGCTGCCCAGCATCGGCAGGCGGAACGGGCCCATCTTGCGGCTGCGGTTGCGGGTGCGGTCGGTGACGATCACCTCGAAGGTGGCGCCGCGCTTGTCGGCCACCATGCGCTCGGCGCGCACGTCGGCCTGGGGGCTGAAGCCGTAGGTGATGACGCGGTGGTCGGACAGGCGCGGGATCATGCCCTGCACGTTGGGATGATCCAGGCACAGCACGGCGAAGCCGTAGAACGGGATGTTGCCGACGAACTGGTCGTAGGCCTGCATCATCGCCTCCGGCGTGCCCCAATGGTCGAGGTGCTCGGGGTCCATGTTGGTGACCACGGCGATCACGGCCGGCAGGCGCAGGAAGGAGCCGTCGCTTTCGTCGGCCTCCACCACCATCCAGTCGCCTTCGCCCATGCGCGTGTTGGTGCCGTAGGCCTCGATGATGCCGCCGTTGATCACGGTGGGATCGAGCTTGGCCGCTTCCAGCACGGCGGCGACCAGGGAGGTGGTGGTGGTCTTGCCGTGCGTGCCGCCGATGGCGATCGACCAGCGCAGGCGCATCAGTTCGGCCAGCATCTCGGCGCGACGCACCACCGGGACCAGGCGTGCGCGGGCGGCCGCCACTTCCGGGTTGTCGCGCTTCACGGCGGTGGAGGTGACCACCACGCGGGCGTCGCCCAGGTTGGCGGCGTCGTGCCCGACCATCACCTTGATGCCCGCGTCGCGCAGGCGCTGCACGTTGGCGCCCTCGGCGATGTCGCTGCCCTGCACCGCGTAGCCGAGCGTGTGCAGCACCTGGGCGATGCCCGACATGCCGATGCCGCCGATGCCGACGAAGTGGATGGTGCCGATCGATAAGGGCAGGGCTCTCATGCTGGCATCTCCCGGCTGGCGGAACCGGGGATGGGACTTGCAGGCGCGAGATGCAAGCGGGAATCTCTCGAAATCGTGAGCTGCTTCTCGACCAGGTCGGCCAGGGTGGAGGCGGCGTCCCGCCTGCCAAGACGTGCCGCGGCGTCGGCCGCGTCGCGAAGCCGTGACGGGTCGGGCAGCAGGGCCGCCAGCAGCGTGCCGAGCGTGTCCGGGGACAGCTCGTTCTGGCGCAGCATCCAGCCGCCGCCGGCCTCGACCAGCGCCGACGCGTTGGCGGTCTGCTCGTCGGACGCGGCGATCGGCAGCGGCACCAGGATCGACGGGCGCCCGACCACCGCCAGCTCGGCGACCGAGGAGCCGCCGGCGCGGCCGATCACCAGATGCGCCGCCTGCAGGCGGGACGCGATGCCGTGCAGGAAGGGCGCCACCTCCGCGTCGATCCCGGCGGCGGCATAGGCGGCGCGCACCCGGTCCACGTCCTCGGCCCTGGCCTGCTGCGTCACCGACAGCCGGCCGCGCAAGGCGGGCTGAAGCGCTGCCAGCGTTTGCGGCACCACGTCGGCGAACACCCGCGCGCCGAGCGAGCCGCCCCACACCAGCAGGCGAAGCGTTCCGGTTGCGTCCGGATAGGGGCTGTGCGCGGCGGCGGCAATGTCGGCCCGCACCGGCATGCCGGTCAGCACGGCATTGGCGCCGGCAGGCAGGCGGGCGACCCGGTCGAAGCTGGTGGCGACCGCGTCGGCGAAGCGGGCGAGCAGGGCATTGGCCTGGCCCAGCACCGCGTTGCCCTCGTGCAGGACGATGCACGGCCGGGCACGGCCCAGCAGCCGCGCGCCCAGCAGCGGCGGCACCGAGGGATAGCCGCCGAAGCCCACCACCGCGGCGGGACGCAGCCGGTGCAGGATGCG
>CAXTCK010000210.1:0-5695 GCA_964242425.1 uncultured Acetobacteraceae bacterium | reverse complement strand
CGGCTGCGGACCCGGAGCAGGTGACGGTCACCGCCAGGCGGCGCACCGAACCTCTGCAGAAGGTGCCGATCGCCGTTTCGGTGGTGACCGGGCAGCAGGCGGCGCGGGACAATCTGATCAGCCTGCAGGACGTGCTGCAGAAGGTCCCGAGTGCCGATTTCCGCACCGCGACCTCGAACAAGGACCGCACGATCTTCATTCGCGGGATCGGCACGATCTCCACTTCCCCCGGGGTGGAGCCCTCGGTCTCCACCGTGATCGACGGCGTGGTGCTGGCGCGCTCGGGACAGGCGACGCTCGATTTGCTTGATCTGGATCATGTCGAGGTGCTGCGCGGTCCGCAGGGCACGCTGTTCGGCAAGAACGCGTCCGCGGGCGTGGTCAACATCGTCACCACCCAGCCGACCGAGGCCTTCCACGCCTATACCGACACGTCCTATTTCTCGGGCGACGAGTACCGGCTGAAGGGCGGCGTATCGGGTACGCTGGTGCCCGGCCGCCTGACCGGGCTGATCAACGTCCTCTACGGCAGCTTCGACGGCAACGTCCGCGACACGCTCGACAACAAGACGGTCAACGGCTACCGCCACCAGGGTGCCCGCGTGCGCCTCGCCTGGACGCCGGATGCGGACACCAAGGTGACCTTCGGGCTGGACTACCTGCGCTCCAACGACACCGTGCCGAACGGCGTGTTCGTTTCGGCCAACCAGATCACCTACCCGACCAACGTCATCACCAGCAGCGCGCCGATCGCCGCCGCGCTGTCGCAGGCCGGCATCGTGCCGTCACGAGACAACACCGACATCAACCAGAACCTGCGCAGCCGGGTCATCGACAATAACGGCGGCGCGTCGGTGACGGTGGATCGCCGGCTGGGGGGCGGCTACACCCTGACCTCGATCAGCGCCTATCGCCGCTGGCAGAACACGCAGTTCCAGGACTACGACCAAGTCGCCGTGGTCACGCCGAAGCTGCCGGAGATCGCCGATCGCGGCGACCTCGATTTCACCCAGGTCTCGCAGGAACTGCGCATCGCCTCGCCGAAGGGCCGGTTCTTCGACTATGTCGCCGGGCTCTACTACCTGCGCGCCGACGATACCGAGACCTATGGACGACAGGTCACACGCTCGCTCGCGACCGGCCTGCACACTGATCTTGGGATCTCGGATTACGGCACCACGGGCGACAACTACGCGATCTTCGGGGAGGGCAACGTCAACCTGACCCGTTCGCTGCATGCCATCCTCGGCCTGCGCCTGCTGCGCGACGACCTGTCCTACGACTTCGACCGCAACGCGACCAACACGGTGGCCATCACCGGCGTGCGCCCGTCCTTCGCCAGCAACGGCTCGACCGCCCATAACGGCTATGTCGACCGGATCGGGCTGCAGTATGATCTCGGTCCCGATGCGATCAGCTACTTCACCTATTCGCGCGGCTACAAGGGTCCGGCCTACAACGTCTTCTTCAACATGCAGCAGACCGACACAGCGGCACTGAAGCCGGAAACCAACAACTCGTTCGAGATTGGCCTTAAGTCGCAGTTCCTGCATCGCAGGGTGACGGCGAACCTCGCGGCCTTCCTGAGCGAGTTCGAGAACTACCAGGCGAACTTCCTCGACAACGTCGCCGGCGCCAACGTGACGCGCCTGATCAATGCCGGCAGCGTCTCGACCCGCGGCGTGGAGGCGGACCTGAGTGCGCGGCCGATCCGGCACCTGACGCTGGGCACCGTCGCTGCCTACACCGACGCCTATATCGACCAGTTCAACTGCCCTGCCGGCGCTCCAACCAGCTGCAACGTCAATGGCCAGCCGTTGCCGTTCGCCCCGCGCTGGAAGCTCGATCTTCGCGCCGACTACCTCGTCCTGCTGTCGCAGAACTTCGATCTCGATGTCGGCTCGGATTATGCGTGGCAGAGCCGCACGCAATATTCCCTCAACGAGACCGCCGACACGATCCAGGACTCGTACGGGCTCTGGGACGTCAACGTGTCGCTGGTCGACCATGCGCGCCAGTGGCGCCTGACCGGCATCCTGAAGAACGTGCTGAACAAGCACTACGCCAACGTTCTCGCCGACGGCAACCTGGGCGGGGTCACCCAGGGCATCGCCCGCGATTACGGGCGTTATGGCGGCTTCACCCTGCACAAGGATTTCTGAGTCCATGCGCCTGGCGGCGCTGATGGCGTTGCTGTTCGCGGTCTCCATCGTCGCCTATGCCGACAGGCAGATCCTGGCGCTGCTCAAGCCGGTGCTCGATCAGGCGCTGGGCTGGCGGAATGGCGACTACAGCGCGATGACCACCGCCTTCCAGGCCTGCGTCGCCGTCACCCTGCTCGGCTCGGGCTGGTTTCTCGACAAGGCCGGCATCAGGGCGGGCTTCGCGGCCGGGCTCGGCGGCTGGAGCGCGGCCGCGATGGCGCATGCGCTGTGCCGCACGGTCGACCAGTTCATCGCCGCCCGTGCGGCACTCGGCGGCTTCGAGGCGGTCGGCGGCCCGGCCGGGATCAAGGCGGTCGCGATGCTGTTTCCGCCTGCCCGCCATTCTTCCATGATGGGGGTGCTGAACATGGCCCCCAACATCGCCGCGATGGCGACGCCGCTGCTGGCGAGCGCGCTGTATCCAGCACTCGGATGGCAGGGCACCATCGCCCTGATCGGCGGCTCGGGCTTCGTCTGCCTGGCGCTGTGGCTGGCAATGCCGCTGGCTGCGATGGAGCACGACGCGGCGGCGCTGCGACCGCCGGAGGACACGTCGCCGGTGCCGCTGCTGCGCGACCGCAATGCCTGGGCGGTGGCGGTGGCGAAGCTGCTGAGCGACCAGGGCTGGTGGTTCTTCCTGTTCTGGCTGCCGGACTTCTTTCATCGCCGCTATGGGCTCGACCTGCGGCATCTGGGGCCGCCGATCGCCGCGATCTATGCCATGGCGGCGACCGGTGCTGTGACCGGCGGGCTCGCGACCGACGGGCTGGCCCGGCTGCGTCCGCGACAGGGTCGGATGCGGGCCCGCCGCCTGGTGATGGGGCTCGCCGCCCTGCTGGTGCTGCCGATCGTGCTGGTGCCGCACACCGCGTCGCTGAGCCTGGCGGTGCTGCTGACCGGGCTGGGACTTGCCGCACACCAGGCGTTCTCGACCAACGTCTTTGCTTTCGCCGCAGACCGGTTCTCCGCAGGCCGGGTCGGTCGCGCGGTGTCGTTCGGCGCGCTGTGCGGCAATCTCGGCGGCACCGCCACCCTGTGGATCGCCGGCGCGCTGGTGACGGACGCGGCGAGCTTCGGATGGATGTTCCTGGGCTGCGCGCTCGGCTATCCGCTGGCCTGGATCGCCATGCAGATGCTGGCGCCGGCAGACCGGATCAGGCCAGAACCTCGTCCATCGTGACGACGCGATGCTCGCGGGCACTCAGCTCCGCCGCTACACCCATCGCCACCGCGATCAGCCCGTCCTGCGCGCCGACCATGACGGGACCCGTGCCGGCGATCGCGTCGAGAAAGGCGCGCTGCTGATAGAAGGTGGCGCCGTGATGATGGCCTGCCGCGAGCACCGAGGGATCGGTCTCCACCCGGGTGCGTTCGACGCGCTTCTCCGCACCCGGCTTCACGCGCGGGCTGAAGGTCAGCAGCCCGCTCGGAATGCCGACCTCGAGCTTGGCCGTATCGCCGATCGCGGTGATCAGCTCCTGCTCCTCGGAGCCTTCGGCGAACATGCAGAGGTCGAGCATGGCGCGAACGCCGTTCGAGAAGTCGATGGTGGTGAAGCTGTTGTCGATGATGTCCGGAACCGCGCCGCCGTAGCGCTCGTCGCGATGATTGACGTCCATCGCACCGGAGCAATGCACGCGCACCGGCTCGGCGCCGATGATGCAGCGCATCAGGTCGAAGAAATGGCAGCATTTCTCAACCATCGTCCCCCCGGTGTAGCGGCTGAACCGGTTCCAGTCGCCGACCTTGGGCAGGAACGGGAACCGGTGCTCGTGCATGGCGATCCGCTGCAGGCGGCCGGCCCGGCCCTGGTGCAGGTCCGCGATGAACCGCTGCAGCGGCGGCATGAAGCGGTATTCCATGCCGACCCAGAACACCGCGTCGCGCCTGGCCGCACGACGCACGATGTCGCGCGCGTCGGCCACCGTGGTCGCGAGCGGCTTCTCGCAGAGGATGGGCAGGGCGGTGTCGAGCAGCGGCTGCAGCACCGCATGATGGGTGAAGTTCGGCGACGCCACGATCACCGCATCGAGTGCCGGACCGCGCAGCATCGCCGTGACGTCGGCGAACGCCTGCACGCCGTCCGCATCCCGGCCGAGCGTGCGCCTCGCCCAGTCGAGCGAGGATGGGACCGGATCGGCCAACGCAACGATCCGCGCCTCGGGGATCAGCCTGAGATTGCGGATATGCTCCTGCGCCATCAGGCCGGTGCCGATCAGACCGAACCGCATGCGTGCCTCGCCGTCAGGATGTGCGGGTGATAGCATGCCGGCACAGGCGCGAACACGACGTGCGCCAGGTCGCAGAGGGCCGTTGATGGGCGTGGCACCGGGATCCATGGGACCGTGCGAGGTGAGCTGGTTCGCGGCCCTGTGCGACGATGACTACGAGTTTCTGGGCGTTCCGGACGCGCGGCTGGCCTCCAGCTTCGCACACTGCCGCGACATCGTGCTGTCTGCCGAAACCGGCGGTCTGGACAGCGTGCTGTTGCCGTCCGGCTATGCGCTGGGCATCGACACGATCGCGTTCGCGGCCGGGATGGCGCCGCTGACCCGCACGATCCGGCTGCTGGCGGCGATCCGGTGCGGCGAGATGTGGCCGCCGCAGCAGGCCCGTCAGTTGGCGACGCTGCAGCAGATGTTGGGAGGCCGCCTGTCGGTCAACATCATCTCCAGCGACCTGCCCGGCGAGACGCTGGACAGCGCGCCGCGCTATCGCCGCACGCTCGAATGCATGCACATCATGCGCACGCTGCTGTCGGGGTCGGAGCTGGATCACCGGGGCGAGTTCTACCGGCTTGGCTTATCGCCACCTCGCCTGTGTCCGCCCGGGTCGCCAGCACCGCTGTTCTATTTCGGCGGCCTGTCGGAGGCGGCCCGGGACACCGCGGCTGCCGGCGCCGACGTCTATCTGATGTGGCCCGACCGCCTGGACGCGGTGGCCGCGATCATCGCCGATCTGCGCGCCAGGGCCGCGCGCCACGGACGCCGGCTCCGCTTCGGCTACCGGGTGCATGTCATCGTCCGGGAAACCGAAGCCGAGGCCCGGGAGGCCGCACGCCGCCTGCTGTCCAGGCTCGACCCGAACGCCGGGACGGCGATCCGCAACAGGTCGCTCGACAGCGGCTCGGCCGGCGTCAGGCGCCAGGCCGAGCTGCGCGACGATGCCGATGACGAGGGCTTCGTCGAGGACACGCTCTGGACCGGCATCGGCCGGGCGAGGTCCGGGTGCGGCGCAGCGCTCGTCGGCAACCCGGACCAGGTGCTCGCCAAGCTGCAGACCTACCGGGCGCTCGGCATCGAGGCCTTCATCCTGTCCGGCTATCCCCATGCTCGGGAATGCGACCTGTTCGCCCGCACCGTGCTGCCGCACCTGGATCATGCGCCGCTCGGTGCCGATCCGGCCTTGCGCTGATCGCCCCGGTCTGGCGGACAGTGTGGGATTCGAACCCACGGTACGCTTTCACGCACACACGCTTTCCAAGCGTGCGC
>CAXTCK010000209.1:3567-5721 GCA_964242425.1 uncultured Acetobacteraceae bacterium | reverse complement strand
CTGCTGCTGCTGACCAACGACGGCGCGCTGGCCAGGCAGCTGGAGCTGCCGTCGAACGGCTGGATCCGGCGCTACCGGGTGCGCGTGTTCGGGCAGGTGGACGAGCGCCAGCTGCGCGAGCTGGCACGCGGCCCGGTGGTGGACGGCGTGCGCTACGGCTCGATCGAGGCCGGGCTCGACAGCGTCAAGGGCGACAACGCGTGGATCACCGTGGCGCTGCGCGAAGGCCGCAACCGCGAGATCAGGCGGGTGATGACCAGCCTGGGCTTCCACGTCAGCCGGCTGATACGCACCTCCTACGGCCCGTTCCAGCTCAGCGAGCTGCGTCGCTCGGAGCTGGAGGAGGTCACCGGCAAGGTCTTGCGCGAGCAGCTGCCCAAGGCGTGACGCGGGGCTGAAGCCGGTCCATGCGCATCATCGCCGGCACCCTGCGCGGCCGCGTCCTGTCGGTGCCCGCGTCGGCCACCCGCCCCACCGCGGACCGGGTGCGGCAGGCGCTGTTCGACATGCTCAGCCACGCGCCCTGGCGCGGCGACGCGCTGCAGGGCGGCGTGGTCGATGCGTTCGCCGGCACCGGCGCGCTCGGGCTGGAAGCGCTGTCCCGCGGTGCCGCGCGCGCGATGTTCCTGGAGCGCGACCGGGCGGCGCTCGCCTGTGCGCGCGCCAATATCGCCGGCTGCCGGATGGCGACGCGCGCCCTGGCGCTGGCCGGCGACGCGCTGCGTCCGCCGGCACCGCGTCCCGGCTGGGGCGATGCCGGGCTGGTGTTCCTCGATCCGCCCTACGGCGCCGGCCTGGTGGCGCCCGCCTTGTCGGCGCTGGTGTCGTCGGGCTGGGTGGCGCGAAACGCGCTGGCGGTGGCGGAGGTCGCGGCCGGGGAGCCGGTTCCGACGCTCCTGCCGCTGCTGGCGGAGCGTTCGCACGGCGCGGCGCGGCTGTGCGTCTGGCGCCTGTCGGCTCCTGCCGGCTGAGGCCGGGTCGGCCGGTGCGCCGGTGTGCCGGACACAGGCGCCGGCGGCGCTGCGGCCGGTCGCCGGGGCCCGCTGGTGGTGCCTCGTTTGCACCGCCACGGGAGCCGGGCATGATGGCGGCCATGGAGCTTCGTCGATGACCCCTGCTGCGGTGCCGGACGACCCGTTCCTGGTCGACGACCCGCTTGTCGTGGTCGATGGGGGCTTCCACGTCCGCCTGCACGCCCGCCCAACCGTCCGGGTGCCCAGCGATACCGTGCCGCTGCTTGTTGGCGACCAGCCGGTGCAGGCGTTCATGCCCGGCTGGCGCGCCGACACGCTGTTCACCGGCTTCGCGCCCTTGCTGCTGCTCGAGCTGGCGAACCCGGACGCCGGCACGCGCGCCACCTGGTTCCTCGACCACCGGATGCAGATGATGGGCGACCATCCGCACCGCCTGCCCGCGGAGCTGGCCGTCCTGCTGAAGCTGAAGGCGCTGCCGCTGCTTCGCGCGCTGATGGACCAGGTCCTGGAACGCGTGGTGCCGGCGCTGGACGACCGCATGACGGCGTTCCTGCGGGTCAACCCGGCGACAAGGGCGGCGATCGGCAGCCTGTGCCTCGACCAGCTCGCCGCCCGTCCCGTGGTCCGGGAGGTCGACGGGCTGATGCAGCGCTCGCTGGTCTTTCCCGACGAGCACGGGCGGATGCGGGCGGTGGACCGCGACCACCTGCGCCGCGGCCTGGACGGCACCTGGCAGGACCGCATCGTCGGCTTCGTGTCGAGCGGACGCCTCCACTGGCCGAGCCCGGTGGATGGCCACGCGCTCCATGCCCAGGGCAGCATCGTGCTCGACGACTTCCACTTCGCCTACCGCTTCGCCGACGAGCGCCACGGGCTGGTGTTCCTTGTTCTGGTCGCCGACCACCTGTCCCGGATCGCCGGAATGTGGTTCCCGGCGCTGGGACTGCTGGCGACGCACGGCGAGCCGCAGCACGACCTGGGACGGCTGCTGGCGCCGAGCCTGCCGCACTGGT
The DNA here is from genome assembly GCA_964242425.1 of uncultured Acetobacteraceae bacterium. GTDB lineage: Bacteria > Pseudomonadota > Alphaproteobacteria > Acetobacterales > Acetobacteraceae > Lichenicola. Next base: position 3,734 of record CAXTCK010000209.1, on the reverse strand, counting down.
TCGCCGAGCACGCGATCCGCTGGGCGGACCTGCTGGTTCCCTATCTCCGGCGGGGTGCCACCCGGTTCGCCAGCGTCATGCGCGGCCCCCCCGGCCTGCATCTCGGCCACCAGCTCTGGAACGAGCTGAGCGGCATCGAGCGGATGGTACGGGCCATGCCCGACCGC
>CAXTCK010000209.1:0-3467 GCA_964242425.1 uncultured Acetobacteraceae bacterium | reverse complement strand
TGCCCGACTGGATCGTCCTGGATGCGGAACGCGGCGCCGAACTGTATGGCCCGATCGACGCGCTGTTTCCCGAGCTGTGCGGAAAGGTCGAGCGCGGCGTCCGCTCCGGCGAGGAGCTGGCCGCCCACGCCTACGACAGCGGCCTGTTCGTCCTGCGCGCGACCGACGAGTTCGTGTCGGCCGCCCTGCGCCGGCGTATCCTGGGCCACGTCGACGGCCTCCCGGCGGCGCAGCGCGTGCGCGACACGCTGGCGGAACTCGGCCATCCCCTGGTGATCGTGATCGGGCTGCGTGTCGAGAACCGCACCCTGGACGACCTGGACGGCACCCTCCGGCGGATCGTCGGCTTCCTGGCCAGGCGCCATCCGGGCCTCGTGCTCGTGTTCGACGGCCACAACGCCCGGGTCGAGGGCGAAGCGGTGCTGCTCGGCAGCCACGGGGAGGACGCGGCGCGGCGGCGCCCGATCGACGTGGAGCGGGAGCTGGTGTCGGCTCTGCGCGCGTTCCACGCCGGGCAGCCGGTCACGATCCTCGACACGATCGGCGCCGGGATGGCGACCAGCCTGGCCTGGACCGCGTCCAGCGACGGCTTCGTGTCGATCTGGGGCGCCAGCCTCGCGAAGTATCGCTGGGTGTGCAACAAGCCGGGCTTCGTGCTCAGCAACCGCACCAACCTCCTGCACCGCGAGGCGCTGCGCATCTACGACGCGCCACGCTACATGGAGGACCCCACGCCGGTGGCGTTCGTCGACCCGGAGCTGGTCACCGACGTGCCGGGCGCGTTGCGGCTGGTCGAGGGCGCGCCTGGCGATCCGGCGCTGGACAATTTCCGCCTCCATCTCGACGGCGCGCTTGCCGCGATCGGACGCTTCGTCGACGGGCTCGGCGCCAGGATTGAGACCGGGACCGGGACGGACGGCCGGAGCGTCAGCGGGACGGATGGCTAGAGCGTCAGCGGGGACGGACGCGTCCGGTCCGGCCGGTGGAACGCCGTGAACGCGTTGCGCAGCAGGCTGATCCAGTGGTCAGGGTCGAAGATGGACGGATCGTTGCTGGCGTCATCGGCCAGGTAGCCGCGCAGCAGGTCGGGACCGGCCCATTCCACCTCGCCCGGCGCTCGTCCGGGGACGCCCGTGGTCACCCAGAGCATCTTCACCGGGCCGAAGCCACGCAGGACACGGTGCAGCTCGGCCACCGTCGGGAGGTCGTCCTCCACGAACCGGCGGTAGACGAACACCTTCTCCCCGTCCTCGAGGTCCTCGACCAGCTTCCTGATCAGGTAGCGTATCTTCAGCTCGTTCTCGGCCAGCACCGCTTCCACCGTGATTTCGTTCTCGTATCGGAACGTGTGGTAGAACAGCCCGTAGTCGTGGTCGCGTATCTGGTACTCCGACCCCGCCAGGTAGGCGACCAGGCTTCCGGGCTCGCCCAGGCCGGCAAAGCGGGACGTGAACAGGCGGTGGAGGTCGCGGACGCCCGCGAAGCGGAGCAGGCCGAGCGGCTCGATGCCCCAGTGGCGCTGAACGTTGCCGAACTGGCAGTTGTCGCCGATCCCCTCGAACCGCGCGAGCAGGTCGGGGGTATCGGGCAACGCCGGCAAGTCGTCGTCGAAGCCCGACAGGCTCAGCGCGTCGAGGGCGTAGTTCCGCGCGGTCGGCAGGACGCGGTCGAGGCGCAGGCACAGCTCCAGCCGGCCCGTGGGCACGCATTCCGGCGGTATCCAGAAGCACAAGGTCGTCACCTCCTGCCGCCAGCGCAGGTCGATCTGCGCCGAGCCGACCAGCCGGTCGTTGGCCCACATCCACAGCAGCATGCTGTTCTGGCAGTCGCGCAACGACACCCGGACCTGGTGGCGGCCCATCGGCACCAGCCCGTCGAGGGCGATGCTGCTGGAGATGCCGGTCGACCACGCCCGCCCGTCTTCCAGGGTCCAGCCCGGACCGAGGCACGGGGCGGGGCCGCCCGCCGGCAGCAGGAGCTCGACCTGCCTCACGAAGGCAGGCGGCGAGGCGGTTCCCGCCAGCGCCTGCGTCGCGAGCAGCAGCAGGCGGACCTGCTCGCCGCCCACGACGTGGCTCGGCGGCGGGATCATCTGCTCCAGGACGCCGCGCACCACCGGGTTCATGATCCGGTAGGCGGCAAACGCTTCCTCGCGCTCGGGTCCGGGCGGGAGCGCGAACAGGTCCCTTGCATGGGCGGCGAGCCAGCCGCGCTCGACCGCCTTCAGGCCGTCGTACACGTTCGCGACCAGCCTGCCATTCCGGTCGAGGAACCAGTCAGCGACGGCGCCGCCCTTGTGCCTGAGCTTCAGCCAGGGCACGCGGGGACAGCCGAGGTAGAGGGCGTCCACGGTCCAGTCCGGCAGCAGCGGCGGCAGCGTCTCGCCGTCGGGCTGGCGCAGCGCGCAGAACCTGTCGCCGCCCAGGGAAAGAAAAAGCTCGCCGTCGACCGAACGGAGCGGGGACATCACCAGGCGGGCGCCCTCGAGCGACCTGACGACCGTCGGGCCGGACCCGGGACGCGTCCAACCCGGGCCAGACTCTCCGCCGGGCGACGAACCACCATGGAGCGACACGACGACCTCCTCGCTGTTCGTGCGCGGGCAACTGTTCCACAGATCCACCGCCTTGTCCCGGAGCGCCCGAAACGGGAACACGGCGCAGGACAACCCGCCTGGACGCTTCTTCCGCCAAGCGCTTCCGGGTTATGCTTCATCCGATCCGCGAAGGAAGGCTGGAACCGCGCCCATGCACGTCGCCCTACGCAGCCGCCTGATCCCGGAGCGGTTCGCCTCGCCGCAGCTGCAGGCGCTGATGCGCCGGCGGCTGGCCGAGCTTGGCGGCCTGCTGCTGGCCGGGCTCGCGGTCGCCATGCTCGTGGCGCTCGCGAGCTACAACCCGCGCGATCCGTCGCCAGACACCGCTACCACCGTGCAGACCAGCAACCTGGCCGGGCCGGTCGGCGCCGCCTATGCCGACCTGATGCTGCAGTATTTCGGCCTGGCGGGCGGGCTGCCGGTGCTGGCGCTGCTGGCCTGGGCCTGGCGCATCGCGTCGCGCGGCGGCCTGGGCAGCTTGACGGTGCGGCTGGTGTCGCTCGTGTGCGCGCTTCCCGTGGCGGGCGCGGTGCTGGCCGGCCTGCCGGTGCTGCTGGGCCACGACGCGCAGCCGGACCTCCGGCCCGGCTGGCCGGGTGCCGCCGGACCGGGCGGGTCGGTGGGGGTGACCCTGGGCCGGGCCGCGATCGAGGCCGGACGAGGGGTGCTCGGCCCCGTCGGCGGGATCGCGATCTGGCTCATGGCGCTGCTGCTGGCCCTGGTCCTGGTGCCGCTCTGCCTCGGCCTGTCTGCAGGCGAATGGCGTGCGGTGGGACGCGGCGCGCGACGCACCGCGCGCTACGGCATGGCGCGGGGCCGCCGCCGCCGGGAAGCGGCCGCGTCCGCGGGAACCGGCACCGGCTTCAACGCG
>CAXTCK010000208.1:0-5890 GCA_964242425.1 uncultured Acetobacteraceae bacterium | reverse complement strand
GCGCCCCGCCTGCTGGACGCCCGCAGCCGCGGCAGGTTCGAGGGCAGCGTTCCGGAGCCCCGCGCTGGCCTTGCCGGCGGGCACATCCCGGGTTCCGTCAGCTTGCCGTTCGGCGAGCTGCTGACCGGCGACGGGCGCTTCCGCCCCCGCGACGAGCTGCGCGCGCGCTTCGCGGCGGCGGGCGTGGGCGAGGGAGATCCGGTGGTCACCAGCTGCGGCTCCGGCCTGACGGCGTCGGTGCTATCGCTGGGTCTGGTGGTGGCCGGCCTCGAGCCGGGCGCGCTGTATGACGGCTCGTGGACCGAATGGGCGCAGGCGCCGGTTCCCAGGCAGACCGGAGCCGGCCGGTGAGCGGCGGCGAGCACGACGGCCCGGTGCCCGACGACAACTGGTCAGACCTCACGGCGAAGATGGTGCGGCTCGCCCGGCCGTCCGGCACCGGGCCCGGCTTTGTCAACCCGCCGGTGTCGCGCGGGTCGACCGTGCTTTACGAAAGCATGGACGCGATGCGCGCCCGCTCGGCGCAGCGCTACGAGCACGCCCTGATCTACGGCGCGATGGGCGGGCCGACCCAGTCGGCTTTGGAAGAAGCGGTCGCGGCGATCGAGGGCGGGCGGCATACCCAGGTGGTGTCGTCCGGGCTGGCCGCTTGCACCACGCCGTTGCTCGCGTTCCTGGGCGCCGGCGGCCACTGCCTGATGCCCGACAGCGTGTACGGCCCGACGCGGCGGTTCTGCGACAGCATGCTGCGGCGGCTCGGCATCGAGACCACCTATTACGACCCGATGATCGACGCCGACAGCCTGCACGGGCTGATGCGCTCGACCACTCAGGTGCTGTTTGCCGAAAGCCCCGGCAGCCACAGCTTCGAGGTGCAGGACGTGCCGATGCTGGCGCGCGTGGCGCACGAGCACGGCGCCAAGCTGATGCTGGACAACACCTGGGGCATCCACGTGTTCCAGCCCTTCGAGCACGGCGTGGACGTGTCGATCCAGGCCCTGACCAAGTATGCGGCGGGACACGCCGACACGGTGCTGGGTGCCGTGACCGTGGTCGACCAGGCGGACTGGGTGGTGCTGCGCGATTCGGTGGTGCAGATCGGCCAGTATGCGTCGCCCGACGATTGCTGGCTGACGCTGCGCGGGCTGCGCACCATGGGCGTGCGCCTGGAGCGGCAATCCCGTTCGGCCCTGATCGTGGCGCGCTGGCTGCAGCAGCGGCCGGAGGTTGCGACCGTGCTGCACCCGGCACTGCCGGAGTGCCCGGGGCATGCATTCTGGGCACGCGATTTCCGGGGGGCATCCAGCCTGTTCGGCGTGGTGTTCAGCGACCGCTACACGCCCGCCGCGGTGGAGGACATGGTGGCGGCGCTGGGGGTATTCGGGCTCGGCGCATCATGGGGCGGCTTTGAAAGCCTGGTGCTGCCGACGACAGGGACGATTAGCCGCACCGCGGTTCCGCCGGGGTCCGAATCTGTGGGACCGGCGCTTCGTCTGCATGTTGGGCTGGAAGCACCGGAAGAACTGATCGGCGACCTCGAAGGCGGCCTGGCGGTGCTTCGCGCCGCCTCTGCCTGAGGCGACGCGAACCTGGACGGCTAGTGGTTCTTGCCGCGTCCGGTGGCCGACTGAAGCTCGTCGATCCGCTTGGACGCGTCGCCCTTGCTCAGGGTCTCGTCGAACGGCTCGCCTGCCTCCTCCGACAGGGTCTTGAGATAGGACGCCTGGGCGCCGGTCATGGACTCCTTGCCGGTGGTCCAGTCATCGGGGTTCTTGACGGTGTTCGACGGAACATCCTGCTCGTCCACCGGGTCGTTCTTCGGGTTTGTGCTCATGGTTCGTCGAACGGCTCAGTACCCGTTTTGTTCCGTGGTCACCGAAACGTCAGGGATGTGTCCGGCGGCGATAACCCAGGGCTTCGGCGACGTGCGGGCGCTGCACCGAGTCGCAGCCTTCGAGGTCGGCGATGGTGCGGGACACGCGCAGGAGCCGGGTGAAGCCGCGGGCGGACAGCTGCAGGCGGTCCCCGGCCTGCTCGCTGAGCACGCGGGCTTCCTCGCTCAGCGCGAACCGTTCGGGCGCGGTCTCGGCGTTGCACAGCCCGTCCTGCCGATCGTGCTGCCTCCTGCGGCTGCAGGCGATGCGCGACGCGACGTCGCAGCTCCGTTCTCCCACCGGCGCGCGCGAGAGTTCCGACACGGCCACCGGGCGCATCTCCACGGTGAGGTCGATGCGGTCGAGCATCGGCCCGCTGATCTTGGCCATGTATTCTTCGCCGCAGCGCGGCGCGCGACGGCATTCGCGGCCGGGATCGCCGAGATGGCCGCAGCGGCACGGGTTCATCGCCGCCACCAGCTGGAACCGGGCGGGGTAGGTGTGGTGGCCGGCGGCGCGAGCCACGGTGGTGCGCCCGGTTTCGATCGGCGCGCGCAGCGCTTCCAGCGACTGGCGCGGCAGCTCGGGCATCTCGTCCAGGAACAGCACGCCGCGATGCGCCAGGCTGACCTCGCCGGGCTTGGCGCGCGGGCCGCCGCCGACGATCGCCGCCTGGCTCGCCGAATGGTGCGGCTCGCGAAACGGCGGACGCGTCAGGAGGCGCCCGTCCTCGAGCAGGCCGGCGATGCTGTGGATGGTGGTGACCTCCAGGGCCTCGGTGGCGGACAGGTCCGGCAGCAGGCCTGGAAGCCGCGCCGCCAGCATCGACTTGCCGGCACCGGGAGGCCCGATCATCATCAGGCTGTGGCCTCCGGCGGCGGCGATCTCCAGCGCCCGCTTCGCGGTTTCCATGCCCTTGACCTCGGACAGGTCCGGGAACCGGCCGCGATCGGCAACGCCGGGCGGCACCGGCGGCTCCAGCACCTGCACGCCGCGGAAGTGGTTGACCAGCGACAGCAGGTCCGGCGTCGCCAGCACCTCGATCCGGCCGGCCCAGGCCGCCTCTCCCCCCTGGCTCTGGGCGCAGATCAGCCCGAGATCCTGCGCCGAGGCGCCGATCGCGGCTGGCAGCACGCCGCTGACCGGGTTGATCCGGCCGTCCAGCGACAGCTCGCCGATGGCGGCGTAGCCCGCCACCTCCAGGCGCGGCAGCACCTCCATCGCCGCCAGCACCGCGAGCGCGATCGCCAGATCGAAATGGCTGCCTTCCTTCTGCAGGTCGGCCGGGGCCAGGTTGATCAGCACGCGCTTGGGCGGCAGCGCCAGGCCCATGGCGGTCAGGGCCGCGCGCACCCGTTCCCGCGCCTCGCCAACCGCCTTGTCGGCCAAGCCCACGATCAGGAAGGCGGGCAGCCCGTTGGAGATCTGCACCTGCACCTCGACCGGCACGGCATCTATTCCGGAAAAGGCGAAGCTCTGGACGCAGGCGATGGTCATGCAACGGCTCCGGTGGAGGAGACCGAAGATGACGCATCGGGCTTAAGGCTTGGTTGATGCAGCCCGTCGATGCGGAACGGGTCGCTGCAGAAAGGGCTTGGTCACACCGCCCGGCGCCGGGCCGGGAAGTATGTCTGCTGCGTCGGCACGCCGGACGCGTCCTCGTCGACGATGTCCATCACCATCGCCAGGTCGCCGTCCACCACGGCCAGGAACTTGTCGGCGCGGCGCGGGATGGGAATGTTGTTCTCCAGGCAGGCGCGTATCAGCAGCTCGATGACGTCCTCGGGCGACACGTTGATGTCCATGGCGCCGACGGTGCGTGACGTGCCCAGCTGGAGCGACACGACCAGCCGCACGCCGCCCTGCTGCTCGACCCGGACCGCGCGCACTTCGCCCGGAGGCAGGAACTCGTCGGTCACCCGGTCATAGCTCTTGACGGCGTGAACCAGCTCCTCCGCCGTGAAGATGATCTTGCGGAGTTCGCGCGGCACTTCGGTGCTCCGATTGTTCGCAGCGGGCACCGTGCCGGAGAACGTTTAAGGTTCGGTGAAGTTGGCCTAGCGCTGATACAACAGCCGGGCGCGTATGGTGCCGTCCAGCGTGCGCAGCCGGCCCAGGATCGCCATGTCGTCGCCGCGGTCGCTTTCCGCCTCGACCACCACGTAGCCGAGCTCGCCGTCGGTCTGCAGGAACTGGGCGGCGATGTTGATGCCGGCCTCGGAGAAGATCTCGTTGATGCGGCGCAGGATGCCGGGCGTGTTGCGATGCACGTGCATGAAGCGCGTGCCGCGCGCGCGGGGCGGCAGCTGCACCTGCGGGAAGTTGACCGCGCCAAGCGTGGCGCCGACGTCGCTGTACTCGATCAGCCTGGCCGCCACCTCGACCCCGATGCGTTCCTGCGCTTCGGCGGTCGAGCCGCCGATGTGCGGGGTCAGGATGACGTTGTCGCGGTTCTGCAGCGGCGAGGAGAAGCGCTCGGCGTTGCTGCCGGGCTCATGCGGGAACACGTCGATCGCGGCGCCCAGGAGATGGCGATCGTCCAGGGCGGCGGCGAGCGCATGAAGGTCCACCACGCTGCCGCGCGCGTTGTTGAGCAGGAACGAGCCCGGCTTCATCGCCCGGATCTCGTTCTCGCCGATCAGCCCGTCGGTTTCCGCGGTCTGCGGCACGTGCAGGCTGACCACGTCGCTGCGCCCGAGCAGCTCGTGCAGGGTGGGCATCGCGTGGGCGTTGCCGTGGCCGAGCTTGGACACCGTGTCATGATAAAGCACGTTCATGCCGAACGCTTCGGCGAGTACCGACACCTGGCTGCCTATGCTGCCGTAGCCGACGATGCCGAGCGTCTTGCCGCGCACCTCCCAGCTCGCCGCCGCCGACTTGTCCCAGCCGCCGGCATGGGCGGACACCGACTTGGGAAAGATGCGGCGCAGCAGCATCACGATCTCGCCCATCACCAGCTCGGCGACGCTTCGGGTATTGCTGTAGGGAGCGTTGAACACGGGGATGCCCCGGATCGCGGCGGCATGCAGCGCCACCTGGTTGGTGCCGATGCAGAAGCAGCCGATCGCGATCAGCTTGTCGGCGCCGGCGACGATGTCGGCGGTGAGCTGCGTGCGCGAGCGGATGCCGACCACGTGCACCCCCTCCAGCGCGCGCACCAGCGCGTCACCTTCCAGGGCGCCCGCATGGCGGGTGACGGAAGCGTAGCCGCTGGTCGCCAGCAGCGACACCGCGCTCTCGTGCACCCCTTCGAGCAGCAGGATGCGTATGCGGTCCTTGGGCAGGGAAAGCGGACTGGCCATGGGGATGCTCCGACGGACGGGCGGTGCGTGTAGCACGGGGCGCCGGACAAGCCCTCATCGGCTGCCGAGCAGCGATCGGGCGGCGTCCAGCAGCGCGGGGTCGCCCAATGCCAGCACGCTGCCGTCGCCGCCGTCGCGGAGCGGCCGGCCGGACCAGTCGGTGACGCAGCCGCCGGCGCCCTCGATCACCGGCACCAGCGCCGCCCAGTCCCACACCTTCATGTCGCGCTCGGCGATCACGTCGATCTGGCCCAGCGCCAGCAGCCCATAGGCGTAGCAATCGCCGCCCCAGGAGATGCGGCGCACGCCCCGCACCAGCGCGTCGAAGCCGGGACGGGTGGCGCCGTCCATCATCGCAGGATCGGTGCAGGACAGCTCGGCCTGGTGCAACGCGGGGCAGGAACGGGTGCCCGGGACGCCGCCGAAGCGGCCAGCGAAGCGGGTCGGACGGCCGGACACGCCGGTCCAGCGCTCGCCGGTGACCGGCTGGTCGATCACCCCCAGCACGGGCACGCCGTTCCACAGCAGGCCGACCAGTATCCCGAAGGTGGGGCGGCCGGTGATGAAGGCGCGCGTGCCGTCGATCGGGTCCAGCACCCAGCGCAGGGACGCACCGGGCCGTTGGAGCCCGAACTCCTCGCCCAGGATGCCCGCCTCCGGCACGCGTTCAAACAGCACCGCGCGCATGGCGAGCTCGGCGGCGCGGTCGGCCAC
>CAXTCK010000207.1:0-5919 GCA_964242425.1 uncultured Acetobacteraceae bacterium | reverse complement strand
GCTGGCGCTCGTGCGCGACGATGGCTCGATTGCCAGCAGGAAGCGCTGCGCCAACGCACCGTAAAGCGCCCGACGGCTGACGAGGCGCGACACGCCGTAGGCGAGGAACGATGTCGCGAGCAGCGGCACCGTTAGCCCCTGGTTGTCGGTCATCTCCATGACGATCACGGTAGCCGTCAGCGGCGCCTGCACCACGGCTGCGAAATATAGGCCACCATGCCGAGCAGCACGACCGCGCCGGGCGGGCTGTGCGGCAGGTACACGGCGATCCAGCCGCCGATGCCGGCGCCGACCGACAGCGATGGCGCGAAGATTCCGCCTGGGATGCCGCTGCAATACGACACCAGCGAGGCCGCGAACTTCCAGGCGAAGAAGCTGGCGGGAAAATGCACCGAGCCGTCCACCAGATGGCGGGCTTCGGCGTAGCTGGTGCCGTGCGAGGCGAGGCCGATCAGGGCCAGCACCAAGCCGCACAGGGCGGCGAACAGGATGGGCCGGTCGCGCACGAAGGCGCCGGCGCGGCCGGTCAGGCCGCCCGACATGCGGACCAGCAGGGCGCTGAACGCCCCGCCGGAAACGCCGTCGAGCAGGCCGCAGGCGAGCACCGCGATCCAGGCGGCACCGATCGGCAAGGTGGCCGTGGTGTGACCGAAATACGTGTAGTTGCCGACCAGGGCCAGACTGGTGACGCCGGACAGGATCACGGCGGTTAGCATGGTGCCGCTGGTGCCGGCCTCGAAGGAGTGGCTCAGCTCCTCGATCGCGAACACGATGCCGCCGAGCGGGGTGTTGAAGGCAGCCGAGATGCCGGCGGCGCTACCGGCCGGATGAGAGCGCGGCGTGTTGCCACCTCCGACAGTCGCAGAGCCCGGCCGAGCGCATGCATGATGAAGGCGCCGACCTGCACCGTCGGACCCTCGCGGCCGATCGAGGCGCCAGAAACGATGCCGAGCACGGTCAGCAGCATCTTGCCGAACGCGATCCGCAGCGAGAGCACCCGGTCGACCGGTGCCTCGTGCTGGAGGTGCAGGGCGGCGATGGTCTACGGGATGCCGCTGCCCTGGGCGCCCCGGAAGGCGCTGCGGGTCAGCCAGGCGGACAGCGTCAGGCCAACCGGCGCCAGCAGGAGCACCCAAGCCGGGTTCCGGACGGAGGTCATGCGCCGGAAATGGTCGGCCCGATCGGCAGCGTCAGCAAACAGAATTGCCGCCAGCCCAATCAGGATGGCACCGACCCACCAGACGATCCGGCGTAGCCACAGCTGCCGGGAGAAGAGGGGGGCGCCGGCGAAGGCGCCGAAGCCGCTCTGCTGTTGCGGCAGGGGACAAGGGAGACTGCATCGGCTGTCCCCTGTCTCCCGCCCCCGGCGTCGTCAAGTCCCGTCCTGCCGTGCGCCCTGTTCAGGCGACCTAGCAGGCGCGGATCCCCGGCCGCGCGGTCGAGGCTAGCCGTTCGACGCGCTCTTGGCCGGCGCGGCGGCGGATTGTCCGTCAACATCGTGCACGACGGTGGTGTCGTAGCGGACGCCGTCCTGCGCCTGCCGCAGCGCCTGGCTGGCGCCGTAATAATCCTTGCTGACCAGCAGCTTCGACGCCTGAGCAATGTCCGTCGTGCTCTGCTGCAGCGGAGCGACCGCCAGCGTATAGTCGGCGGTGACGGAGGCGACCTTCAGAACCTCGCGGGCCTTGTCGGGTTCGCCCTTACGCAGATGCTCGTTCGCCTCGGCGACGGCAGCATTCTTCTCCGGCGTGGGCGCCAGCGTCTCGTCGAGCGCCAGCTCGCCGTCGATCGGCACCCAAGCGATCTTGGTGGTGGACCCGGATCCGCTGGCCGAAGTCGCCGCGTTGCCGGTAGGCGTCTTGCCCGGCTTCAGATCCGCTTCCGCCTTCATGAACACCGTGTCGTCGTTCATGGCCCGCCCGATCGCCGCCTGCGCATCGGAGACGAGCTTGACCGCCATGCCGGGCTTGCCGTCGAAGATCGCCAGCCGCGCAAGGCCGACATCCTGAAAGGCGTGCGCGCCGTCGATCGACAGCTTGGCGTAGTCCTTGTTCGCCGCGCCGGTGCTGTTGCCGCCTGGTGCCGCAGTGGCCCCGACGGCGGCCGACAAGCCGATGGACAGGGCAAGGCAGCTCGTGGCGAGCAGCGGAAGCGTCTTCATGGGATCCTCCTGGGTCGAAACCAGCAACGGTTTGCGCTTCGACGCACCGTCTTGCTGGACAGGGATTTAAGACCTGCGCAATTTTTTCGTTTCACGTTGTTTGCGTCATGTTGCGGACATATGAAGCATTCCGATGGCTGGCTTCTGCGACGAAAGATGTTTCCCCGGTCAACACGAAAAGAGAGATCGGCCCTGAATGCGGACGGTCGGCGATCCGCCTCAGGTGGAGGGCGCTGCCGGCAGCATAGCGAACAGGGCGGACATGCGACGGTCCTGTGGCGGCGCCAGCGCATGCCGCTCATCGGCAACGAAGCTCTGCCAAGCGACCATCGTAATCCGCCCCTGATCGACGTCCGTCGCTTTCTGCACGACCTCCCCGGCATAGCGGCTGAACCAGCGCACATCCTCAGGTGTGATCCGCTTCGTATAGGCGAGATCCGCGGCGTCCTCGCATCGCATGAGCGGAGCCATGCTGCCTTCGGCCAGCGGATAGGTACCCTGGTAGAGAGCGACATCCGTCAGCGCCCGATCGCGCGCGTGATGCGCAATGGCGACGCCGCAGCCACTGAGGCAGAATAGGCCGAGAAGCAGGATCGTCCGATGCATGCAGTATCCTCCGTCGCACGCTGTACTCGCGTCGGTTGAATGTGATCCGGTCCGGAGGCTTACGAAACGGTAAGATCTGCTGCAGGCCAGGGTGCTGTCTCGGCGTTGTTCCGGCAGTGTCTGTCGGCAGCTATGCAGGTGGAGTGGATAGGGATCCATTTGCTGCAGGCTTGAGCAGGCAGCAGTTTGGCGCAGGGGTGGCCGCCTGATCCGCCGCCCGGCCGCAAGCGCAATGGCTACCTGACGCCGATCCGGGCTACCACCAATCCATGACAATCCCGGACCCGTGGCTGCTCGCCTTCTCCGTCACCACCCTGTTGCTTCTGCTGGGGGCCACCTCCGGGCTGGTCAATTCCGAGCTTTGGATGTCAGAGCCGCTGGTCTGCGCCGTCGCCGGCATCCTGCTGGGCCCAGTGGTGTTCGGCTTCATCCGGATCGATCCGGAGCACGATCCGACCGCCCGCGCCGTGTTCCGGGAGGCCGCTCGGGTGACGCTGGCCATTGCAGTGCTGGCGTCGGCGATCCGGCTGCCGCGCGGCTGGCTGCGCCGGCACTGGCGCGGCCTGTCGGTGGCGCTGGGTCCAGGCATGCTGCTGATGTGGGCCGCGGGTGCCGCCATCGCGTGGCTCTGCCTCGGCCTGCCGCTGCTGGACTGCGTCCTGATTGGCGCGATCCTGGCGCCGACCGATCCGGTGCTGTCGGCGCCGGTGGTCGGCGGCCCGCTCGCCCGGCGCACCGTGCCGGACGATCTGCGCCACGCCATCAACGCAGAGAGCGGCATCAATGACGGGCTCGCGCAGCCTTTCGTCATGGTACCGCTGTTCCTCGTCCTCGGGGCCCGGCCGGGCGACCACGCGCACGGCATCGGCGACTGGCTGCTGCATGTGCTGGTGATCGAGGTGGGCAGCGCCGTCGTGCTGGGTGCCGCCGCCGGATATCTCGCCAGCCTCTGCATGCGCTGGGCCGGATGCCATCGTGATACCGAGCGCTCGTCGATGCTGACGATCGCATTGGCGCTGGCGCTGGCAACGCTGGCCGGGCTGCAGGCGATCGGCGGCAACGGCGTGCTGGGCGCCTTCGTGGCAGGCGCCGTGCTGAACGAGAGCTTCAGCGACGAGCACGAGGAGCACCAGGAGCATTTCAACGAGGCGATCGCCCGCTTCTTCGACCTCCCGATCATGTTCCTGCTCGGTGCCGCGGCGCCCTGGGCGGCCTGGTATCACATGGGCTGGCGCGCACCGGCCTTCGTGTTCGGCATCCTGCTGTTCCGGCGGCTGCCGGCCTGGGCGGTGCTGGGCGGGCTCATGCCCTGGACCCGCCCGCTCTCGCACCGTCTGTTCGCAGGTTGGTTCGGGCCGGTGGGTGCCGCTGCCCTGTTTTATGCCTGTGACGCCCAGGACATGACCGGCATCGGCATGCTGTGGCCGGTGGTGAGCCTGGCCGCCGCCGCCTCGGTGGTGGCGCACGGGATTACCGGCACGCATCTGTCGGTGTTCCTCGGCCGCAGCCGGCAGCGCGGAGATGCGGCATGATCCGGCTCCTTCTGCTGCTGCTGGTGCCGGTGGCGCCGCTGCTCCAGTACGTCTTCCACATCGCGCCGATCTGGGTGTTCATCGCCGGCATCATTGGCGTGGCGGTGCTGGCGGACTGGATCCGCGCCGCCACCGAGCAGCTCGCCGGCCATACCGGGCCCGCGGTCGGAGGCCTGCTGACCATCAGCCTCGGCAGCATTGCCGAGCTGCTGCTCGCCCTGTTCGTGCTGATGCAAGGCGAAGCAGACGTCGTACACGCCCAGATCACCGGCTCGATCCTCGGCACCAGCCTGCTTGGACTTGGGCTCGCGATCGTGGTCGGCAGCTGGGGGCGGGAGCGGCAATCCTTCAAGCGCGAGCGAGCAGGCCTGCTGTCGAGCCTGCTGATCCTGGTGGTGATCGCGCTGCTGCTGCCTGCGGCCTTCGACTACACCGGCCGCCACTTCACCCATGCCGGCGCGATCGGGGCACGCGATGAATCGCTCAGCCTCGCGGTGTCAGTGGTGCTGCTGCTGATCTATGTCGGCAACCTGACCTACACGCTGGTCACGCATCGCGACGTGTTCGCATCGGGCGAGGAGGAGGGCCGGCCAGACTGGTCGATCGGCCGCAGCCTTGCCGTGCTAGTCGGCGCCACGGTGGGCGCGGCGCTGGAAAGCGAGCTGGTGTCCGGCGCGCTGGGCCAAGCGGCCTCGACGCTGCATCTGTCGGTGATCTTCCTCGGCGTCATCGTCATCGCCCTCGTTGGCACGATCTCCGACCTGTTTGCGGCGGTCTGGTTCGCGCGTCAGGACCGGATGGGGCTGGTGATGAGCATCTGCATCGGCTCGGCGATCCAGGTGGCGCTGGTGGTGGCGCCGCTGCTGGTGATCCTGTCCTGGCTGCTGGGCCATCCGATGACGCTGGTGTTCGAGGACCCGCTCGACCTGTTCGCGATCGCCGGCACCGCCTTCATCGTCAACGGGGTGGCCGGCGACGGCGAGACCACCTGGTTCGAAGGCATGCTGCTGATCGGCGTCTACCTCGTATTCGGGCTCGCGTTCTTCTTTGTCTGATCCGGAGCTGCGGGAGAGGCCGCCTGCCGGATCTCGATCGGGGGAAGGCCGACGATGTCGTAGGTGCCCGATGCGATGCCGATGCCGGCCTGCGCTAGGGCCACGATGATGTCGCGGCTCATCGCGTCCTTGGTGCCGCGCACGCCGTGTGTGCCGACGATGAAGCGCACCGAGAGCTCGATCCAGTTGTCGGTCATGCGATAGAACACGCGCGGATCGAGGTCGATCGGGTTGACGCCGAAGCGCGCCTGCATGTTCGCCTTTTCTTTCGTGGCGATGCCGTTCGGATCGATCGCGTGGCGATGCGCTGCATCGAGCAGGATCTGCTCGGCGCGCGCGTGGTCGTCCTTGTAGGCGATCCAGACCGCCATCTCCTCCCAGATGAAGGGGAAGTCGCGGGTGTAGTTGAACACCGGCTCGGAGAAGATCTTGGAGTTGCTGACGGTGACGATGCGCCCGGTGAACTGCCGGCTCCGCACCCACACCGCCGGATCGGCAGTCTGCACGCTCGGCGGCTGGCCCATCTCCATGATGGTGGTCTGGATGAAGCCGAGCCGCATCACGT
>CAXTCK010000206.1:0-5964 GCA_964242425.1 uncultured Acetobacteraceae bacterium | reverse complement strand
TCCGCATCCAAAAGGCACCGTCCGGAACGGCTGCTTCGGACTGAACTATGCCGAACCGCAAGTCGCCCTATTACCGGAAGTCTCGGGTCTTCGGGACGATGCTCGGCATAGTTTCCCGATCGGCATAGATTCCCTTATGCCGATCTCGGCATAATGGGATGTAGATGTCTCGCACCGGCCGTCCGCCCGGTCCCGCGCCCGGTTCCTTCCGGGGATCTGGCGCCGCCGGGTGTGTCACTCCGTCCCCGCGCCCATGCCGGATCGGGAACGCCTCGTCCCGCTCACCCACGCTGCGCAGCGAACTTGAGAAGTCCCCAGCCACCGATCCGGCCACACTCCCACCACTCCAGTGTCACGGCTGCTAGACACTGCCTCAAGAGCAACTCAAGTCGCGGTCCGGTCGAGCTTCAGGGTTCCACTAGCCTACTCTGGCTGGCACACTGCTCCTAGCAACGAATGGCTGCAGGAGCCCGAGCAGATGGACGAGGAACCGGGTGCCCAAGGCGACCTGCTCCGGCCCCTGCCCGCCGCCACGGCCCGCATCATCCGCTTCTCGGCCGAGATCGCCGGCGCTGAGCCGGAACGACCGGACTACCTGCACAGCGTGCTCTGCCAAGTCGGCCTACCGCGCTCCGCCACCACGGCGACCAAGTTCAAGCGCACGAACGGCAGCGCCTCCCTGCTGGTCGAGGCAGGAAGCCTGTGGGACGGTTCCGACTGGATCGAGCAGCCCCTTCCCTACGGTACGCGGCCCCGCCTGGCGCTCGTCTACGTCAGCTCCGAGGCGGTGCGGACCCGCCGCCCCACGGTCGAGCTAGGCAGCAGCGTCCGGGACTTCCTGATCCGTCTTGGGATCGACACCGGCGGCCGCGAGTATGCGACCTTCAACCGGCAGATGCGGGCACTGGCTGCCTGCCGAATGACCCTCGGCTTCGGGGCCTCAACGATCGACGCGAAGCCGATCAAGCAGTTCACGGCCTGGACGGAAGGTGGAGCCGACGTGAAGGCGTTGACGCCCGGTACGATCGAGCTCTCCCCTGAGTTCTACGCCTCCCTGGCCGAGGCCGCTGTTCCGCTCGATGCACGGGCCCTTAGCGCGTTGCAGAACAGCGCCCTTGCTCTCGACGTCTACTGCTGGCTGGCCCACCGCCTCCACCGTGTGAAGCGGCTAACTGGGGAGCGGCTGTCCTGGAAGAACCTCCGGGAGCAGTTCGGGCAAGAATATGCCGACCCAAAAAACTTCAAGCGCGAGATGGAGAAGGCGTTCCGGACGGTCCGAGCGGTCTACCAGGAGGCACGGATCGAGCAGGTTGAAGGTGGCGTGGTGCTGATGCCTTCACCCCCGCCGGTGCCGAAGACGCTGGTTCAGGCTCGGAAGCTCGGGCGATAGTTCGGGCATTTCCCACCCCCTCGTGGACGCCATCGATGCGTTACCTAGCTGTCTGCATTCCCCGCTTATCCTGATCAATCTGTTGTAGCAGTTGTCCCCAGGCCGATAGGCCATCTACCGGTAAAAGCTAACGGAGATTCTATCGGTATATGCGGGGGTGGCAAACGCCCGAAGGTAGGGGGTGGCGATCGCCCGTGCTGCCGGGTGGTGACTGCCCGTGGATAACCGGAATGATTTGGGGACAACCGGGAGAACTGTAGATCCATCCCTAGGGGGTGGTAAACGCCCGAGTCAGCCGGGGTGGGAAATGCCCGCATCGCTACATTAACCTCGACGTGCGCGTGTTCCTTGAGCCGTGGACCCTGACCCTGCGGTGCACCTGCGGCCGGGAACGGGTGGCATCGCTGCCCGAGCTGGCGCGGACCGGCCTACGCGACCGTGAGCACCGCACCCTCGGCAAGCTGGTGGACCGGCTCCGATGCCAGGACTGCGGCCAGCGTCCGGCCAGCATAATCGCGGAGCACGCGCCGTCGCGGGAGCGGGAGGAGATGGTGGCGTGATCGGCCTAGAACCCCGCCAGTAGCTCCCCGTACCGCTGGCATGGAACCTGACCGGGAGCAGATCCGCTCATGGCAACAGAACCGGCGAGGACGTCGAGCATGGGGTTTCTTCTGTACGTCTTCGTCGCGTTGGCAGGTGCGCTCAACGCCGTGCAATCCGGCACCAATGCGCAACTCGCGCGCTCGCTGGAGCAGCCCTGGCTGGCCGGCTTTGTGGTGTGCTTATCTACCACGCTGGTATTCGCGGTCGGGATGCTGGTGAGCGGGCAAGTTCTGCCGGCTGCAGGAAAGGTTGGATCCGCGCCTTGGTGGGCCTGGACCGGCGGTCTATGCGGCGCAGTCCTCGTTATTGCAAGCCTGTTCTTCGCGCAGAAGATGGGGTCCGGATTTTTTACCGGCCTTACCATCACTGCTGGCGTGATCGCCTCGATCCTCATGGATCACTTCGGGCTGGTCGGGTTCAAACAGCATTCCGCCGGGTTGTGGCGGATTGTCGGCGCCGCGCTGATGATTGGGGGCCTTGGGCTGGTCGCACGCTTCTGAAGGCAGCGCACACCACCACCCCGCCGGCGCCTCGACACCCTGCCCGGCCTCGTCCCCCCGTTACTCCGGAACCGTATAACGCGGGTTCCTGCTGTCTGCCTTTATGCAGTCATGCCAGCATAGAGCTATGATGTAACGGGCGCGATCGGCGGCTTGCCCTCCCGAGTAAACAGCAGGTTCAGCGCCTCCATCAGCAGGGAGTGCTGCGACCGGCGGGCGTCGAACGCCATCTCCCGGAGCTGGTCGTGCACCACGTCGGGTAAGCGAAGCGTGAGGATCTTAATGCCGCCGGCAGCGGCAGGCGCGGGCTTGGCCGGCTCCGGTGCTGCGGTGGCCTTCTTCGCCATCACGTCGGCAAGGCTGGTGGGCTTCCTGCTCATGTCATGCTCCCGTCCACGTCGAGCCACAGGCGGCGCATCTCGGCTGCGGCCTTGGACTCCGGTGCGAACTCGTTGACCGCCTCGCCTTCGTTGAGGGCGCGCGTGTAGTCCATCCGCTGCGCAAGCGAGATGCCGGCAAGCGGGATCGAGCTGCCGGCCAGTGCAGTGCGGGCCTCGATGGTCGACGGCGCCTCACCGGCTGTCGTCGGCGGCGCGCAGGCATTCAGCACCAGCAGGCCGGGCGTCCCGGTCGCCTTCACCACGTCGACCGTGCTGGACACGGCCAGAATGTCGAGAATGCTCGGCCGGAGCGGGATCAGCACCAGGTCGACGGCAGCGGCCACCTGCGCCGTGTCGAATGAGACGGCCGGCGGCGTGTCGATCACCGCCAGGTCGTACCCTTCCCCTGCCGCCGATCGCAGCAGGTCAGGCAGCCGGCGGGCGTTCGTCTCGACCAGGGCGGGCGTCTCTGCCTTCCGGCTCTGCCACCAAGCGGCAAGGCTGCGCTGCGGGTCCAGGTCGAAGAACACCACCTTGCGGCCGCCCGCCGCGGCCAGCACGCCCATATGGATCGCGCAGGTTGTCTTTCCCGCCCCTCCCTTCCGCGCCAGCATCGCAACGGCCTTCATCGGCTACCCCCCCGGTGTCTCTGTCATAGCGGCATGACTGCATGACTGCAATGTTTGACGGCATACAGTCACGACAGCATGACGGCTAGAGGAAGTCGGCTCCAGCGTGCCCCCGGAACAGGTTCGCCCGCCGCACGTAGCCGCGCACCGTCTCGACCCGCTTGTGCCGGCTGACCTCCATCATGCGCAACACGTCGGCGCCGGCCTCGGCTGCGCTGGTCAGGAACCCGGCCCGGAGCGAGTGGCCAGCGAACTCGTCTGGATCAAGCCCAGCCGCGTCGGCGTACTGCTTTACCACCAGTTCTACCGTCTGCGCCGTCAACCCGCAGGCTGACATCCGCCCGTGCCGGTTAATGCCGCGGAACACCGGCCCGCTGCTGATGCCGGCCGCCTCCAGCCAATCGAGAACCGCGCGCACCGGCTTGAGTTTGGACCCGCGCAGGATGGCGATGACGTGGCCGGTGCCTTCCTGATCGGTCTTGCTCTCGCGGATGGTGACGCGCAGCCCTTCCGGCACCCGCTCCAGGTCCGACACCTCGAGCGCCACCAGCTCCGACCGGCGGAACGCGCCCGCCATGCCAAATGCCAGCAGCGCCCGGTCCCGCTTGCCCTTTAACGTGTCGGGCATGTGCGCGAGCATGGCCTTGATCCGCTCCCCGGTGGCCGCCGCTTTCTGGCTCGGCGCTGCGCCCCGGTCGCGCCGGATCCCGCGCAGGACGGCCCGGACCTGTTCAACGTCCGTGGGGGAGGGGACGCCGGCTAGGCGGTGCGCGTACCGGATCGCGGCCAGCTTGCGGCTCAAGGTCGACGCCTTGGCCCCGGCCGTCGCCTCGGCTGCCAGGAAGGCCGCCACCGCTCCGGGCGAGGCCGGCAACGGTTCGACGCCGCGATCGGCGCACCAGCGTGAGAACCCGCCAAAGTCGGACCGGTAGCCGCGCCGGGTGGCCTCGGACTTCTCTGCCAGGGCGAACCCGCGCACGGCGTCAGCTTCCGCGATCGTCAACGCCGGCTCCGAAACCCGCGCCACGACTGACTTTGACACCACGGCGGCACCCGATCCTGACTATCGACAACAGACATTATCACTAGCTAGAAAGGCGAGCAACGGCTTAGGTGTATACAGTCATGCAGTCATTCTTTCATAACGGCGCTAATCCTGTCCGGTCTACGGCGGCGCATACCTGTAGAGCAGCACCCCGCGCCCCTTGTCGCTGATCGCGAACGTGGCAGGAATGAGCCGGTCGGCCAGCCGCCGGGATGCAAGCCGCTCGATCGTGCGCCGCATGCAGGCAGCGGGAACGAGGACTGCGCCGGCCTCGTCCACCAGGTCCACGACCGATTTGCCTTCGCGGATGCGGGCAGGGGCTGGAGCAGCGCCCATGAAGTCGAGAATGCGCCGCTCCCCGTCGGACAGCAGCGACCATGTGCGGGCCGCATAAAGCCGGCCGCTCCGTTCCGCTTGGCGCAGGAGGTAGGCGGGATCTGTGAGCCGGGCGTCGAGGCGGGCTTGCTCCTCGTCCAGTAGCCTCGGCACGTCGGCAAGGAGGTGGCCGTGTAGCGCGAGCATGTGCTGTGCACGCGCACGCGCTGCCGCCTGCTCCCCCGGCGTTCCACGTTCCGCCATGGTCCAGACCTTGCGCAGCAGCCCCACGTCGAGCCGATCAGCCAATGCCATGCTGCTCCTGCGGCTCGCCCGCCTTCGCGTTCGTGAGCGTCCCCGCGCCCTCGAACACCCGCACGCCGTCCCGCCCGACCACCTCGGCCCCGCAGCGCGATCGTCCAATCCCAATCGTCTACCAGCTCGCCCACGTAGCCGCCGCTGGGGTCCCGGCGGAGGTGGAAGCGACAGACGCAGCGTCAATCATGCGTGCAGCCCATCTAGCAGGCCGACGGCGACGGCGGGCACAGTGCGTCCGCCCGGGCCTCCAGCTTCTCCGCACGAGCCAAGTCACCATATAACCGTGCTGCTACTGCTGCCTGCCGCAATTCCTGCGCCACTAGCCGGCTCTCGGCCGGCGGCAGCGGCATCGTTACCTCCGCTAGCTTACGGTCGTTCGGAGGAGGCTGGTCACTCATGCTTGCCCCATTGCTGGCACGTGACGCGCAGCCGCAATTATACAGATCCGCCGGAACTCAGCCTCCGAGGTCGTGGTGTGTTGCGCCGCGAACGCCTCCGCCATCTCTTCCCTGAAGTCAGACCGTGCCCTCCGCGCCACGTCCGAACCCTGCTCCGCCTGGTGGTCCAGGATGCCATCCACCACGAACGCGCTGACCAACAACTTAAGGCCGGTGTCGGTGAGCATGTAGCGGGCGAACTCGGGCCGCTCTGCCAAGCGGTCGGCGTAGTCATGGAAGTCGCCAGCCTTGTTCGTGCCAGGAGCTAGTAGATCCGCCAATGCTGCCCACAGATAGTCCGGCCCATCGAGCGGGGACCGGAACAGCCGGACTTGCCGATCAAGTAC
>CAXTCK010000205.1:0-5966 GCA_964242425.1 uncultured Acetobacteraceae bacterium | reverse complement strand
CGCCTGCCGAGCCAAGTCATCCTCGGCGCCGACACCGCGCATCTGCGCTCCGGCTACCTGTCCAACCGGCCGATGCCGTCGGACTGGAACACGCTGGAGTCGGTGCGCTCGATCCGCCGGCTTCGCGACCTGACCCGCTCGCTCGACGCCACGCTGTGGCTGCTGCACGATCCCGAGGACTGGGCCGCCAACAAGCACGCGCCGGCATTCCTGGACTGAAGCGTCAGGCCGTGGGCGGCACCTCGAACAGCACGGTGCCCGGATCGCGGTCGCTCCGGCGCGTCACCCGCCGGACAAAGCGCGCCGCGTCCGGCACGCCGTGCTCCACCACCAGCTCGACCACCCGCTCGCCGCGCGGCCGCTTCCCGCGCCAGCCGGCATAGGGATAGGTGTCGATCGGCAGAAACGTGTCCGGGCCCCGTCGTGCCGGAAACGGCCTGGTGGCGCCGCTGTTGATCGGCGACAGGCTGATGGCGTCGCGGCAGGCCCGCACCAGCGCCGCCGCGTCCAGCTCCAGCACGTCGAAGCTCATGCCGCGATAGGGCCTGGCCTGCATCAGGCGCATCAGCCGCGCCGGCGTCAGCCAGAAGAACACCTTGTTGTTCAGCAGCCGGTACCAGTGCTCCGGCTGCAGCCCGCCGTCCAGGCAGCGCGCCAGCCCGGCATCGTCCATCGGCTTCTGGTCACGGATGACGGCGCCCTCCAGCCCGGGCCGGCCCAGCACCACCCCTTCCGGACGTCGCTGCGCTTCCAGCGCATGCCGCTCCGCGCCGTCGATGCCGTACAGGTCGAGCAACGCCGATGTGCTCAGCAGGCCGTGGCGCCGGATCGACGGCCAGGCGCCGGCTTCCGCCGCGTGGAACAGCGTCGGGCAGTCGCGCAGCAGCTCGTCCAGCTCGTGTTCGGTCATGCATCCCCCGTTCCCGCCATCGACGCCGTCGCCGTCGCCCGCTAGATCGTTTCCATGTCGATCACCGCGCCGAACCCGACCCGCACCCAGCGCTTCGCCGTGGTCCTGCTGATCGAGCTGTGGGAGCGGTTCGGCTTCTACGGCATGCAGGCGCTGCTGCTGCTGTTCCTGGTCGAGCGGCTCGGCTTTCCCGATCGCGACGCCAACCTGCTCTGGGGCGCGTTCGGGGCGCTGGTGTATGCGGCGCCTGCCATCGGCGGCTGGCTCGGCGACCAGGTGCTGGGGTCGCGGCGGGCGATGGTGTGCGGTGCCGCCTGCCTGTTCGTGGGCTACCTCCTGCTGGCGCTGCCCTCGGACGGCAGGACGACGCTGAGTCTCGGCATGGGCACGATCGTGGTCGGCAACGGCTTGTTCAAGCCCAACGCGTCCAACCTGGTCAGGCGGATCTACGAGGGCGACGACAGCCGGCTCGATTCCGCCTTCACCCTGTACTACATGTCGGTCAACGTCGGTTCCACCGCGTCGATCCTGTTGTCGCCCTGGCTCAAGGACCGGCTGGGCTGGCACGCCGGCTTCGGCATGAGCGCCGCCGGCCTTGCCATCGGGCTTGGCGCCTATGCGGTGCTGCGGCAGCGGCTGGCAGGCACCGGATCGGCGCCGGACGGGCGTTCGCTGCCCACGCGCACCGTCCTCGGCGTCCTGGCGGGCGTGGTGGTGGTGGTCCTCGCCGTCACCCTGGTGCTGCAGCATGCCGTCGTCGCCCGGGCCTGCGTCTGGCTCGCCGGGCTGCTGACCCTGGCGGTGTGGGCACGGATCTACCGGCGCGCCAGCCCGGGCGAGCGTCCGGGGCTGCTGACCGCCTACCTGCTGATCATCGAGGTCATGCTCTACTTCGTGTTCTACCAGCAGCAGTCCACCTCGCTCACCTTGTTCGCGCTGCGCAACGTCGATCCCGACTTCCGCCTCGGCGGCACGACGCTGTTCTCGTTCTCCGCCAGCCAGTTCCAGGCGCTGAACCCGTTGTGGATCATGATCCTGAGCCCGGTCCTGGCGTTCATCTACTCGGCGCTCGGCAGGCAGGGCCGCGACCTGCCGATCGCCACCAAGTTCCTGCTCGGCTTCGTGCTGGTGACGGCCGGGTTCGCGGTCTGGTGGCTGGCCACCGGGCAGGGCGCGCCCGCACGCATCTCGCCCTGGATCATGGTCGCCGGCTACGGGCTGGTGTCGCTGGGCGAGCTGCTGGTCAGCGCGCTCGGACTGGCGATGATCGCCCGCTATACCCCCGTGCGGCTGAGCGCCTTCATGATGGGCGCGTTCTATGTCGGCATCGGCATGGCGCTGTATATCGGCAGCGCGGTCGCCAACCTCGCCTCGCTGCCGCCGGGCCTGCTTGCCGCGGGTGCCGAGCAGAGCCTGCCGGTCTATCACCGGCTGTTCCTCAGCCTGCTGGAGCTGGGCCTGGTGGTGACGGCCCTGTGCGTGCTCGTGCTGCCCGTGCTCCGTCGCCTAGACCGGGCGCACCGCGCCGCCGCCGTTCCCGGCTGAGGTCAGCGGCCGGCGGGACACCCGCCGCGGAAGATCAGCACCATCGAGCCGGCGTCGTGGCCGACGGAGTAGCCGGAGCCGGTGTCGCGGTAGGACCGGCACAGCACCGCCGCGGGATCCGCGTCGCGGAACCAGATCCCGTCCTCCAGCCCGTACTGCGCCAGCAGCGCCAGCCCGAACCAGGAGATGCCGTTCAGGGGGTTGTCGAACAGCGGCGCCAGCCCGGGCGCGCGGTCGAGCCCGCGGCGCAGCACCGGCGGAAACGGCATGGCGCCCAGCATCTGCAGCGCGCCCAGCCCGGTGCGCGCGTGCTCGGCGTTCACCGCTTCCGCCACCGGCGGCAGCACGTTGGCCTCGTAGCGGTCGAGATCGCGCAGCAGGGCGCCATAGGCAAAGCTGTCGCGCGCGAAGCACGCCGCCAGCAGCGCCGCCACCGCCACCGCCGCCTGCCTGGGACAGCCGGACGGCAGCAGCCGCATCGCGGTCCAGGCCGACGCCGACAGCATCGCGCCGATCCCGACCAGCACGCGCGGCTGCACCACCGGATCGCGCAGCAGCAGCATCGGCCCCGCGAAGCCGGACAAGAGCACGGCGGCCGACAACAGGGCGACCGGCCAATCGCGCCTGCGAGTCCTGCCCAGCGCCAGAAGGAGGAAGCCCGTGATCGCCAGCAGGGCGAGCAGCCCGAACGGGCCCGTGGGCGGCGCCATGCGCCACGCCAGCGCCAGCAGGTCGTGCGCGTTCCGCGGCAGCA
The DNA here is from genome assembly GCA_964242425.1 of uncultured Acetobacteraceae bacterium. Classification (GTDB taxonomy): domain Bacteria; phylum Pseudomonadota; class Alphaproteobacteria; order Acetobacterales; family Acetobacteraceae; genus Lichenicola. The sequence continues at coordinate 2,757 of CAXTCK010000205.1, read as the reverse complement.
GCCGGAACAGCTCGCCTGGCCGCATCAGCGCCGCGTGCCGCAGCTGGTAGCTTGGCAGCACCACCAGCCGCGTGAACCGCAGCAACGCGATCAGGAGGCCGTCCAGCGCCGAGGCCGCCAGCAGCGCCAGCACGGCGCGTCCGCCGAGGTGCCGGGCGCTGCCGTCGCGTTGCGCCAGCCGGAACAGCAGCTCGGCGGCGGCGAAGCACAGGAACACGTCCACCGCCGGCTGGTAGAACAACAACGCGGCCAGCAGAACGGCCGTGGCGGCGGCAGGGCGTCGTTCCGCCAGCAGCGCCGACCAGAGCGCCAGCACCACCGCCGCCGTCATCGACAGCGAGTCGAACACGTAGGTCATGTTCTGCAGGTAGAACGGGGTGGCGAACAGCAGGATCGCCGCCAGCACGATCCGCGTGTCGCCGAGCCCGGGCGAGGCACGCGACAGCAACAGGCCGGATACCCCCATCAGCGCGATCGCCCCCAGCTGCGGCAGCGGCGAGATGTCGAGCATGCGGCCGCCAAACGACAACAGCGCCATGAAGGCGGCGGTCAGCAGCCGCCCGTCGGCCGACCAAAGGTTGTAGCCGACCTGCACCCGGCCGAGGTCGTCGAGCTCGAGATACCCGGTGGTCAGCACCCGGAGGTAGCAGCACAGGAAGAACGCGACGATCGCCCCGACGATCAGCCGCTCCCGCCGGCCGGCCTCGGTCACGACCCGCCTCGGCGGCATCCCGGCATCGGCCGCTTCAAGGCAGCGAGGCCGGCGGGCCGGGCGGCTCGTAGTTCCAATGACGGAATATCTCCGGATGGTGCCGGAGCCAGCCCAGCACCGGCGCGTCGGGCTCGGCGCGGGACGGAACGTGCGGGCGCCCCACGCGCAGGCTGTTCTCCACGGCGCGTCGCGACGAGCCGGACAGGGACAGGCCGAGCCAGCCGTGGATGCGCTCGATCTCCTGCATCGGCTGCTGCCGCAGCGCCTCGTGGCGGAGCTCGACGAACCGGTCCGCGGGCAGGAGCGCACCGTCGCGTCGCACCGTCGCCATCAGCCGGGGATACACCACCTGCACCAGTGCCGCCGCCTGCGCCTCCGCCGACGCAACCGGGCCCAGCGACAGCTCGCGCATCAGGGTCGCGAACATGCGCACGGAGGATGCGCACACGTCGGCGGGCTGGCGGTGTATGTGGATGAAGCGTGCCTCCGGCCAGATCGCGCGCAGAAGCGGGATGCGGGCGCTGTTGGCGGGGTTGCGTATCAGCAGCGGCCGGTTGCCGGCGGCCCTGGTCATCTTGGCGACGTAGCGGGTCAGGCGGCCACGCCAGCGCCCGAGCTCCGCCGCACCCACGCCGTCGAGGAACACGCCGCGATCGAACTCCGCCTGCAGCCGGTCTGGGAAGTAGAGGCCGTGGTTGCAGGACAGGGTGGACAGGTTGGCCATCGCCAGCTCGTCCTCCTGCGGCAGGTCGGGCCGGAGCGGCATGGCGTCGATCAGGCGCGTTCGGGGAAAGAACTGCTCCACGAACGGCCGCGCCAGCCGCGCCAGTCCCAGCGCTTCCGCCGGCAGCCCGACCGACATCGGCGACAGGATGCCGAACGCCGCAGTGCGGCTGAGCAGGTTGGCGAGGTGGGTGGTGCCGCTGCGCCAGTGGCCGACCACGAACACCGGCGCCGGACCCGGCTCGGGCCGCATCCGGTCCAGCATCGCCACCGCGGTTGCCTCGCCCGCCGTGAAGGGCGACCGCAGCGCCGTCATCGCCAGCGCCGTCGCCACCACGTGCAGGCGTCCGGGGCGCACGCCACCCTTCAGCAGCAGGCGGATCAGGGTGTCCGGCGCGGCACCGCACAGAGGATGGAACAGCCGGTGGGCACGCCCGTTGCCACGCGATCCCAGGACCGGGAGCCAACGCGCCTGCGGTCGGGCAACAGCATCAACCCTGGCCTCGACACCCATGACCATCCCGCCCCGACGGAACAGGATCGCCCGGAAGTCCCGGTGCCGCAACCATCCCGCTCCGGCCCGGCCGGTTCAGCCCAGGTCCTTGGCGACCTCCGGACGGCGGAGCAGCGCGTCGATCTCCATCGCGTAGTCGAGCGCCGTGTCGGGCTGGAAGTGGATCTCCGGCACGCCGCGCAGGCGCACCGCCCGGCTCAGCTCGGAGCGCAGGAAGGGTGCGGCACGTCGCAGCGCCGGCAGCTTCTCGTCGATGTCGCTGCGGCCGAGCCGGGCGACGAAGGCGGTGGCATGCTTGAGGTCCGGGCTGATCCGCACCTCCGTGACGGTGACGTGCACCCCGGCAAGCTCCGGATCGCGGAACTCGACCCGGGTGAACAGGTCGGCCAGCACGTGGCGGACCTCCTCGGCGACGCGAAGCTGTCGCTGCGACGGGCCGGCGGGACCCGCGTGCTTCTTCCCCGAACGAGAAGGACCGGCAGGTTGCCCTGCCGGCCCTTTCGTTTCGACGCTGCTGCGCGGCTTCTGGCTCACGCCGGCACCAGCTCCATCTCGTAGCACTCGACCACGTCGCCCTCCTTGAGGTCGTTGTAGCCGGCAAACGACAGGCCGCACTCGTAGCCGCGCGCCACCTCGCGGACGTCGTCCTTGAAGCGCTTGAGTTGGCTGAGCTCGCCCTGGTGCACCACCACGTTGTCGCGCAGCAGCCGCACGCCGCAGCCGCGCTTGACCACGCCCTCGGTGATGTAGCAGCCGGCGACCATGCCGGTCTTGGTGATGTTGAACACCTTGCGGATCTCGGCGTAGC
>CAXTCK010000204.1:0-5974 GCA_964242425.1 uncultured Acetobacteraceae bacterium | reverse complement strand
GGCCAAAGCGGCCTTGGCCAGCTGAGGCTCCATCCAGGCGTGGCCGGGCGCGCGGCCGAGCACGGTCCAGGCGGTGCGCGCCGGCTGCCCGTCCGGGTCGGGCCGCATGCGCCAGCCGGCCGGCGTGCTGTGCCGGGCGAGCGGACGATCCACCAGACCGGACATCTCCGCCGGGCCGCCGGCCACGATCGCCCAATAGGTCTTGGCCGCACGTCCCTCGGCAAAGCAGGCCTGCGCCTGCACCAGCGGGGCCTTCCGCAGCGCCACCAGCAGGCAGCCGGCGGTGTCGGCGTCGAGCCGGTGCGCGAGCCACGGCCCGTCCGGCCGCCTGCTCAGCGCGGGAAGACAGTCCTCCACGGAAGCGCCGCCGCGCGGCCCCGCATGCACCGGCAGGCCGGCCGGCTTGTCCAGCACGACGAAGCGCCGGTCCGCGAACAGGATCGTCGGGATCAGGCCGCCGTCCTGTGGTCGAGATCGGGCAGCAGTGCCGTGAGGATGCCGAGTGCCGGCAGGAAGGCGCACACGCCGTAGACGAAGTCGATGCCGCGCGCGTCCGCGAGCAGTCCCAGCACCGCGGCACCCAGCCCGCCCATGCCGAACGCTATCCCGAAGAACAGTCCCGCCACCATGCCGACCCGGCCCGGCAGCAGGTCGGTGGCATAGACCAGGATGGCGGAGAACGCGGAGGACAGCACCAGCCCGATCACCACGCTGAGGCCGATGGTCCAGCCCAGGCCCACATGCGGCAGAGCCAGGCTGAACGGCAGCACGCCCAGGATGGAGGCCCAGATCACCCGCTTGCGGCCGATGCGGTCGCCCACCGGGCCGCCGATGAAGGTGCCGGCGGCGACCGCGCCCAGGAACACGAACAGATCGGTCTGCGCCGCAACCGTGGACAGCCCGAAGCGGTGGATCAGGTAGAAGATGTAGTAGCTGGTGAAGCTGGACAGGTAGAAGTACTTGGAGAACACCAGGGTGATCAGCACCGCCATCGCGCCGGCGACCCGCTTCCGGCCCAGCACCGTCCCGCCGGTGCGCCGCGCCCGCGGCGCCGGCGCCGGCTGGGCGGCATACCAGCGTCCGACATGGAATTGCAGCCCGGCGCCAAGCAGCGCCAGCAGGCAGAACCAGCCGAGGCTCGCCTGTCCCAGCGGCAGCACGATGAAGGCGGCCAGAAGCGGCCCGAACGAGGTGCCGAGGTTGCCGCCGACCTGGAACAGCGACTGCGCGAAGCCGTGCCGCCCGCCCGACGACAGCCGGGCGATGCGCGAGGCTTCCGGATGGAAGATCGAGGAGCCGACGCCGAGCAGCACGGCGCCTGCCAGCAGGTGCGGATAGCTGTGCGCGAGCGAGAGCGCCGCCAGTCCCGCCAGCGACACGATCATGCCGGCCGACAGCGACCAGGGCAGCTTGCGACGGTCGGTATACTGGCCGATCAGCGGCTGCAGCAGCGAGGCGGTGACCTGGTAGGTGAAGGTCAGCAGGCCGATCTGCCCGAACGACAGGCCGAAGCCGCGCTTGAGCAGCGGGTAGATCGCCGGAAGCAGCGCCTGCATGGAGTCGTTGAGCAGGTGGCACAGGGTGATGATCAGAAGCACCGCGAACGCCGCGCGTGCGGCCGGATCGGCGGAAGCGGGACGGTCGGCGACAACGACGCTGCGGTTCATGCTTCCTCGCCCGGCCCGTGAACGTCGAATGGTGCAGCACGGCATGCGCGACCGGAATAACCGGTCGTGCATGGCAGGCAGACGACGCGCCGGACGCTCGCCGGTTCACGGGATCTAGGGGAAGGAATGCCGCAGGTTGCGGTTCGCGTCAGGCCGCCGCGATCAGCTGCTCGATGTGCAGGCGCGTATCCGCCACCAGGTTGGTGATCTCGCCGGTCGAGGTGGCGGAACGCTGTGCCAGCGTTTTCACCTCGGACGCCACCACCGCGAACCCCTTGCCGGCATCCCCGGCGCGTGCCGCCTCGATAGTCGCGTTCAGGGCCAGAAGGTTGGTCTGGCTGGAGATGCCGGAAATGTCGGCGGCGACCCGGCTGATCCGGTCGAGCATGCCGCTCATCACCTGCTCGGTTTCGCGCACCGCGGTGCGGCGAACCGACATGTCCACGGCGTAAAGCACCGTGCGTCGCAGGGCCCCGTCCACGTCCCGGAGCGGCTGCACCGTTCCGGCCAGGGACAGGAACTGCCCGTCACCGTGTTGCAGCTCGATGTCCCGGCTGACCGACCGGCCGGCGGCAAGCGCGCTCCGGTCGGCGTCGGAGAACATCGCGGCGTGCGAGAATTCCGGCCTGCCTGCCGCTTCCGCGACCGACATGCCCAGCAGCTGGACGGCGAGCGGGTTGAGCCGGACCACGTTTCCCTGCGCATCCCACTCGATCACCATGTTCGACCGCTCGATCGCCTCGAGCCTGGCACCGGTTTCCACCGCGAGCTGCTTGGTTGCGGTGACATTCGCCTGAACCGACACGAAGCGCTCCAGCTTTCCATCGCCGTCCAGCACGGGGTTGATGGACAAGGAGATCCAGTACGGCTGGCCGGTCTTGGTGTAGTTGAGGATCTCCTCGTAGAAGGGCTCCTGGCGGCGCAGATGCTCGCTGATCCGGCGGACCGTGTCCTGGTCGGTGTGCACGCCCCGAAGCAGCGCGCCCGGCTTGCGCCCGATCGCTTCCTCGCTGGTGAAGCCCGTCAACCGGGTGAAGCCCGGGTTGACGTACTCGATCTGCCCGCGCGCGTCGGTGATGATGACGCTGTTGTCGGTCTCGTTCGCGACCAGGGACAACGTGGCGAAGCTGCGTCGGCGCTGCATCTCGACGGAAATGTCGGTAGCGAACTTCACCACCTTGACCGGCTGGCCCTTCGGGTCCAGCACCGGGTTGTAGCTGGCCTGGATCCAGACCTCGCGCCCATCCTTGCCGATGCGGCGGAACTCGCCGGCCTGGAACTCGCCGCGGCGCAGGCTTTCCCAGAACGCGCGGTAGCTGGCGGAGTCGCGGTCCGCCGGGGCCATGAACATCGCATGCTTCTGCCCGCGCACCTCGTCGAGCCCATAGCCGACTGCCGCGAGGAAGTTGGCGTTGGCGGTCAGGATGGTGCCATCGAGGGCGAACTCGATCACCGCCTGCACGCGGTTGATGGCGGCCATCTGGCTTTCGTGATCGGCGGAAACCTGCTTGGCCGCGGTGACGTCGGTCGCGAACTTCACCACCTTGCAGGGACGGCCCGAAGCGTCCAGCACCGGGTTGTAGCTGGCCTGGATCCAGACCTCGCGTCCACCCTTGCCGATGCGGCGGTACTCGCCGGCCTTGAACTCGCCGCGGCGCAGCGCCTCCCAGAAGCTGCGGTAGCTGGCGGAGTCACGGTCCGCCGGCGCCAGGAACATCGCGTGCTTCTGCCCACGCACCTCGTCGAGCCCATAGCCGAGGGCCGCCAGGAAGTTGGCGTTGGCGGTCAGGATGGTGCCATCGAGGGCGAACTCGATCACCGCCTGCACGCGGTTGATGGCGGCCATCTGGCTTTCGTGGTCGGCGGAGCGCTGCCTGGCCTCGGTGATGTCGGCGGCGAACTTCACCACCTTGCTGACCCGTCCGCCGATGCCCCTGATCGGCGTGTAGGTCGCCTGCAGCCAGATCTCGCGCCCGTCCCTGCCGATGCGGCGGAACTCGCCCGCCTGGAACTCGCCCCGCCGCAGCGCTTCCCAGAAGGCGCGGTAGGCCGGCGTGTCCCGGTCCTCCGGCGGCATGAACAGGCTGTGATGCCGGCCGCGCACGGCGGCGGCCGTGTAGCCCATCGTTTCCAGGAAGCGCGCGTTGCCGCGCAGCACCGTCCCGTCGGGCTTGAACTCGACCACCGCCTGCGACAGCTCGACCGCCGCAGCCTTCGCCAGTATCCCGTGCAACCCAAACATTTCCGACCTTTCAAGTCACGCTGCCGTGCTCCCTAGCCGAAGCCGGTTAACCGGAAATGAAGGCCGCCCGTCACTCCTCGTCCGCGGTGCGCCGCACCAGCACCTCGCGCCGGCCGACATGGTTGGCGGCGCTGACGATGCCTTCCTTTTCCATCTGCTCGATCAGCTTGGCGGCACGGTTATAGCCGATCGACAGGTGCCGCTGGATGAAGGAGGTGGACGCCTTGCCTTCGCGCGCCACCAGCGCCACCGCCTGGTCGAACAACCCGGTCTCGCCGTCGAAGCCCCCACCGCCGAGCCCGTTGCCGCCGCCGCCCGAGCCGCCGGACGCCGCTTCCTCCTCGAACATGGTGGTGACCTCCTCGACATAGACCGGCTCGCCCTGCGAGCGCAGCTCGCGCACCACGTCCTCGACCTCGCCGTCGCCGACGAACGGCCCGTGCACGCGGGTGATGCGGCCGCCGCCGGCCATGGTGAGCATGTCGCCCTGGCCCAGCAGCTGCTCGGCGCCCTGCTCGCCCAGGATGGTGCGGCTGTCGAACTTGGAGATCACCTGGTAAGAGATGCGGGTCGGGAAGTTGGCCTTGATGGTGCCGGTGATGACGTCGACCGAGGGGCGCTGGGTGGCCATGATCACGTGGATGCCGGCCGCGCGCGCCATCTGCGCCAGCCGCTGCACCGTGGTCTCGATCTCCTTGCCGGCCACCATCATCAGGTCGGCCATCTCGTCGATCACCACCACGATGTAGGGCAGGTTCTCCAGCGACAGGCTTTGCTCCTCGAAGATCGGCCGGCCGGTCTCGGGATCGAAGCCGGTCTGCACCTTGCGGGTCATGGTCTCGCCGGATGCGCGCGCCGCGCCGACCCGCTCGTTGTAGCCGTTGATGTTGCGCACGCCGAGCTGGCTCATGCCGCGGTAGCGCCGCTCCATCTCGCGCACGGTCCACTTCAGGGCCGTCACCGCCTTGGCCGGATCGGTCACCACCGGCGCCATCAGATGCGGGATGCCGTCATAGATCGACAGCTCCAGCATCTTCGGGTCGATCATGATCAGTCGGCACTCGTCGGGGCTGAGCCGGTAGAGCAGCGACAGGATCATCGAGTTGATGCCCACCGACTTGCCCGAGCCGGTGGTGCCGGCGATCAGCAGATGCGGCATGCGGGCGAGGTCGGCATAGACCGGGGCGCCCGATATGTCCTTGCCCAGGGCCAGGCATAGCCGCGCCGGATGCTCCACCCAGGCGTCGCTGTCGAGCAGCTCGGAGAAGTAGACAGTTTCCCGGCGGAGGTTGGGCACCTCGATGCCGATCACGTTGCGCCCGGGTACCGTGGCGATGCGCACGGCCGTCACGGACAGCGAGCGCGCGATGTCGTCGGCGAGCCCGATCACCCGCGCGGACCGGATCCCGGGTGCCGGCTCCAGCTCGTAGAGCGTCACCACCGGGCCGGCGTGGATCGCGCCGATCGCGCCCTGCACGCCGTAGTCCGACAGCACGGTCTCCAGCAGGCGCGCGTTGGCCTGCAGGCTTTCCGCAGACGGGCCGACATCGGATCGCGACGGGGCCGGCTTCAACAGCGACAACGGCGGCAGCCGCCACGGCCCGGCCGCCGGTGCGGCTGCGGGCGTCCGTCGCGGCGTCGCCACGGGCGCTGCTTCCTGTCGCGGGGCTGGGGAAGGAACCTCGGCACGGGCGCCGAGCAGGCGGGCGATCGACCGCACGCCGCCCGGACGGCTTTCGCGCGCCTCGGCCGCCGGGGCGTCGAACCTCGGGGCGTCAGGCTTTGCCGAGCCGGATGTCGGGACATCGGGCGTTGGGGTGTCGGGCATCGCGGCCCTGGTTCTGGTGTCCGACCCTGCCGGCGCGCCGAGGCGGATCGGCGGCTGTTCCGGCGACGGCGAGGTGCCGCGCGACGCCTTCAACGCGCTGCGCGAGCGGAGCGGCAGCACAGGGAGCTCGTCCGGCTCCTCGGCCGCACCGGGTGGCAGCACCCAGCCGCTGTTGCCGAGCGCCGGACGCGCCGGCTCCGGGACGGACCGCCTGCCGCGCAGGCTGGGCTCCCGCCG
>CAXTCK010000203.1:0-5984 GCA_964242425.1 uncultured Acetobacteraceae bacterium | reverse complement strand
ATTGGCTGGATGCGGACTAAGAAACATCCTGAAACGGACGTTTCAGATCATAACACCCTTCACGCTTATGACGGAGTGCCTCACAAACGACGTCGATCCCTTTTTAAATAATCACGTTCAACAACGCCAGAGTTGCGCCGCTGGAGGTCCCGGTAGCAATAGTACTGGAAGTTCGATCCAGCGGTTCCTGGTGTGACGAATGTCCGATGATGTCACGACGACCTTCGTCGAACTCGCGTCTCCGACAGTTCCCCAACCTTGATTTTGGCTGGGGAACGGTATCCCGGCAGGGATGCCATGACATCCGCCACGGCTTTGCGGATCGGCGTCAGGTCAAAGTCCAGTGGCAGTGTTTCCGCATCGAAGGACTTGGCCAGCGGGTCAATGCCGAGCAACGCCCGCGGAAGCCTTGGGTAGAGGATCTGACTGAGAAGACGTTGCGCCGCCCGTGTGCTCGCGGCCTCGGACAACTTGAACGTTGTCTTGAGGTAAGCCACCAGCCGGGTGCACACTTCCTCGAACATCACCTCGAAATATCGCGCCGCTCCTTCCGGAAACCTCGCGGCCTCCGCCATGCTCACCCGCAGCATCTGGACGGAGCTTTCGTAGAGCAGAATCTCTAGGTAGCGGGCGCAGAACATCATCAAGGCTTCGGCTGGCGGGCCTGGGTAGTCGGCAGGCGTCTTGAGCCTGCCTCGAAAGAGGCCTCGCACCAACTCGACGACGGCGAGGAAAAGGTTCTCCTTGCTCTCGAAGTGCGCGTAGAGCGAACGCTTGGAGGTGGCTGCACGGGCGGCGACCTCATCCATCGAGGTGCGCTCAAACCCGAGCTCGAGGAACACGTCTTTGGCAATCCAGAGAATGTGCTCGTGAAGCTCCCTGCCGCGTCTGGTCATGCTTGATCCTCGCCGAGCCCACCCCACTTGGCAACATGTATACGGCACGGTATAGTATACTCTCTGGTGCCCAGCAGGAGATCAACGGCCATGATCGTCGTCACCGCGCCCACAAGCCAGATTGGCTCGCAGCTTCTCGACCACCTCCTGGAGGGTAGCGAGCCAATCCGCGTGATCGCCCGCAACCCCTCAAAGCTTGCCGGGAGCACCCGCGAGCGTGTCGAGGTGGTGCAAGGCTCGCACAGCGATCCCGATGTCGTGAACAAGGCGTTCCGCGGCGCCGAAACCGTGTTCTGGCTTGTGCCGCCCGACCCCAAGGCCGCAAGCCTGGAGGAGGCCTACGTCGGCTTTAGCCGGCCGGCCTGCGAGGCGTTCCGCAGCCAAGGCGTCAAGCGCGTGGTGGCCATCTCCGGCCTCGGCCGTGGGACGCCCCTGGCCGGCCACGCGGGCCACATCACCGCCTCGCTCGCGATGGACGACCTGATCGCGAACACGGGTGTGGCGTTGCGCGTTCTCACGATGCCCTCGTTCATGGACAACCTCATCACCCAGGCCGGCGCGATCAAGAGCCAGGGCATGTTCTTCTCTCCCATGATTCCCGACCGCAAGTTTCCGACCTGCGCCACGAGCGACATCGCCACCGTCGCCGCCCAGCTGCTGCTCGACCGCTCCTGGACTGGCCAGGCCAGCGTGGCCGTGCTGGGTCCGGAGGATCTTTCGTTCAACGAGATGGCGCAGATCGCCTCGGAGGTTCTGGGTAAGCCGGTGCGCGTCCAGCAGATCCCCATGGAGGCCTTCAGGACCAGGCTTGCAGGCTTTGGCATGTCGGACGCGATCGTGCAGGGCTACGCCGACATGATGGCCGCCAAGAACGAGGGCCTCGACAATGCCGAGCCGCGCACGCCTGAGGCCACAACGCCGACCAGCTTCCGCCAGTGGTGTGAGCGCAAGCTGAGGCCCGCCGTCCTGGGCTGATCGAAAGCTCGCGGACACAGGACCACCCGGCTACGACAGTTTCAGGAGAGCAAAAGTGAGCCTACCTGCAAGAGGCAACTCCCGGACGAGCGAGCGTGCATTGGGCACCATGACCCGTGCCGACAAGGGACCGGTCGCGCCGCCACCCGTGCTCGCCGAGCCTATGCGGACGGTTGCCGATGCTGTCGCCGGCTGGTCCGGCGTGGTCGCGACGACGCACTGGCATCTCCGTCGCCGTTCGCAGGTCGACGGCATTGACTTTTATGTGGGCGAGCATGAGCTCGGACACATTCACCTTGATGGCTCCATCCACCTCGCGACTAGTCCCACCCTGGGCAAGACGCTGGTCGCCGAGGGACGTGCGCGACCGTTCCGGCATGTTCACGGCTGGACGGAAGAGGAGATTGGAAGCATCGGTTCGGAGGCGGCGATCGCGCTGTTCCGCCGTAATTACGATTGGATATTACAATAGATCATCGAGTAACAGCTTCTATTTAACGTAATAAGCCAGCGTTTGATGCATGCGCAGAGTAATGTTCCACTGACGCGGTAGGGGCTGAGCTGCGGCGTGCACCAACTCGCGCATCTATCTACGTTCTACAAACCCCATTGAGCCGGCTTTATGCTGAGTCGAACTCTCGGTTCCGCTGCTACCGGAACCCCGCTAGGCCGCTTCGCGCCTCGTCCGAGCCTGGACACATAGCCGGTCGCGACGTTGAGGCAGCGGGCAACCCTGGCCCTGCAGCACAACCACGACCGTCACAGGCCATCAGCAGGCAGACCGGACGGCGAGGCTCTGTGTCGTTGGGAAAATGGTTGTGTGATGCATAACTTCATCTACCATAAGATGTGACGAGACCCTGGCGTCCTCAGGCCAGGCATCGGCCAGTGGACGGAGTGCTGCATGTCCTTCACCGCTCGGCGTGAGCCCGTCCAAAGCCCAGAACCCAGCCCCCTCGACGTGGCGCTGCAGCAGCTTTCCCTCTGTGTGATGATGCGTGATGTCGGTCTGCCTGCGGAGCAATGGGCATACCCTCTCCGCCTGGCAGCACGAGCCGTGTCACTCGAAGCGACGATAATCGGGGCAAGCAAAATCGCGGGCGCTTCAGCCCGGCCGGACAATACGCTGGATACAGGGAAAACCTGACTCCGCGCGGGAGAGTGGCGAGACGCGGTGTCACCCGTTGCCGTTGTCTCTTTGGCACCGCGCCTTCCGCTGCACCAGAACCTCCTGCGCATGCTGCCGCTCGTCCTCCGTCGGTGCCCCGGCGTCCGATCCATCCAGGGCCACCCGACAGGTCCCCGCTGCGATCGCCTCCAGATACGCCCGGCTGTGCGTCCAGTAGCCCAGCGCTCGCCCCAGCACCTGGCGCGGCGGAGCTGCCGAGCCCATCTCGGCCGCAATTACCCTGTTGATGCCTTTGGCCAGCGGGACCGGGCTGGTGAACAGGTGCGGCCAGCGGGTGCGCAGCTCCGCCAGCAGAGCGTTCGTCTGCTGGATGCGGCGAGCCTTGGCCTGACGCTGCAGCTCGCGTTCCTGCCGCAGGTTCTCCACCTTCCGCAGCGCCCGCTCCTCGAGATCGGCAGGATTTGGCTCGGGCTGGACAGCCTCAAGGGTCACCGGAGGCTGAGGTGCCTCCTTGAACGAGCCCAGCCGCAGCGTACCCGTTGTCGGGCGTGGGGCGAGGATACCGGTCATCTGTCTCTCCTCATCGACCACGTCCGGAAACGACCCTTTGGGTGATCTGGGCACGAGACAGTTCACTGCACCTGCTGGCCGGTCCGGCTGCGAGGCAGCGGCCGGGGTGGCTGGACGACAGGCGGCGCTTTCGTCTCCTCGTGCCCGGCCGAGAGGGTCCGCACGGTGATGGCCGCCTCGCACAGCTCCGTCGCCTTGTCGCCACACGCCTTGTAGAGCCGCAGCATCTCGTCCCAGCTCTTCGGGCTGCTGCGCTCCAGCAGCGCCTGTCCGGCCTCCCAAGGGCCGCCTCGCGCGATCGGCAGGGACGCCAGCCAGTCGCCCGCGCCCCACGGCAACAACACGGCCAGCAGCAACCACAGCAGCATCCCGCCCAGAACCCCCAGCCCACCGGCACCCAACACCCACAGCCGCTGCTCGCGCTGGTCGTGAACCCGACCCACCAGGTCGCCGAGAGTCGCGGTCGCGTTGCGCAGCTCGCCCACCACGCCGCTGACCGACCCGCTCAGGGTGCCGGCGGCACTGCGCGCCGCCGCATCCAGCTCCAGCCCCAGACTCGCCCCGCTTACCCGCAGCGCCGGATGCCGCTCCACCGCCTCCAGCCGGCCGGCGACCACCCCCAGCGCCTTCTCCATCCTGCCCAGCGTCAGCGTGTAGTCCGGCCCCGCCCCGGCAGCCTGCCCGGCCTGCTGCACCTGGCGAGACATCAGCTCCATCCCGCGACGCAGCGCCGCCACCTCCTCGCGCAACGCATCGAACGCCCGTTCCGCGCCATCGCCATCCCCGGCGTCCACAGGTCCCACATCCATGCCTCACATCCCCATGCTGGGACCGGAGCGCTGCCGCGGGGCCGCCCGCTCCTGCTCGCGCCGCAGCTCCTGCTCCCGCCACGCCGCCGCCGCCTGCCGCAGCTCCGCGTCCGGCAGCGCCTCGATCTCGCGCGACAACGCCGCCCGCGCCCGCTCCACCTGCTCGGCCGGCACCCGGTCGCTCTCCCACCAGTTCGCAGGCGAACCCTGCGCCTCTCGCCATGCCGCCAGCCGACCCTCCAAAAGCAGCGCTCGCATCGGGTCCAGCTCCGCCCGCCGCTCCGCCTCCGCCCTGCGCTCCTGCTCAAGCCACGCCGCGTTCCGACGCTCCACCTCCGCCGCCTCGACCACCCCGATCAGCGCCTTGCGTCCGACTTGGCCCGCCACCGCCCGCGTGCCCAGCTCTGGGCTGGCTTGCAGCGTCCTGGCCAATGCCGCGGTAAAGCCCGGCCGCTCCGCCTCGATCCCGCGCTGCGCCACGGCCAGCGCTTCCGTCTGGTGCGCCAGGATCGGCAGGTCCTGATCCACCATCCGCGCCGCGTCCTCCCACGCCGCCGCGAACCGACCCACGGACTGCGACAGCGCGCCCTCCGCCTCGACCGGCCTTGGTGCCTTCGACACGCTCGCCACAGCCACCGAGCTAACGCCAAGCCGCAGTCCGGAGAACAACCCCGGCTTGCGCACTGGCGCCTTCGCCTGCGCCACCGCCCCAAGCCCTCGCCGCGCCGCATACGCCGCCACCAGATCCTCGAACCCGCCCTCGGCCCCCACGCCATAGTCCAGCGTGGTGTCCTTCGACCGCTCCCGCCCAAGCACCCGGGCCAGCGCCGCGGAGTCGGCAAACTCGTCGCGCCCGTAGTGTAGGGACACCCCGGCCCGGTGCCGCGTCAGGCCCACATACGCCCCGTGCCGGTCCATGAACCGCGACGCCAGAACGTGCGCCCGATCCACCGTCACCCCCTGCGCCTTGTGAACCGTCGCCGCATACCCGTGGTCCACATGCCCGTAGTCTCGCAGATAGAAGGTCACATCCTTCCCCTCCCGCCCGTCCTTGCCGTCCACCAGAACGGTCAGCCGCTCGCCCCCCGCCTCCACCGCCCGCACCGTCCCCAGCGTGCCGTTCTTCACCGCCACCCCGCCCCGGCCGTCCGGACCCGCCCCAAGCCCCCGCTCGTTGCGGCCGAACATCACCCGGTCCCCCACCGCCAGGGACCGCTCGCCTCGTTCCGTCTCCACTACCTGGTCCGGCCCAAGCTCCCCGGCCGCCCGCAGCCGCTCCCGCGCCAGGCCGTTCAGCTCCGCCACGTCCGCCCGCGTCGAGGCCAGCATCACCCGGCTCGCCTGCGGAGCCTGCCGGCGCTCCTCGTCCCACCCGGCCACCAGAGACACCATCGCCTCCGCACGGGTCTCCGATCCGTGTACCATTCCGTACTTTTCGTAGCGCTGCAGGGCCTTGTCCGTCTGGCCCGTCGCCAGCTCCCGCGTGGCCTCCCGCTGCCACCCCTCGCGCTGCCGGCGCACCTCGGTGATCTCCACCGAGCCCACACGCTCCACGATCGCCCGGAACGCCGCACCCGCCTCGATCGCCTGCAGCTGCTCCGGGTC
>CAXTCK010000202.1:0-6008 GCA_964242425.1 uncultured Acetobacteraceae bacterium | reverse complement strand
TGGCCGATCCAAGAGGTGTCCTGCATCGCCGCTTCGACCGCAGCGAGCAGTTCGATCTCCGTCTGTTTGCGCTCGGTGATGTCCAACATGACGCTGAGCACGCACCGCTCGCCCTGGATTACGACCATGTCGGCGGACAGCAGATAATCGCGGACCACGCCGTTCTTGCCGCGGAACTGGATGTCCAGCCCGCGTATCTCGCCACCTTCGCTGGTCCTGCGCTCGACCCGCGTCCGCAGGTCTCCCTCGCCCCACATGGCGATGCCGGGCTCGGTGCGTCCGACGATCTCCTCACGCCGCCAGCCGGACGCAGTGGTGAAGGCATCGTTGACGTCCAGGATGCGCAGCCCGTCCAATGCCAGGACCGCCATCGGCACCGGTGCCATGTTGAAGGCCTTGGCGAACCGCTCCTCGCTTTCCCGCAGTGCGCGGTGGGCCTGCTCGCGGGGGTGCAGGTCGGCGAAGGTGAACAGCATGCAGCCGTCGTTCCCGATCTCGATCGGCTGACCGCCCAGCAGCACCGTTTTCTCGCGGCCATCGGCTGTCAACAGGCAGCCTTCCATCTGCGGGATGGTCTGGCCTGCATGGAGCCGCGCCACGGCGAGCTCGCGCCGGTCGGCACCGCGCAGCACGTCGATCTCGTGCATGGAACGGCCAATCAGTGCGGTGTGGCGGTAGCCGGTCAGTTCCTGGAAGCCCTGGTTGACCTTGACGTAACGCATGTCCGCCAGCCGCACGATGATCGCTGGTGCCGGGTTGGCTCCGAAAGCGCGCTCGAACCGTTCCTCGGCGTTGAACCGCTCGGTTTCGTCGTCGAGGATGACGACCAGGCAGTCCGGCTCGCCATCGCTACCGGTCAGCATCACCGTTCGCGTCTCGTGCACCCAGCGCTTGCCGTCGCTCCTGCGCGTCACCTCGAAGGTGGCATGATCGATGACGCTGCCGGCAAGCAGCTGCTGCATCGGGTAGTGCGCAACATCCAGCGTCTTGCCGCCGAGGTACGTGAGCTCGAAGCGCTCGGCATAGCCTGCCGTTGTACCGCCAAGCTCGCTGAGCTTGTCCACACCGTGCAGAGTCAGCGCGGTCTGATCCGCCCAGGCAAGCCTGCCATCGGGATGGATGAGGATAATACCCTCCGTCAGCGCCGCAATGATCTGCTGCAGGTGGGACGGGGCTGGGTATTTTTCGGAGTCTTGATTGGCCATGGTCCCCGAATGGAACCCTGCAAAGGTCCTGGGATGCAAGGAGGAGGTCGCCAACCGCTGCTAGGCCTCGATGCTGAGCAGCACGTGGGCAGGAATGCCGCGATCGGTGATGAAGACCGGACCTGCCGTCGCGGCCGCCATGGCGCGACTGGTGTCCTGGTTGAACTCGCGGCTCGACAAGGTCGTGATCGTCATGCTCCGACGCCTGCACAACAAGGAGTTCCGTTGTTACAATCGTTGCCTTGGTCAAGGCCGTGACAGTCGATCGGCACGGTGCGGGCAGCGGGCCCGGATAGGACAGGACAGGACAGGCTACGCCTGCTCCGGCAACATCCGCTCCAATGTCCCATCCCGGGCGATCACGACGTGGTAGCTCGTGCCCAGCAGATGCAGCACGACGAGGCCATAGACGAACCACTGCCCGACCAGGTGCACGGTGGTGGCCGTGTGGCGCAACAATGGATGGACACCGAGGCCTGGCACTGTGAACAGCCCGAAGTAGCTGATCGGGAACTTGCCCGTGGCGCTGAGCAGGTAGCCGCTGATCGGCATCACCAACAGCACCGCGTAGAGCAGCCAGTGGTTCGCCCTGGCCAGCACGGCGACGGCAGTGCCGACCCGACCAGAAAGCGGTGGTGCCGGATGGGTCGCCCGCCAGATCAGCCGCAGCACGACAACGGTGATGATCGTCAGACCGATCGACTTGTGCAGGGTGTAGAGCAGGCCCCTCCAGGCGTTGCCGTCACTCATGTTGGTCATGACCCAGGCGATCGGCAGGATCGACGCCATGAACAGGGCCGTGATCCAATGGAACCACATCGCGGTCGCCGTGTAGCTGCCCTGTCTTGATCCAAGGCTGATTCTGCCCGCCATGGCGATGTCTCCATCCCGCAGCATGCTCGACCGCTTCTGCGTCACTGCCAGCAGAACAGGACGGCAGAACGAGGGCAAGGCCGGGCTGAAGCGCCTGAACCAGGTGGACATGTCGGCTGAGCCGAAAACGCCTGCCTGCACGTTCTGGTTTGGATCTGGCATCGTCCCGTGCCTTGATCAATATCTCACCGGAGCCACCGCGCCATGCCGCTTGATCAAACAGGAAGCCCTTCTGGCCAGCCGGATCGTCAGCCCAGCCATAATGTGCTGGGCGGGACGCTTCAGGTCTGCTCGACGGCGCCGCTCACCGGGTTCTTCCGCGACGGCTGCTGCAACACCGGGCCACAGGATCGCGGCAGCCATACCGTGTGCGCCATCGTGACGGCCGAGTTCCTGCGCTTCAGCCAGGAGCAGGGCAACGACCTGTCCACGCTCCAGCCCGAGCACGGCTTCCCCGGGCTCAAGCCGGGCGACCAATGGTGCCTCTGCGCGCCGCGGTGGCAGGAGGCATTCGAGGCTGGCTGCGCGCCCATGGTGGCGCTCGAGGCAACCCATATTGGCGCTCTGGACCACTGCGCGCTGGAGGACCTGAAACGTCACGCCGCCCAACGTTGAAAGCTTGGCAACGCTGGAGGAGCGGCTGTTTCATGCCAGTTCATCCGGCTGGGTATCATCAGCAAGAACGAGGCGCTGTAACGCTTCATCGTCTTGTGCCGTGCTCAGAAGTGGCAGCCGAGGCATCAGGCGAATCAGGGTTCCGGTAGCAGCGGAACCGAGAATGCAGTGTAGGCTACCCTGCCTCGGAAGGGTTTGGACCCTGGATTTACTGCTGTTGCTCGATGCGCATACCTAAGCCCCGCCGTTTACTTCAAGGAATTGAACGCCAGCGGCTTCCAGAGCTGCGCAGATGACATCGACGGTACGAGAGAAGAAGGTTTCATCCCGTCGTATCAAGCAATTGTATCAAGTGATGTCGTTGCAGTCGCAGCTCGGCCGCGAACGCCTGGATATACACTGGCCTGGGCCATTTGACACTGCACAAAACATACCGAAATCCCGGCATTGAATTTACGCGTTATAGGACGCAATCACGTCATCTCGGACGCCAGCTACTAAATACATTTCGGCTTGCGATTCCGATATGTCGGCTAGTGATTTGAATCATCTGAAATTGAATGATCGACTCAAGATCGTGCCGCTAACGGACCGGGTGGCAGGTGATCTTGTTTCCTACGCTGCGAGGCAGGTTTCGGACCGAATGATGTTGTGAGCGACGACAGCGACACCGGATACGGCACCTGCGCCGAGATCCGGAACCGGCGCGGCGACTGGCCGACCTGCTGGCCGAAGGACTCGTAGAACCGCGACAAGGAGTTGAAGCCGACCTCGAAGGCGATCGAGGTGACGTCGCGGTTGGTCGACAGCAGCAGCTCCTGCGCCTTGTGCAGCCGGCAGCGGGTCAGGAACCCGCCGATGGTCATGCCGGTCGCGTGGCGGAACACCGACATCGCGTGGTTCTCGTGCAGGCCGGCCACCTTGGCCACGTCGGCGATGCGCAATGGGCCGGCGGCATGGGCCAGCACGTGGCGGATCATGGCGATCACCTTCGCCGACCGGGCCGGGCAGGGAACCGCTTCCGCCCGGTCGTCCGGCCGGGTGAGGTCGTTCCAGCCGCGCCGGTCGATGCGTCGCAGGCAGAGCTCGAGCTCGGCGTGGTCGAGCTCCGACATCGGCGCCCCCTCCTCGACCAGGGCGTGGTGCAGCACGTCCAGGCGCGCGAGGTCGAGGCGCAGCCCGGACGCGGCATCCTTGCCGTCGCGACGGGCGACCACCATGCCGCCTGCCAGCACCGCGAACTGGAGCCGCGTGCTCAGCTTCAGCCCGAGGAACATCTCGACCGGCACGTAGATGCAAATGAACCGCGTCTTCGGCGCGACGCGTATCGTCTGGTGCGGGAAGGCGCCCCAGAACAGCGCCAGGTCGTTGCCGCGCAGCTCCAGCTCGCGTCCCTGGAAGGCATAGGCTGCCTCGCCGCTCAGCAGCAGGTTCAGCTCGACCTGGCTGTGGGTGTGCGGCTGCGCCATCCGCAGCATGGATTTGGACGGTCCGGCATGGAACACGTCCTCGCGGACCCGGAACGGGTCGAACTCGTTGTTCATCGTCCTCCCGATCGCCAAAACCTTAGGATCCCGGACAAACCTGCGCCGAAAGCGGACGACAGGAAAGCTGCTTCCTTCCTAATGTCGCTTCCATGGTCGCCGGGGAACACCGGCCTTCGCCGCATAAGGGGCCAGCTCGGGAAGGGACGCTCATGCTTTACCGGACATCCGGCCGATCCTCGGCCGTGCCCAGGACGTGGCTGGCCAGGACGTCGCTCGCCAACAGGCTGCTCGCCAGGACAATGCTGGCCGGCATCGCGGCGCTGGGCATCGCCGCCACCCCCGTGCTGGCGCAGGCCGCGACCCTGGTATTCAACGCCGACACCTCCGACGCCGCCCCGCGCGCCGCGTTCGAGGCGGTGGTCGCCAAGTTCAAGGCGGAGAACCCGGGCATCGACGTCCGCTTCAACGTCTACGACCACGAAAGCTACAAGCAGTCGATCCGCAACTGGCTCACCTCGGCGCCCCCGGACGTGGTGCTCTGGTACACCGGCAACCGCATGCGCCAGCTCTCGGGCCCTGGCCTGCTGGACGACGTGAGCGACCTGTGGACGCCGGAGATGAAGGCGCAGTTCCCCGCCAAGGCGGTGGAAGGCGTCACCGACCACGGCAAGCAGTATGGCGTGCCCTACAGCACCTACCAGTGGGGGATCTACTACCGCTCCGACATCCTGCAGAAGAACGGGATCGCCCCGATCGCCAACTGGAACGACATGCTGGGCGCCTGCGACAAGCTGCGCGGCGCCGGCATCGACCCGATCGTGATCGGCACCAAGGACCTGTGGCCGACCGCCGGCTGGTTCGACTACCTCGACCTGCGCACGAACGGCTTCGACTTCCACCAGACCCTGATGGCCGGCAAGGTGGCCTGGACCGACCCGAAGGTGAAGGCGGTGTTCGCGCACTGGAAGGAGCTGCTCGACAAGAAGTGCTTCGTCGCCAACCACACCAGCCTGTCCTGGCAGGAAGCGCAGTCGCAGCTTTACCAGGGCACCGGGGCGATGATGCTGATCGGCAACTTCATCACCGAAAGCATCCCGGCCGAGACCCTGCCGAAGATGGCCTTCAGCGACTTCCCCGCGATCACCCCGGGCCTGCCGCGCGCCGAGGAAGCGCCGGTTGACACGGTGCACATCCCGGCCGGCGCCAAGAACAAGGCGGACGCGCGCAAGTTCCTGCAGTTCATGATGCGCGCCGACGTGCAGACCATGATCAACCAGACCGAGAAGCAGATCCCGGAGAACATCCATTCGGTCGTGCTCGACGACCGCTTCCTGAGGCAAGGCCAGAAGATGCTGAACAGCGCTGCCGAGCTGACGCAGTTCCTCGACCGCGACACCAGCGAGGACCTCGCCACCATCGCCATGAAGGGCTTCCAGGAGTTCATGGTGCGGCCGGCAAGGCTCGACCGCATCCTCGCCGAGATCGAGCGCGCCCGGCAGCGCATCTATGGGAACGTCGCGGGCTGAAGCGCACCGCGCCGCCACGGCGCGACAACGGGATACCGCCGCCATGGCATCTTCCTTTGTTTCGACCGCGTCGTTCAACGCGCGTCCTCTTGTCCGGGAGACCTGGTGGCGACGGCACCAGATGGCGCTGACGCCGGCAATCCTGCTGGCGCCGGGATGCCTGTTCTTCGCCGTGTTCGTGATCTGGCCGATCCTGGACTCCCTGTGGATCAGCCTGCATGACTGGGACGGCATCCACCCGATGCGCTACGTCGGCTTCGGCAACTACGCCGAGCTGCTGCACGACGACACCTTCTACACCG
>CAXTCK010000201.1:3420-6029 GCA_964242425.1 uncultured Acetobacteraceae bacterium | reverse complement strand
GCGTTGGCGCCGAGGCGGGACTTGTTGGGCGTGCCGTCCAGGTCGATCAGCGCGTGGTCGATCGCCACCTGCTCGGTGGACTCCGCACCCGTCAGCGCCTCAAGGATCTCGCCTTCCGCGAAGGCGACGGCCTTGAGCACGCCCTTGCCGCCGAACCGCGCCCTGTCGTTGTCGCGCAGCTCGGCCGCCTCGTGGGCGCCGGTGGACGCACCGGACGGCACCGCGGCCCGACCCTTGGCGCCGGACTCCAGCTCGACGTCGACCTCGATGGTCGGATTGCCGCGGCTGTCCAGGATCTCGCGCGCGACGATGTCGGCGATGGCACCCATCTATGGTCTCCAGGATTGTTTCTGAGGCGCGCCTGTTCCACCACCTCGGCCCGCTTTCCGCAAGGCCGGGATCCCCCTGCGATCCGTGGGCGTTGTGGGCAGGCCGCCCATGCCTGACAGGAGTTGAACCGGATGAAACGCCTGCCCCTGCTCGCGATCATCCTCGGGCTCGGCGGGCTGGTGCCGTTCGTCTGCATGACCGTCGCCATCCTGTTCTTTCCGTCCAGCGTGCCGGTACCGCGCCTGGTCGTGGCCCTGGCCGACTACGGCGCGGTGATCCTGTCCTTTCTCGGTGCGGTGCACTGGGGACTGGCGCTGGCCGGCGATCCACTCGGCGTGCCGGTGCAGCCGGCGGCAATGCGCATGCGGCTCGGGCTCGGCGTGCTGCCAGCACTGGTCGGCTGGGCGGCGCTGCTGGTCGTCCTCGTCGGACGCCCTCTGCCGGCCCTGCTCCTGCTCCTGCTGGGCTTCGCGTTGACCATCCTGGCGGAAACGCGCGCGGCGCGGCGCGGGCTGATGCCCCCCGGCTACCTCGGCCTGCGCTACCTGCTGACGGCCGTGGTGCTGTTGTGCCTGTTTGCCGCGCTGGTGGTCCGGTTGGCGTGACAGGCACTGCCGGCCGGCAGGTTCGGAGTCGCGCTGCTTGAACGCGTAGGTATTCCGTCGTTGCCGAGGTCGCGGCGCCAACGGAGGCCACTCCATACGTAACAAACGTCTTGGCCCGCATGCACAACCCGGTCTCGACCCCGCCGGAACGGCGCTGACCATCCCGGCGCCGTCCCGGCTGGATGCTCAGCCGCGACGTGGCACCGCCAGCAGCGTCACCAGGGCTCCGGTTCCGAGCGCCGCCGCCAGGGCCGCCACCGGCATCCGGCGCACACGCACCGCCAGCAGCTCGAGCACCCCCTCGACCGCCCCTACCGCGTTGATCGCGGCGGGCACGACCTTCTGGTCGAGAAACACCTTGGGCGCCGACGGTCCGGCCCCCTTCTTCAACATGTAGTCACGACCGACCATTGGGGCTTCCTTTCCCGACCGGGGGCGGCTGTTATGCCGCCGGCGACGTGTGGCCGGTCGTTGGTTCGAGCAACGCTTGGCAGGGCCGCCTCGTTCACGCCGCGATGCTGGAGTTCCGCGCATGACACGCAAGGCCATCTACAAGCCCTACAGGATGCCTTCCGGCGGCTGGGGCTCCGCGCGCTCAGTCAACAACATCCTGCAGCGCGAAGGCGTGCTGGCCAGCGGCTCCCTTGCCTTGATGCGCCAGAACAAGGTGGACGGGTTCCAGTGCGTGTCCTGCGCCTGGATCAAGCCGGCGACGCCGCTGCCGCTCGAGTTCTGCGAGAACGGCGTCAAGGCGACCGCCTGGGAGATCACCTCGCACCGCTGCACGCCGGAATTCTTCGCCAACCACACCGTCACCGAGTTGCTGGACTGGGACGACTTCCAGCTAGAGCAGGCCGGCCGCCTGACCCATCCGATGCGCTTCGATGCCGACAGTGACAAGTACGTGCCGGTGTCGTGGGGTGCCGCCATGGCCGAGATCGGGCGGGAGCTGCGCGCGGTCGAGGACAAGCAGAAAACGGTGTTCTACTCGTCCGGCCGCTGCTCGAACGAGGCGAGCTACGCCTACGCGCTGTTCGCCAGGCTGTACGGCAACAACAACCTGCCCGACAGTTCCAACATGTGCCACGAGACCACCTCCGTGGCCCTGCCGGCCAGCATCGGCGTTCCGGTCGGCACCGTGACCCTGGACGATTTCGCGCATGCCGAGTGCATCATGTTCTTCGGCCAGAACCCGGGCAGCAACAGCCCGCGCATGCTGCATCCGCTGCAGGAGGCGGCCGAGCGTGGCGTGCCGATCATCACCTTCAACCCGCTGCGCGAGCGCGGGCTGGAGCGGTTCAAGAACCCGCAATCGCCCATGGAGATGATCGGCGGCCACGAGACCCGGATCAGCTCGTCCTACCACCAGGTCCGCACCGGCGGCGACCTCGCCGCGATCACCGGCATCGCCAAGGCGCTGGTCGATCTGGATGACAAGGCACGGGCCGCCGGCGAGCCGCCTTTCCTCGACCACGACTTCATCGCCGAGCACACGCACGGGGTGGACAGCTTCCTGTCCTGGGTGCGCGCGCAGGATTGGGACGAGATCGAGCGCGAGGCCGGCCTTGCCCGCCATTCGCTGGAAGCCACGGCGCGCATCTACGGCCGCGCCAAGTCCTGCATCGGCATCTACGGCATGGGGCTGACGCAGCAGCATGCCGGGGTCGAGACCGT
>CAXTCK010000201.1:0-3320 GCA_964242425.1 uncultured Acetobacteraceae bacterium | reverse complement strand
GCCACCAAGCTCAACCGCAGCCAGCTGATCCCGGGAAAGGTGAGCTTCATCCTGCCGGTGATCGGACGCATCGAGACCGACCGGCAGGCGACCGGCGATCAGGCGGTGTCGATGGAGGATACCTCGGGCTGCATCCACGGTTCCAAGGGTGTGCGCAAGCCGGCCTCGCCACACCTGATCAGCGAGGTGCGCTTCGTGGCCGAGATGGCGAAGGCAACGCTGGAGCCGAACCCCCACGTGCCCTGGGACGACTGGGTGGCCGACTACAGCCTGATACGCAAGGCGATCGGCGTCACCTATCCGGAGATCTTCTGGGACTACGAGACGCGGATGTGGGAGCCTGGCGGCTTCCAGCGTCCGTTGCCCGCGCGCAAGCGGGTGTGGAAGACGGAGAATGGCCGCGCGAACTTCGTCACCCCGGACGGGCTGCAGGAGAACGCCGACCTGCCGGAGCTGACGCCGCAGTCGCTGCGCATGATGACCCTGCGCAGCAACGACCAGTTCAACACCACCGTGTACGGCTACAACGACCGGTTCCGGGGCATCAACGGCACGCGCGACGTGGTGCTGATGAATCGCGATGACATCGACCGCCTCGGCCTGATCGTCGGCGGCAAGGTGCGGCTGGAAACGGAGTCGAACGACGGGCACCACCGCGAGCTCAGCGGCCTGGCCGTGGTGGCGTACGACATCCCGGTCGGCTGCATCGGCACCTATTATCCGGAAGCCAACGTGCTGCTTCCTACCGGGCACTACGCCAAGGGCAGCAAGACACCGGCGGCCAAGTCGATTCCCGTGCGCGTCTTCAGGACGGAGGACACCGTTTCCGAGCCGGGCCTGATCGCCGCCGAATGAGCGGCAACCGCGCGTTCAGTCGATCCGGTAGTGGATCGGCTTGAACGCGTGGTTGTTGGACTGCAGCGCCGAACAGGCGGTCAGGCCGATGATCAGGTCTTCCTCGGCGAGAAAGGTGGCGTGGTCGCCGGCACGGCTCAACGGCGGGTCCACCGTCAGCGCGCCGGTGTTCCCGTCCACGCGCACGTTCATGAACACGTTGAAGGCGACGGGAATACGGTCCGGCCCGATTCCATAGGGCGCCAAAGCCTCAGTGAGGTTACCGAAGCAGCCCCGATGGGGATCAGCATCGCCATAGATGATGCGAAACGTGTCGGCCGAGCACGGCGTCAGCAGAAAGTCGTGCCGGCCCACCGTGTCCTCGACGATGCGAAGCAGGATGCGGCTGCGGTTGGAATAGATCAGGTCGCCCGTGCTCAGGAACAGCCGGCTGGCGTAGTCCAGCGTGCGCCCGGACGAGATGACCTCGTCCGGATCGTCGCGCCGGAATGCGAGCAGGTCAGCGACCTGTTCTCCCATAGGGTCGATCACCGTCAGGCGCTGGCCCTTGTCCAGGGTGAAGGCGGTGCCGGAGCGCGGCGGGATCTCGACGACCGGCACGGCCTCAGGCGGCGCCCCGGCCTACGCGATGTGACCCGCGGCCGCTGAATGGGCAGCGCCAGTCGGTGTTCACGGCGCGGCCACTGTACTGTCTTGCCTCCGAGTTCTCGCCGAACCGGGCCAGCATCGGGTTGGAGGAGCCGTTCAGCGCCAGATCGCGCTGCAGGATGGTGTCGCGCAACCTGGTGTAGATGCCCTCGCTGCGCAGTTGCTCGAACTGGGCATGAAGGTTGAAAACCAGCGCCGGGCGCTCGAAGCGGCGTGCGAGGCGGCTGGCGCCCGGATGCAGCCCCACCACGAAGAACGCCTCGCCGCCGAAGCTGAGCGAGAAGTGCGGGTTCTGCGGATCCTGGCTCACCCGGCTGTCGACATCCTGCCCAAGCCACTGGTCCTTGTCGCTCAGCGACTGCAGGCGCGACCACAGATGGGTCTCGAACGCGCCCTCGGTGAGCGTGTCCGGGCCTTCGAACAGAACCACGAAGCTCTGGTACAGCCGTCGGTCGTCACGATACGCGCGGGCGAAGTCGATCAGCTCCGGCAGGATGCGCAGATCATCCCAGGCGGAAGCGATGTCCCGGGCAACCACGATGCGCAGCTGGTTCCGCGCCAGGGCTGATTTGGCGCCGACGCAGGAGAAGTCGGAGTTGCGGATGAAGGAACGGAACCGCTCTGCGAGCGGGTGCCGGTCATCGTCCAATCCTGTCGTCATGCGTCGCTGTGTCCCCTGATCGGCCGCGGAACGCCAGCAGATGGGGATGGTTACTGCCCGTTTGCGTCGGGCCAGACTTGCGTACCGCACGGGAACCGTTGGCGGTTCAACCGTGCCCGGCCACCGCGACCAGCTCGATCCGGAACACCAGCGCCGCGTCGGGCGGGATCGGCCCGGCTCCCTTCGGGCCGTAGCCCAGCGCCGGCGGCACGTAGAGCATCCACACGTCGCCAGGGCGCATCAGCTGCATCCCCTCGGTCCAGCCCTTGATCACCGCGTTCAGGGGCAGGGTGACGATGTTGCCGTGGCTGTCGTCGAAGGTGGCGCCGTCGGACAGCTTGCCGACATAGCTCACCATCACGCTGTCCGCCGGGCCCGGATGCGCGCCGGTGGTGTCACCGGACGACACCACCTTGTACTCCAGCCCGGACGGCAGCGTGACGACGCCTGGCTGGGCGGCGTTCTGCTTCATGAAGGCGGCCGCCTCGGCTGGGGTGCCGGCGCGGGCGAGCCCGGGCGCCGCAACGGCAAAGGCGGCAAGCAGGAGAAGCGGACGCGAAAGGCGGTCGAGCGGCATGAAGCCTCCGGGAAAGATGCCGTCAATGCTATAGCAGCAGATCCGGCCCGGGGGCATCGGGCTTCCCGCGGCCGGACCGGTTCAGACCAGCCGCGCCTGTCGCACCGAAGCGCCGATGAAGCCGGAAAACAGCGGATGCGGCGCGAACGGCTTGCTCAGCAGCTCGGGATGGTACTGCACGCCAATGAACCAGGGGTGGTCGGGATACTCGACGATCTCGGGCAGGATCCCGTCCGGGGACAGGCCGGAAAAGCTGAGGCCCGTCCGCTCCAGGCGCTCGCGGTAGTGGATGTTGACCTCGTAGCGGTGCCGGTGCCGCTCGCGGATGGTGGTGGTGCCGTAGGCGTCGGCGACGCGCGAGCCCCGCTCCAGCACCGCGTCGTAGGCGCCGACGCGCATGGTGCCGCCGAGGTCGCCGCCTTCCTCCCGGATCTGCAGCTCGTTGCCCTGCGCCCACTCGGTCATCAGCCCGACCACCGGCTGCGCGGTGGGGCCGAACTCGGTGGACGACGCGTCGGGGATCTCGGCCAGGTTCCGGGCGCACTCGATCACCGCCATCTGCATGCCGAAGCAGATGCC
>CAXTCK010000200.1:0-6110 GCA_964242425.1 uncultured Acetobacteraceae bacterium | reverse complement strand
GCATGACCCTGGTGGTTTCGAGGCAGCGCCGTTCGGGAGCACAAGGCACGGTCACCTTGACAGGACCAACGCGCAGGCGAATTGTCCGACAAAACAAACGGGAGACGATCCATGCCGTCCAGGCTGGTTCTGGCCGCCTGCATCGCGGGTCTGGCCACCCTTTCGTATCGCGCCGACGCTGCGGACGACAACGCCCGGCGCCCGTATCCGGGCCGCACCACCTTTCTGCCGGACGCGGCCCTGCTCGGTCCGGTTGACGATCCGGACTGGTTCCTTCGCAACATCCCGTTCCTGGAGGTGCCGGACCCGCAGATCCAGGGCGTGTACTACTACCGCTGGCAGACGTATAAGGAACATCTGGCCTATACCGGCTCGATCTATGGCTGGCTGTCGAGCGAGTTCCTGGCCCCGGTGTCCTATGGCGCGCCCTATGGCGGCGTGGTGGCGGCGGCCGGACACCAGATCACCGAGGGGCGCTGGCTGCACGACGGGGACTACGTGCGCGACGACATCGACTACTGGCTGAACGGCCCCGGCCAGTTCCCCAAGCCGATGACCGACGCTGTGAACATGGACACCAGCGACTGGGCGCACGAGTACAGCTTCTGGGCCGCGAGCGCGGTGTGGCAGGTGTTCCTGGCCACCGGCGACCGCGCCTTCACCACCGGTGAGCTGCCGAGCCTGATGCGGCAGTATCGCGGCTGGGACAACCACTTCAACGCGTCGCTCGGGCTGTACTGGCAGGTCCCGGTGTGGGACGCGACCGAGTTCACGCCGGCCTCGTTCGAGACCAGCGATCCATACCACGGCGGCGCCGGCTACCGGCCCACCATCAACGCGTACCAGTACGGCGACGCGCAGGCGATCTCGGGCATCGCGACCCTCGCCGGCGACGCGGCCACGGCGCAGGACTATGCGGGATGGGCGGCAGCGCTGCGCAAGGCGACGCAGTCCGGGCTGTGGGACACGACCCGCCAGTTCTTCTTCCACATGCAGCGTGACAACAACCCGACCGACGCCCTGCTGGACACGCGGGAAGAGGAGGGCTTCGTGCCCTGGATGTTCGAGCTGCCGGTCGCCTCGGATTCGTCCGCCATGGCCGAGCTGCTCGACCCGCAGGGCTTCGCGGCCGCGTTCGGGCCCACCACCGCCGAGCGCCGCAGCCGCTGGTTCGACTACCAGGCGCAGACCTGCTGCCACTGGGACGGCCCGTCCTGGCCGTACGAGACCTCGCAGACCCTGACCGGGCTGGCCAACCTGCTGCAGGACTACCCGGCCCAGGCCACCATCACCCGCGCGGACTACCTGAACCTGCTGCACGCCTATGCCGCGACCCAGTACAGGAACGGGGTGCCCTATGTCGCCGAGGCGCACGACGCCGACACCGCCGACTGGATCTACGACACCACCAACCACAGCGAGGACTACAACCACTCCACCTTCAACGACAACGTCATCTCCGGCCTGATCGGGATGCGCGGGCAGCCGGACGACACGCTGCTGGTGAACCCGCTGGCGCCGGCGAGCTGGGACTACTTCGCGCTGGAGAACGCGCCCTATCACGGCCACAACGTTTCGGTGCTGTGGGACCGGACCGGCAGCCGCTACGGTCGCGGCGCTGGCCTCAAGGTGTTCGTGGACGGGCACGTGGCTGCGTCGCGCCATACGCTCGGGTCCCTGGTGGTGCCGGTGGGGCCCACGATCATGGAAGACCGCTCCTGCCGCCTGGTCGACGTCGCCGCCAACAGCCAGCGCGTTTCCTACGGGCCGCAGCCCTTCGCCAGCTATGCGGGCTTCCTGCCCTATGACGACGTTTGGCACGGCATCGACGGCGTGGTGTTCCGCAGCGGCATCCCCGAGAATACCCGCTGGACCTCCTACAGCTCGCCCAACGCGTCCGACTCCTACGGCGTGGACTTCCAGCGCCCGGTGACCCTCCAGGGCGTGAACCTGGTGTTCTACGACGATGGCGGCGGGGTGCGCGTGCCGGGCAGCTTCGACCTGCAGTACTGGACCGGCAGCGCCTGGGCCAGCATCCCGAACCAGTCCCGGCACCAGGCCATCCCGCTGGCCAACGGTCCCGACCAGATCGACTTCCCCGTCCTGACCACCAGCCGCATCCGGGTGGTGGCACCCAACGCCGGCGGCGGCACCGGCTGGGGCCTGAGCGAGCTGCAGGCGTTCGGCCGGCGCGTGTTCCGGATCGTCAACCTCAACAGCGGGCTGACGGTCGGCGTGCAGGCCGGCGCCACCACCCCCGGCGCGCCGCTGCTGCAGTACGCCGACACCGGCACGCCCGACCATCTCTGGGAGCTGGTCCCGGCCGGCCAGGGCAGCTACCTGGTCCGCAACCTCCAGGACGGGCTGGTCATGGGGGTGTCGGGCGCGCAGACCACCAACAGCGCCCCGATCAGCCAGCAGACGCCGAACGGCAGCCCCAACCAGTCCTGGCAGCTGCTCGACGAGGCGGCCAACGGGCAGTTCAGGCTGCGCAACAGGAACAGCGGCCTGTTGCTCGGCGTAGACGGCGAATCGACCAGCGCCGGCGGGCGGATCGTGCAGTTCGAGGACAACGGCACGCCCGACCACCTCTGGCAGATGCAGCCGGCCGCGGCACCGACAGCACAGGCACTCTCCGCCGAGTCCTGCGAACAGGACCTAATCCGCTAGGAAGCATCACGACCCAACGGATGTTTGCCTTTGCGGGCACATCCGTTCGCAGGCCGCATCCGTCTGACGCGTCCGATGACGAGGGGGCGCTGGCTGTGCCCTGACCTGACGCTGCTGCCGGAGGCTGTGGGCCAGCAGGAGCATCCGCTGCGAGGCGTTCGACGGTCTGCGCCGCGTGCCGCGCATCGGCGAGCCCCGTGCACGCGTTATTGCCCGCCACGGTCCATGAAACGGTTCCCGGTCAAGGTTCTCCGCGCCCGTGTCGCCAGATCCGCGACGCGGGCGCAGGAGATGGCTTGATCACGGTAGGTGGTTGCCGCCGGTCACGCCATAGATCTCGCCGGTGACGTAGGAGGACTCCTGCGACGCCAGCAGCACATAGATCGGCGCCAGCTCCGCCGGCTGTCCCGGGCGACCGATCGGGGTCTGGGCGCCGAGATCAGGAATCTTCTCCTGCGGCTGCCCGCCCGAGGGCTGCAGCGGCGTCCACACCGGCCCGGGCGCCACCGCATTGACGCGGATCCCCTTTTCGCCGACCTGCTTGGCCAGCGCGTGGGTGAAGCAGGCGATCGCCGCCTTGGTGGACGCGTAGTCCAGCAGGGTGGGCGAGGGCTGGTAGCCCTGGATCGAGGTCGTGTTGATGATGGTGGCCCCCGCCGGCATGTGCGGCAGCGCCGCCTTGCACAGCCAGAACATGGCATACACGTTGGTGCGGAAGGTGGCGTCGAACTGCTCGGTGGTCAGGTCGGCGATCGCCTTGGTCGCGGTCTGCTTGCCGGCGACGTTGACCAGGATGTCGATCCCGCCCAGCTCGCGCGTCGTGGTCTCGACCAGCCGGTTGCATATCTCCTCGTTCGAGATGTCGCCCGGCGCCGACACCGCCTTGCGGCCGGCGGCCTGGATCAGCTCCACCACCTCCTTCGCATCCGGCTCCTCGTCCGGCAGGTAGCTCAGCACCACGTCGGCGCCTTCGCGGGCAAACGCGATCGCCACCGCGCGGCCGATGCCGGAATCCGCACCGGTGATCAGCGCCTTGCGCCCGGTGAGGCGGCCGAAGCCCTGGTAGCTCGCTTCGCCGTGGTCCGGCTTGGGGTCCATGTCCTTCGCCAGGCCCGGTGCCGGCTGCGGCTGCTCGTTGAACTTGGGCATCGGATACTGGGTGGTCGGGTCCTGCATCTCGTACTGGTTCTTGGTGGCCATGGCGCTTGCGTCCTTCAGAAGCGGCCAGGCAACGTTGGGGTCGTTCCCGTTGTTTCCGGTCGTTCCGCTTAGGTGGGATCAACAAACGCGGGAGGAAGCACGGGTGCCGGCAGGCCGGCCGGGTTCAGTATGCCCGGCTGACCAGCGCCGGCCGGGCGCGCCAGGCCGCCGTCGGCATGATCGCCGCCATGTCCACGAACAGGCGAGGGTCCTGGGCCAGCACGCCGAGGTAGAATGCCGCCAGCCGCTCGTTGTCGAGGACGCCCGAGCGCGGAATCTGGTAGGGAGCGAGCTTGGCCATGCAGGCGGCGGTGGTGGAGTCGGGCGGAAGCCCGGTCGCGAGCGGCGGCCGGTGCGCCAGCTGCGGCACCACGTGGTGGGCCATGTCGCGTCCCACCCCCTGGGCGTGCGCGATGCGCCCGCTCACCAGCCAGACGGTCTGCACCGCGACGGTGAGGAAGTTCTCCGTCAGCATGCGGCGCCACAGGCCGCGGTCGTTCGCCTCGCCGTCGATCTGGAGCGGGATCCAGGCGGTCCATGTTTCGGGCGGGTAGTGGTTCAGTCCGAACACCGCGACGTGGTAGTCGCGGATAACCCGCCATTGCAGCGAAGGCGTACCCGTCTCGAAGTTGTTCTCCGAGGTCCGGGCAGCAAAATCGGCATCCATCAGCTCGTTGCTGATCTTGAGCCACATGGCGTCGTCGATGGGCCGGCAGTAGCGCCGGCTGACAGCGATGGCGTAGCGCCGCGCCACCACGCCAGCAATGTTGGACTGCTTGACGACGCCGAGTGCCATCTTCCCATACGGGTCGCGCAGCGCGATCAGCTTCTCGTAATAGGCGGTGCGGTCACGAGCACGCCTGAACCTGTCGAGCTGATCCTGCGTTTTCTGGTCGTAGCTCATTGCTTGACCTCGTGCGTCTCAAAATAAGCTATCAGTCGGTCGTGAATGGCGCGCCACTGCGGCACCAGGGCCCTTGGGTAGCTAGCCTTCATGATGAGACTCATGGCCGCAAAGCTCTGCTCGCAATCAGGATCCGGGAACTGGTCCTTGCGGGTGCACGCGATGACCTCCTGAGGCTGCTCGATCGGCGTGCGCACGAACACGTCGCGCCTTGCTTCGTCCGGAGCCGTTGGTGCCTCCGTGGCCACCTGCTGCATCCCGGCACCGGGCACGGCGCCCAGCGGCGGCTCATTGGCCGGTGCGGGCCTGGGCGGATGGGGATGTCCCGACGCGCGATCGTGGATACCGCTGCTGAGCTCGGTCACGGCCGATACTATGATCGACATGTCGGCTGTCAGCTTATCCTCCGGCACCGCGTCACCATCGACCCGCGCCCCGTTGTTGGCGAGAACGCGGATGGTGTCGCGCGGCGGCCACAGGGCCGACTCCGCCGGAGTGAGCGGCCGCATCTCCGGCCACGCAAGCTCGATCAAAATGCCGCTGACTGGCCCTGTCTCGACTTCGCCGCCCTCGAACACGGAGGGGGGAAAGGCGTAGGTGTGTCCGCCGACACGGGTGGTTTGAGGCGCAGCGCCGACGCACAGGGCCGTCGCCGCGATCAGCACCATCAAGCCCGCTCGCGGCACGCCCGTTTCCTTCATGTTCAGGTCGAAACGATAAGCTACGTGGGACCGGGCGGCAACGTGGTCTCCGGTCGGGGCGGTCGATAAGATCGAGGCTTGCAGCGGGGCAGCCTGCGGCGCGACAACCTCCCCATGGACACGTTCCCCGTCATCCTGCCGGACGAGGCGCTTGCCGAGGCGCTGCGGCCGATCGCCCTGCCGGAGAACCAGCTGGCGATCCGTCGCGCGGCGGCGCACGTGTGCGGGCTGCTCGGCTGGGTGGTGCTGCACGAGGTGCCGCTGCCGAACGGCCGGCGGGCCGACATCCTGGCGCTGCGCCCCGATGGCGGGTTCAGCTGCATCGAGGTCAAGTCCGGGCCGCGCGACTTCCTGAGCGATGCGAAGTGGCCGGAGTATCGCGAATATTGCGACGCGCTTTATTTCGCCGTGGACGACAGCTTCCCGCAGGCGCTGCTGCCGGAGGATGCGGGGCTTATCGTGGCCTGCGTCGGCCCGCATTGCCTGCCCGCTGGCGTCACCGCGGAAGCCGAGCTGCTGCGCGAGGCGGTGGTGCACAAGTTGTCCGCCCCTACCCGGCGCGTGCTGACGCACCGCTTCGCCACCCTGGCCGCGAGCCGGCTGGCGGCGCTGGAGGACCCGGCCATCACCGCCTC
>CAXTCK010000199.1:0-6165 GCA_964242425.1 uncultured Acetobacteraceae bacterium | reverse complement strand
TACAGGTGATGTCGCGACCTGGCATGGAGGACATCCTCAAAGAAGCTGGCTTCGTGCTGCATGACCGGTTGCGCATGCGTGACCCATACGGTCGCGGTCATGCGTTCGCTCAGGTTAGGGCTGAAACCTTCCGGACAGGGCGCTGCTCAGGCAGGTCGTGAGTGCTGTACCTGCCGGAAGCGCCGAAGCGCACACCGTTCGACCTCATCCTGGCTGGAACACAGCAGGAGATGATGACAAGAAAAGTGTCGTTGGGAAAAAACAACCCTGTGGCTGCGATATTTTCAAGCCGTGACAATCAACAAGATCGACTTGGCTGGAGGAACGCTATCTTGACAAACCATCGCCCCCCCTATGGTCCGACGCGTCGTATGCTGTTGCGCAGCTCGGCTTTGGCCGGCGCCGGACTGGCCCTCGGCGGCATAAGCCCCTTTGCCGACTTGGCCTTCGGCGCAACCACGGCCGCCGCCACGAACGCACCGTTCACGCCGTCCGAGGCTTTCTTCAACGCGCACCATTCCCCGATCGGTGCCTACGCCACCTTCACCCTGGGCTATCCCGGCGCCAGCGGCGGCTTCGGCCAGCAACAGAAGCTGCCTGGAACGCAGAGCGTGTATGTCGGCGTCGAAAGCGACGGCGTGGTACGCGCGCTGCCGTTCTTCGATGCTTCCGTGTCCCCGGGCATCGGGCAATACGCCCAGAGCGACGTTTCCCGCGACTTCCGCGTCGCGAGCGATACCTTCACCACCGCCGACTTCTCGTTCGCGCTCTACTCGCCGGTGCGTTCGGTTCCCGACCCGACCGGTGAGCCGGCGGCGCCCGCCTTCCTCAAGGCCGGGCCCTTGACCGGGATCTCGACATCTGGGACCCATTCGATCCAGGACGCGGTGCTGCCGGCCATCTTCGCCGAGATGGTCATCGACAACACCGCCGGCACGTCACAGAAGGTCGCGGTGTTCGCGGTCGATGCCGGCAACGCCGCCGTGCTCAACGCGTCCACGCCCGGCGTCACGTTCGGGACCGGCCTGTCCCGGACCGCGATCGTGACCGATGACAGGTCCGCGGTCGCTTTCGCGGCGCCCGACCTGGCGCAGGCGATGAAGGGCAACTTCGGCCCCGGCTCCATCGGCGGCATCGCGGTGGTCGTGCCCGCAGGCCAGTCCAAGACGATCCGCTTCGCGCTGTGCTTCTTCAGCGGCGGCCCGATCACCGAGGGACGCGTGACCTCGTTCTGGTACAAGCAGTACTACCCCACGCTGGCTTCCGTCGTTTCCGCCGCCACCACCGGCCTCGCCGACAACCTGCTGGTCGACAACGCCCGGATCTCCAACAACCAGAAGTTCCTGTTGTCGCAGGCGATCCACTCCTATTACGGCAACACCGCCTTCATGCAGGACCAGTTCGGCGCACCCTGGTGGGTCGTCCTCGAAGGCCAGTACCAGTACATGAACACGTTCGACCTGTCGGTCGACCAGCAGTTCTTCGAGATCGGCATGAACCCCTGGACCACCAGGAACGTGCTGGACAACTCGGCCAAGCATTATTCCTACACCACCGGCACCGAGCTCACCAGCGGAGCCGTGGGCGCCGGCGGCATCGCCTTCACCCACGACATGGGGCAATGGCCGGCCTTCTCGCCCGACGGCACCTCGGCCTACGAGAGAATAAACGTGTTCGGCACGTTCTCCTTCCAGACCGGCGAGGAACTGACCAACTGGATCCTGATCGCCGGCGTCTACGTGGCGCAAACCAACGACGTCACCTGGTTCGAGCAGAACACCGCCAACTTCGCCTCCGTGTTCAGCAGCCTCGCCAACCGCGACAACGTGGCCGCCGCCAGCCGCGACGGCATCGAAAGCTACAACGCGACCAGCGTCGGCACCGGCGAGGAGATTACCACATACGATTCCGTTGGACCCGGCCTGGAGGAAGCCGTGGGCAACTCCTATCTCGGCGGCAAGGCGTGGGCAGCCTATGTCATCCTGGAAGGCCTGCTCGCCTTGTCCGGCCGCCTCGACCTCGCGGCGCAGGCGGCGGTGAGCGCTGCGCGTGCCGCCAACACCCTGGTGGCGCACGTCACCGCGCAGGGCTTCATCGCTTCCAACGTTTACAACAAGGAGACCCCTGCCATCATCCCGGTGATCGAGGGGCTGGTCTATCCCTACTTCGCCGATCGCCGGGACGCGGTGTCGCCGAACGGGATCTACGGCACCTTCATCCGGGCGCTGCAGAAGCACCTCGACGTCGTGCTCGCCAACAACCTGTGCGTGTACAGCAACGGCGGCTGGCGCCTCGACAGCCAGAGCGACAACACCTGGCTGTCGAAGATCTTCCTCAACGAGTTCGT
Organism: uncultured Acetobacteraceae bacterium; assembly: GCA_964242425.1. GTDB lineage: Bacteria > Pseudomonadota > Alphaproteobacteria > Acetobacterales > Acetobacteraceae > Lichenicola. The sequence continues at coordinate 3,818 of CAXTCK010000199.1, read as the reverse complement.
CGGACGGTAGGTGCTGGATCGCGACATCCGTGCCAGCACGAATGCCGCCGACGCGCAGTCGGTGGTCTGGCTGACGCAGACGACCGCCGCCAGGCTCGCCTTCAGCGATCAGGTCATCGCCCAGGTGCCGTCGGCGAGCGAATATTATCCGCGCGGTGTCACCAGCATCGTGTGGCTGCAGGAGCCGCCCGTCGCGGGCTGAGCCGTCGAACGACGCGGGCCGGTTCAACCGGCCCGCGTCACCGCCTGTCGCGTCACCCGCCGGTAGCCGGCCCCTGCACTACCTCCACAAGGTCGTCCGGGCGCAGCGCGTCGCGGAAGGCGGCCTGCACCTCGGCCGCGGTGGCGTCGAAATAATGCCGCGCCGCCACGTCGGGCTGGTCGAGCGGCAGGCCCAGATCGGCCAGATGCAGGTCCTCCCCGCCGATCGCGTCGAAGCTGGCGCGGCCCATCGGCAGCTGCCGCAGCAGCGACGCCTTGGCCCGGACCAGCTCGTCCTCGCCGACCGGTTGCGCCTGCATCGCCTTGATGTCCGCCACCACCAGGTCGCGGGCGCGGCCGATGTTCTGCGCGTCGGCGCCATACGACACCGCATATTCCGACCGCGTGCGCGACCAGCTCAGCCTCGAGCTGACGCTGTACACGTAGCCGGTCCTGACGCGCAGGTCGCGGTACAGCCGCGAGGAGAAGCCGTCGCCCAGGATCTCGTTGCCGAGCGTCAGGGTGAAGTGCTCCGGGTCCGACACCCGGAGCCGGAGCATCTCGGCCAGCTCGATGCTCGACTGCAGCGTGCTGCGGTCCGGAACGTAGGCCTTGGAGGCGCGGTTGGGCGGTACCGCCGGCAGGTCGATCGCGGGCGTCGGTCCGTCGGTGTGCCAGCCGCCGAACGCTTCCGCCACCGCCACCTGCGCGTGCTCCGGCGTGATGTCGCCGACGATCACGATCGTGGCCAGGTCCGGCCGGAAGGCCTTGGCGTAGTAGGCCTCGGCGTCCGCGATGCTCAGCGCCATCACGCTGGCCGGCGTCGCTTCGCGCAGCGCCGGGTCGCCCGCCGGCACGATCGCCCGCTCGGTCGCACGCCCGAACAGGTAGCCGGGCGAGCCCAGCAGCCCAGCCAGGCTGCCCGCGGTCTGCCGCTGAACGATCCGGAACGCGTCCGCCGGGAACACCGGGTGCAGCTCGTTGTCGGCCAGAAGCGCCAGGGCGGCGTCGAACTGCCCGCGCAGCACCTTGAGCGAGAAGGTGGAGCCAGCGCTTTCCTCGGCCGCGGTGGCATCCAGCGCCGCCTGGAACGCCAGCCGGTCCCTGCTCTGGCTGCCGTAGTCGAACATCCGCTCGACCAGCGTGGCGACGCCGTCCTGCCCCTTCGGCTCCTCCGTCGCCGCCACCTGCCGCACCTGGCCATACAGCGACACCGTGTTGGTGACGTGCTCGGGCTGCACGATCAGGCGAAGCCCGTTCGGCAGGACGCTGACCACCGGCGCCGGGGAGGCGGGCGGCAGGTGCAGCGCGGTCAGCGCGCTGGCGGCCCAGTCCGGCAGCGCCACCGGCTTGTCCGGCGGTGCTGCGAACGATTCCGCGCCGCCGAAGCCCTTGCCCGCGATCGGCTTGCCGGAGTCCTGCGGCGTCAGCACCGCCGTCACCGCGTGCGCCGGATCGAGCACCGCGCGCGCGATCCGGTTCACGTCGTCCACCGTCACCGCCTTGTAGGCGTCCGCCAGCGCGTCCGGGCTGTCCAGTCCCTGGAACGCCAGCGCGTTGGACCAGCTCTGCGCCAGCCCGCTGATGCTGTCGTTGCGCTGGCCGAGCTGCGCCCGCTCGCGCCGCTTGGCCGCCTCCACCAGCTCGGGCGACACGCCGTTCCTGGCCACGTCGGCGATCACCGTACGCAGCTTGCCCAGCAGCACGTCGCTGTCGCTGCCCTTGGGGAACGCCGCGAACACCACCCCGAAGCCCACGTCCGGCTTCGGCCGGTACAGGAACTCCGCCGCCAGTGCGTCGCCCGCCGGCACCAGCCCATAAAGCGCGCCGCGCTCGCTCGACAGCACATCGCCCAGGATGTCGGCGGCGGCGAAGTCCTTCGACCTCGAACCCGGCATCCGGTACGCGAGCGTGGCGATGCCCACCGGGTAGTCCGTTGGAAGCCGAAGCGTCTGCGGCGCCACCGTGCCGAGGGTGAAGCTTTTCCGCACCGGCAGCGCCTTGCGCGGGATGCCGCCGAACACCGTCCGCACCGTGTCCAGCGCCTTGGCCGGATCGACGTCTCCGGCGATCACCAGGATCGCGTTGTTGGGCGCGTACCAGCGCTCGTAGAAGCCGCGCAGCAGCCTGGCGTCCGTGCGGTCGAACGAGGGGCGCGTGCCGAGCGCGTCGTGCGCATAGGGCGTGCCGGCGAACATGGTCGCCTGCAGCTGCGACAGATAGGTGTAGGCCGGGCTGGACAGGTCGCGCGACACTTCCTGCTCGATCGCGCCGCGCTCGGTGTCCCAGTCCGCCTCGTTCAGGCTGAGCCGGTTCATGCGCAGTGCCTCGACGCGCAGCACCACGCCGAGGTCCTCCGACGGGGCGGTGTAGAAGTATTGGGTCACGGTTTCGGTGGTGTCGGCGTTGTAGCCGCCGCCGAGCTTGGCGCCGATCTCCGCCAGCTGGTTCTTGTCCAGCCCTTCCGAGCCGCGGAACATCATGTGCTCGGTGGCGTGCGCGGTGCCGGGAAACCCGTCCGGCGCGTCGTTGGAGCCCGCGAGGTAGTTGATCTCGGTGGTCACCACCGGCGCCAGCCGGTCGGGCACGATCACCACGCGCAGGCCGTTCGGCAGCACCTCCCGCAGCGCCGAATCCGCCGCCGTCGCATGCGTGGCCGGTGCCGGGGTCAGCGCCGGGGTAGGGGCCAGGGCAGGTGCTGAGGCCGGGGCAGGTGCTGAGGCCGGGGCCGGAGGCGCGGTCGGCGTCGGATCGGCGACGGCAGGACCGGCGAGTCCCATGGCGGCCAGCATCAGGCCGGTGATCAGGGGCCTGGTCGTCATCCGCTCGCGCATGCAGCTCTCCGCGTTCCCGGACCCGGGGTTCAAGGGCTTGGCCGAGGCCGGCGAGTGGCGCGCAACCTAGTGGCTCCCGTTCCGCCCGGATAGCGGCCGGCCGATGAAGGATGCGTCACGCGCTTCCGCACGGTTGTCCGGTCGCGCGCCGGATCACCTCGCAGCGGTCAGCTTACGAACTCCGGCAGCTCGGTTTCGTGCAGCAGGCGCACGCCGCTCGCGGCGGCCAGGGTGCGCGCCGCCATGGTATAGCCCGCGTTCGACACCACGGCGGCGACCTGCGCGTCCTGCGCCCGGCGCACCAGCAGCGCTTCCTGCACCACCGCCGCCTCCAGCGGACGCGTGGACGGTCGGCACTGCACCGTCAGCAGGCGGCCGTCGCGTCGGGCCATGATGTCCGCCGTCAGCCGGCCGGCCGGAAAGCTCATACGCGCCTGCCAGCCGGCCTCCCTCAGGGAGTCGGCGCACCATCGGCGATACGCGTTGTGGTCGATCGGTGGAACGTCGACCTCGTCCTCGGGAAGCTGGGGGGCGTCAAACAGCTCCGCCGGCGGCGGCTGCCCGGCCGCCTGCCTATCGCGCCGGCGCCCGACCAGGAACCGCAGGCAGATGATCACCAAGCACGCCAGCACGGCCAGGGCCGCACCCATGCCGATGATGAAGCGGCTTCTCGGCGTCCGGATCGTTGCCGGCATGTCGGCCGCATGCACCGGCGTCGCGGCAGGCGCAGGCGCAGGCGCAGGCGCGACCGCATCCGGCACCGCGGCCGCCGGCGCCCGGACG
>CAXTCK010000198.1:0-6167 GCA_964242425.1 uncultured Acetobacteraceae bacterium | reverse complement strand
CTGCCCGTCACCCGGCTCGGCTTCGGGGCGATGCGGATCACCGGTGCCGGGATCTGGGGACCGCCCGCCGACCTGGACGCCGCGCGGCGAACGCTGCGTCGCGCGGTGGAGCTCGGCATCGATCTGGTCGACACCGCGGACAGCTACGGGCCGTTCGTGAGCGAGGACCTGATCGCCGAGGTGCTGAAGCCGTACAAGGGTCTAGTGATCGCCACCAAGGGCGGCCTGACCCGGCACGGCCCGAACATCTGGCGCCCGGTCGGCAGGCCGGAATACCTGAGGCAGTGCGTGCTGATGAGCCTGCGCCGGCTCGGGGTCGAGCGCATCGACCTGTGGCAGCTGCACCGGGTCGACCCGCTGGTGCCGGCGGACGAGCAGTTCGGCGAGATCGCGCGCATGCGGTCGGAAGGGCTGATCCGGCACGTCGGCCTGAGCGAGGTGGACGTTTCCACCATCGAGGCGGCCGGCCGGCACTTCCCGGTGGCGAGCGTGCAGAACCGGTTCAACCTGGTGGACCGCAAGAGCGAGGCGGTGCTGGAGCACTGCCAGGCGCACGGCATCGGCTTCATCCCCTGGGCGCCGCTGGCCGGCGGCAGCCTGGCACGCGATGGCTCCGCGCTGACCGAGATCGCCGGGCGACGTGGTGCCTCGCCGGGACAGGTGGCGCTGGCCTGGATGCTGCGCCGCTCGCCCGCCATGCTGCCGATCCCCGGCACCGGCAGCCCGTCGCACCTGGAGGAGAACGTCGCCGGGGCGGCGCTGGTGCTGGACGACGCCGAGGCATCGGCGCTGGACGCCCAGGGCAGGGCGGCCTCCCAGGCCGGCTGACCCGGGAGGCCGTCCCGCCGGTGATGCGCAGCGCGCCCCGCGCGAAGGGGCGACGGCCGCACGCGCCAGTGGTAAGAACCGGGCATGAACGGCCCCACCGATCGCCCGTCCGGACCACGCTTGACGGCCGGGCGACCCCTTGTCGCGAGCGCACCTGCCACCGTTTCCGGCTCCACTGCCGGTCCCGGCCGTCCGGAACCGGGCCGCTTCGGGCCGCGCGGCCCCGGTCCCGGCCGACCGCGCTTCCGCGTCGTGCGCACCCTGGCCGGGGGCCTGCTGGCGGTGGCGCTGCTGGGGGGCGGCACCGCGTCGCTGGTGGTATGGCGCAAGTACGAGCTGCTTACCGCCGACCTGCCGACCGTGGGGGTGCTGCGCACCTACCAGCCGCCGGTGATGAGCCGGATCTATGCCGGCGACGGCCGGGTGATCGCCGAGCTCGCCGCCGAGCGGCGCCTGTTCGTTCCGTACAGCGCGATCCCGGACAAGGTGAAGGCGGCGTTCCTGTCGGCCGAGGACCAGAACTTCTATACCCATGGCGGCGTGGACCCGCTGGCGATCCTGCGCGCCGCCGTCACCGACCTGGAAACCTTCCACAAGCGCCGCCCGATCGGCGCCTCCACCATCACCCAGCAGGTGGCGCGCATCATGCTGCTGGGCTCCAACGCCCGCACCTTCGACCGCAAGGCCAAGGAGGCGATCCTGGCCATCCGCATCGAGCAGACCCTGAGCAAGGAGCGGATCCTCGAGATCTACCTGAACGAGATCTATCTCGGCAGCGGCGCCTACGGCATCACCGCCGCCGCCCAGACCTATTTCAACAAGCCGCTGGACCAGCTCGACGCGGCGCAGGCCGCCTTTCTCGGCGCGCTGCCGAAATCCCCCACCAATTACAACCCGTACCGATACCCCGATGCCGCCAAGGCCCGGCGCGACTGGGTGCTGGACCGCATGGCCGACACCCACGCCATCACCGAGGCGGACGCGCAGGCCGCCAAGGCCGAGCCGCTGGTGCCGACCGCCTTCACCCGGCCCGGGCCGGTGCCGGGCTCGGAATGGTTTTCCGAGGAGGTGCGCCGCCAGCTGATCGACCGCTACGGCCAGAACCAGACCATGCAGGGTGGGCTGGTGGTGCAGACCAGCCTGGACCCGAAGCTGCAGGACGAGGCGACGCGCGACCTGCGCGACGGGCTGATGCGCTACGACCGCGCCCATGGCGGCTGGCGCGGCGCGGTCGCGCATCTGGACGGCGTCGGCAACCTCCGGCGCGGCCATGCGGCGCGCGGTGCTCCTCCGGCCCCGCCCGCCACCAGCTGGCAGGCGGCGCTGGCCGCGGTTCCCCGTCCCGCCGGCATGCTGCCGGACTGGCGCCTGGCGGTGGTGCTGTCGCCGGCGCTGGGCACGATCGGCTGGCTCGACAACGCGGCCCCCGGCGGCCTCGGCACGCCGCACGACGCGGTGCTGAGGAACGAGGACCTGTCCTGGGTCCACACCTACCGCGCTTTGCACGCAGGCGACGTGCTGATGGTGCAGCCCGATCGCGACGCGGACGGCCATGCCGGCGGGCCGGTGTTCCTGCGCCAGATCCCGCAGGTGGAAGGCGCGCTGGTCAGCCTGGACCCCAATACCGGCCGGGTGATGGCCCTGGTGGGCGGGTGGAGCTTTGAGAACAGCCAGTTCAACCGCGCCACCCAGGCGCTGCGGCAGCCCGGCTCGTCGTTCAAGCCGATCGTGTATCTCGCCGGCATGATGCAGGGCATCTCGCCCAGCCAGAAGTTCGAGGACGAGCCGTATTCCAACGGTTGCTGGCATCCCAACAACTACGAGAAGACCTTTAACGGCCCGACCACGCTGCACGACGCGCTGCGCAAGTCGCTCAACCTGGTGACGATCCGGCTGGCGGCGCATATCGGCATGAGCAGCGTGGCCAAGCTGGCGATCGACCTGCACGAGGTCGACGCCATGCCCAAGGTGCTGCCGGCGGTGCTGGGGGCTGTGGAAACCACCGTGCTGCGCGAGGCCGGCGCCTATGCCTCCATCGAGAGCGGCGGCAAGGAAGTGCTGCCCAGCCTGATCGACGACGTGCAGGACCGCGACGGCCACGTGATCTGGCGCGCGGCGGGCCTGGGCGTGCAGGCGGGCTCGGATCCGAACCAGCCGCCCACCCTGACCGACACACGCCGCCAGGTCGCCGACCCGGCATCGGCCTTCCAGGTGGTGCAGATGATGAAGGCGGTGCTGCAGCCGGGCGGCACCGGCAGGCAGGCCGGCGCCGGGATCGACTTCCCCATCGCCGGCAAGACCGGCACCAGCCAGGACTTCCACGACGCCTGGTTCGCCGGCTTCTCGCCCAGCCTGCTGACGGTGGTGTGGGTGGGCTTCGACAACCCGCAATCCCTGGGCGAGAAGGAGGACGGCGACACCGTCGCCGGCCCGATCTGGAACCGCTTCATGAAGGCGGCGCTGGCGGACCGCCCGAAGGTCGAGTTCCGGGTGCCGGACGGCGTGGCCGTGGTGCGCTACGGCGAGGCGGTCGACGCCTTCAAGCCGGGCCAGGAGCCGGGCATCAGCCACAACCTCAACCCGGCCCGGGAGAACCAGGTGCTGAGCGCCGCAGACACCGGGGCGGAGAACCTGCCCGACGTGGAGTCCGACATGGGCAGCGCGGATCCGGGTGTGCCGGCCGGCTCCAGCACCTCCGTCGACGCGTCCGGTCCGGGCGTGGCGGCGCCGGCCGGCCACGGCAACGCCCTGGCCGCGGCACCCCCGCCCAGGCCCGCCGCAGGTGACATCGGCATGGGCGGCTTGTATTGAGCCCAGCCTTGCTTCCTGTCCTTGCCTGTCGTCCACCCGGGGATCACCAGCCGCCATGTCCGCCGAGACCGAAGCCCTCAACGAGCAGATCAAGCAGTCGGTGGCGCTGCTGAGGAGGCATCTTTGACTGGGATGTCGCCCAGGGCCGCCTCGCGGAGCTGAACGCCCAGGTCGAGGACCCGGGGCTGTGGAACGACGCCGCCGCGGCGCAGAAGCTGATGCGCGAGCGCACGGCGCTGTCCGGCCAGGTGGACGGCGTGCTTCACCTGGAGGCGGAGGTGCGCGACGCGATGGAGCTGGCCGCCATGGCGGAGGCCGAGAGCGATGCCGCCATGGTCGCCGACGCCGTGGGCAGCCTCCGGGCGCTGGCGGCGGACGCCAAGCGTCGCGAGATCGAGAGCCTGCTGTCCGGCGAGGCGGATGCCAACGACGCCTACCTGGAAGTCAATGCCGGCGCCGGCGGCACCGAGGCGCAGGACTGGGCCGAGATGCTGCTGCGCATGTACTCGCGCTGGTCCGAGCAGCACGGCTACACGGTTACCCTGATGGAAAGCTCCGAAGGCGAGCAGGCCGGGCTCAAGTCGGCGACGCTGCAGGTGTCCGGTCCCAACGCCTATGGCTGGCTCAAGACCGAGGCGGGCGTGCACCGGCTGGTGCGCATCAGCCCGTTCGACAGTGCTGCGCGTCGGCAGACCTCGTTCGCCAGCGTCTGGGTATATCCCGTGGTGGACGACAGCATCGAGATCGAGATCAACGACGCCGACCTGAAGGTGGACACGTTCCGTGCGTCCGGCGCCGGCGGGCAGCACGTCAACAAGACCGAATCCGCCATACGCATCACCCACGTACCGTCGGGGATCATCGTCGCCTGCCAGACCGACCGCTCGCAGCACCGCAACCGTGCCACGGCGATGAACATGCTGAAGGCGCGGCTTTACGAGGCCGAGCTGCAGAAGCGCGAGGCGGCGGCGGCGGTGACCGAGGCCGGCAAGACCGACATCGGCTGGGGCCACCAGATCCGCTCCTACGTGCTGGCGCCCTATCAGCTGGTGAAGGACCTGCGCACCGGCGTCGAGAAGGGCAACCCGGACGCGGTGCTGGATGGTGCCCTGGACGAGTTCATGGCGGCCTCGCTCGCGTCCCGCGTGGGCGCCACCCGCAGCGAGGCCAGCGCGTCGGCGCAGTAGCCGCTGTCCAGCCTTGTTCCTCGCGTGCCCGAAGGCTGCCCATCGTCGCGGCTTCCGGCGAACGATGCCGGAAAACACTCATTTTGAGACGGCGGGCCAGATCCTGTTTGCCCAATATCTAGGCACCTGATCAGCATCCCGACGCCCCGTCGCCGACGTCAGCGGGGAAATGATCTGTTGCGGCAGAGGCCAATCACGACTGCTGGCGGCTGATCAAACCTTCGGCAAATGCCTCAAGGAACGCCTTTCGCGAATGGCTGGACAACGTTCTTGACATGACAGCCACGAAAACCTTTCTGTGTCGCACAAACACCTGCCGCTGGTGGCCGCCGACCCTCCCCCTTCGGACGCGGGTCGGCTCGATACGCGCTGCAATGCCGGCAGGTAACGGTTCCGCGTCGGAACGCTAGGAGTTTGCGGAATGGACTACGCGCACCAGCAACGAAGCCCGACTCGCCACATCGTCGGCCTCGGCATCGTCGTGCTGCTGCACGTGCTGCTGATCTATGCGCTGTTGAACGGCCTTGGCCGTGCGGTGATCGACGTGATCAAGCCGCCGATCACGACCAAGATCGTCAAGGAGGTGCCGCCGCCACCCCCACCCCCGCCGCCGCCGCCGCCGCCGGTGCTGACCTCGCCGCCGCCGCCCTATATCCCGCCGCCGCTGATCCAGATCGAGCAGCCGCCGCCGCCGCACGCGATACGCACCGTGACGCGCACCCCGCCGCCGACGCCGAACCCGGCGCCCTTCACCGCGGCCAAGCCGGCGCCGCCCGGACCGTCGGTGCCCGACCGGTCCGCCGGCGTGCGCCCGCTGAACAACGTCAAGCCCGTGTTCCCGGAAGACATGCAGGAAGCCGGGCGCTCGGGCAGGGTCACCATGTCCTGCGACATCAGCGCCGCCGGCACGACCAGCAACTGCCAGGTGGTCAACGTGGTTGGCGGCCAGGCCTTCGCCCGCAGCGCGCTGGACTACGTCCGCGCCGCCCGCTTCTCGCCCGCCATCCATGCTGGCACGGCGGTTCCGCAGCCGCATCACGTGTGGAACATCGACTTCCAGATGGCTGAATCGGACGAATAGATCCAGCCGCTGCCGCCAACACGAATACGGGCCGATCCGGGATTGCCCACCGCTTCCCGGCCCCTACCAGAGGACCTTGTGATGACCAGACTGCACCGCCTTCCCATCCTCGCTACCCCGGCCCTGGCGATGGCACTGGGCATGGCTGCTCCGGCCTTCGCCCAGACTGCCCCCGCCGCGGCGCCTGCCGCTGCCGCAGCACCCGCCGCCACTCCGGCGCCGAACGCCCCGAACGGGGTGCCGGACGCTTCCGCACCCGC
>CAXTCK010000197.1:0-6214 GCA_964242425.1 uncultured Acetobacteraceae bacterium | reverse complement strand
TCATGTCCTAGTGTCGGCTCCCGAACGACGCTGGCGGCACGACGCCCGCCGCGGGATAGGCAGGCAGCGGCGGCGGCGCCTTCGGCTGCACCGGCGGCAGGCGTCGCACCCGCTCCAGCGCCACCTCCACCGCCGCGTCCAGTTGCCGGTCCCGTCCGGTGACCGCCTCGTCGGGACGGTCGTCCACGGTGATGTCCGGCGACACGCCGGCGTTCTCGATGATCCAGTGCCCGTCGGGATCGGCCAGCGCATCCTTGGGGATGGTGATGGACGTGCCATCCATCAAGGTCCACGGGCCGTTGATGCCCTGCACCCCGCCCCAGCTCCGCGTGCCGACCAATGGCCCAAGGCCGTAGCGCCGGAAGTAGTACGGGAACTGGTCGCCATCGGAGCCGGAACCCCAGTTGAGCAGGGCCACCATGGCACGAGGCGGAACCGCGACCGGCAGCGGCGACACGGCTGCTTCCCGGTTGACGAACCCGCCGGCCAGGGAGCGACGCAGCACCTCGAGCACCGCCTGGCTGGTGAAGCCGCCGCGGTTCCAGCGCACGTCGAAGATCATCCCCTGCTTGTCCGCCTGCGGATAGAACTGGCGCACGAACTCGCCCCAGCCGTTGCCGGCGAAGTCGGTCAGCGCGACATAGCCGACGCGCCCGCCGGACAGCTGGTCGACGCGGCGGCGGTTGCGCAAGGTCCGGTCGACGCTGCGCAGCATCTGCTCGTCGGCGATCGGGGCCACCTGCAGGTTCCGTCGTGGCCCGTCGGCGCTGGACGCCACGGTGAGGGTGACGTGGTTCCCGGCGCCGACCAGCAGCGCGTCCGGGTCGAGAGGCGCCTTCAGCTCATGGCCGTCGATCGCCAGCAGGACGTCGCCGTCATGCAGGTTCAGGCCGGGCGCGGTCAGCGGGCTGGCGAAGCCCGCGCGGGTGTTGTCGCCCTGGAGGATGTGCGCCAGGCGGTAGCGGTTCGACGCCGGATCGAGCGCGTAGTCGACGCCGAGCCGGCCGGTGACGACGGACGCGCGGGTATCGAGCCGCGCCCCGTGGCGCAGGAACGCGTGCGAGCTCCCGAGCTCGCCCTGCATCTGCCCGAGCAGGTAGGAGAAGTCGTCTTCCGAGCCGAGGCGGGGCAGCAGCGCCGTGTAGGCGTCGTGCACCGCCAGCCAGTTGTCGCCGTTCATCGCCCGGCTGAAGAACACGTCGCGGTCGAGCCGCCAGGCGTTCTCCAGCATCTCCGCCCATTCCCGGCGCGGATCGACGGTCGCGCGCAGGCTCGACAGGTCCGGCGTCGTCTCCTTCGCGGTTCCCGGATCGGTGGACACCACGTGCCACGCGCCGTCGCGCCGGAACGCGACCGATCCGCCCTGGGCGGACAGGCTGTGGTTGTCCAGTCCGGCCGCCACCGTACGGTCGCTCCCGGTATCGAGGTCGAGCACGTGCAGCTCTGCCGGTACCCCGGGCAGGTCGCCCCCGATGAGCTGCGGCGGCCTGGTTTCGAAGAACAGGCGGCGGCCCCTGACCTCCAGGCTGGCGATCACCGCGGGCGTTACCGGCAGCGCCACCGCGCGCGCCATCAGCCCGTGGAGGTCGACGTGCAGCTTCGGTGCCGGCGCTCCGGGAGCCGGCGAGGTGTCGGGCGACAACGGGGACGGGTCGTCCGGGTCCAGGGTGGCGGCGAAGATCCCGTCGGAGTTGAGGGTGGCGATAATGGTTTCCTCGTCGCGATCGGACACCAGCGGCAGCTCGTTGCGCTCGGACACGAAGAACAGCACCCGTCCGTCGGCGGAGAAGCACGGCATCCGGTCGCTGTTCATGGCCGAGCTGACGATCACGTCGCGGCCGGTGCGGAGATCAACGAGATGGATCGTGCGCTGCCGGTTGGCGCGCATCGTGCTGTAGGCGAGCCAGCACCCGTCGGGGGAGAAGGCGGCGTCGCGTATCTCGGCGTTCGAGTCGCTGGCGATCCGGCGCGGCTCGCCGCCGGCGACGGGAACCAGCCACAGCCCATGGTTGGCATCGGCCACGGCCAGCTGGTTCCCGTCCGGGGACCAGACCGGCGTATAGAGATAGCCGGACCGGAAGCTCGTCAGCACGCGTTCGGCGCCGGTCGGCATGGTCCTGATCGCGAGCTGCTGTTCTCCGCCGGCATCGGATTCATAGGCGATGCGATCGCCGTCCGGCGACCAGGACGGATGATCCTCGTCCGCGCCGGGCGTGCCGGTCAGGTCGCGCGCGGCCCCGGCGACCGGGATGTCGAACAGGTCGCCGCGTGCGGACAGGACGAGGTCGCCGCCATCCGGGGACAGCGCGTAGTCGACGCCGCCGGTCGCATCGGTGACGCGTGCCGTTCCGCCGACCGCCTCAGTCCGCGGTGCGGTACGGGCTCCGTCGTCCGGAACCCGGACGTCGAGCTCGCGCAGGGTGCGGGACGGGAGGTCGAGCGCATACAGCCGGCCGCCCTGTTCGAAGGTGATGGTGTGGCCGCCGAGCGAGGGCTCGTCGACGTCGAAACCGGTGAACCGGGTCACCTCCGTGACGGTCCGGGCGTCGAGGTCGTAGGCCCAGATGTTGGCCCGGAAGCCCGCGCCGCGGTCGGACAGGAAGTAGATCACGCGGCCGAACCACATCGGCGCGGTATCGGTTCCTTTCCAGTCGGTGATCCGAACGAGGCGCCTGCTCGCGAAATCGTAGGTGTAGATGTCCTGCGCCTGGCCGCCGACATAGCGCTTGGGCAGCGCGTCGTTGCGGTAGATCCGGTTGAAGGCGATCGCCCGCCCGCCCGGGCCGAACGACAGCAGCCCGGAATGGTCCAGCGGCAGCGCCTGCCGCAGGCCGCCATCGACCGGAACGGAGAAGGCGCGCACGATCTTGAACGACGGCGAGGCGCGAGAGGACAGGAACACGATCCGTCGCGAGTCCGGCGTCCAGGCGACCACGCGGTTGTCGCTGCCACTCGGTGACGCGTCAAAGGTGAGACGCCTGGGCGTGCCGCCGGAAGCGGGCAGGACGTACACGTCGAAGCTTCCAGCGCGCCGGGCGGTGAAGGCGATCCAGCGCCCGTCCGGCGAGAAGCGCGGGAACAGGACGGCACCCGGATCATGGGTGAGGCGGTCGGCGGCGCCGCCGGCCAGGGGAGCCGTCCAGAGATCGCCATGGGCGACAAAGGCGACGGCGGTGGCCGAAGCGTTCGGGTAGCGCATGAGCGGCGCGGTGGCGGCCCGGGCCATCGGTGCGGCCATGACCAGCGCGATCCCGAGAAGGATCGGGAGCCGGCCCTTCAAGGGATGCGCCGATGCGGGATCAGGGCGCTTCGCCACCGGACCTGCGTCCACGGTCCCCGTCCGATCCGCCTCAGCGCGCAACGAACATCCAGGCCAGGGCGGAGAACGGAAGCAGGGCCAGCAGGGCGCGGCCGGCGCAATCGGCGGCGGCCTGCGCCTGCCGGGACGCGGCGATCCGGCCCAGCTGGCGGTGCAGCCCGGTTGTTCCGGCGGGACGGCCGAACAGCGCGCTGTCGCTCTGGAACATGGCGTAGCCGGCGTCGAAGCTGAGGGTGGTCATGGCGTCGTCTCCTTGGCGCGGGCCACGATGGCCCATGCCGAGAAGCATTGCAGCAGCCGTGCCAACCGAGGCCGCATCGTCAAGTCGTTGTAATTGCTTGGCTTATTCTGCAGGCTTGGGAAAGGGTCTTCTTTCTCCTGGCGTGATACAGCAACACTTGGCCGTTTCCGCCATAAACATGGTAAAACAGGCGCACATCCTACCGCGTCCGCTGCGCGGCTTCCGCCAGGCGCAGCAGGCGCAGGAAGTTCCCGCTCCAGAACGCGGCGATCTCGGACGCGCCGTAGCCGCGTCGAAGCAGCTCCGCCGTCACCGCCGGGGTCTGGGCGGCGTTGCTCCAGCCCTTGATGGCGCCGCCGCCGTCGAAGTCGGAGCTGATGCCGACATGGGCGACGCCGATGCGGCGCACCACGTAGTCGATGTGGTCGACGAAGTCCGATACGTCGGCCTCGCCGCCGCCGGCATGCTCGCCGCGCGGACGCAGGAAGCCCGGCATCGCCGTGATCTGGATCAGGCCGCCGGTGTCGCGCAGGGCATCGAGCTGGACGTCGTCGAGGTTGCGTCGGTGGTCGCACAGGGCGCGCACGCAGCTGTGGGTCGCCACCACCGGTGTGCTCGACTGCGCGGACGCCTGCAGCATGGAATCGCGCGACAGGTGCGACACGTCGACCAGCAGGCCGCAGCGGTTCATCTCGGCGACCGCCTCGCGTCCGAACGCGCTCAACCCGCCATGGCGCGTTTCCCCGTCGCCCAGGTCGCGACGTGGAATGGCGCTGTCGGCCACCGCGTTGTGGCCGTTATGCGTCAGGGTGACGTAGCGCGCGCCCTTGGCGCGTACCGCCGCCACCATGGACAGGTCGTCGCCGAAGGCATGGGCGTTCTCGACCGCGGGCACGATCGCGATCACGTCCTCCCGCCTGGCCTGCTCGATCTCGTCGGCGGTGGCGCACACCCTGGCCCTGACGCCGTTCCGCTCCCCGTCCATCTCCCTGATCCGGTCCAGCATCGCCAACACCCGCTCGCGCACCGCGGCGTGGCTGGCCTGCTCGGCCGACGCCTGCGGGATGTAGGCGGCGAAGCAGCCGGCCGACACGCCGCCCACGCGCATCTTGGGCAGGTCGACGCGACGGGCCGTGCCGTCGGTGAACGGGTCGTCGCCACCGGGCCACGGGATGTCGATGTGGCTGTCGAGGGTCAGGAGTGAGGCGTGCAGGCCAGGGGTATCGCTCATGGCGTCACGCAACGCCCGTGCGACGCGGTTTGCAAGCGGCCTTGCCACGAGCCGCCGGACGGGCGATCGGGTTTCGCATGCGCATCGTCACCTGGAACATCAACTCGTTGCGGCTCCGCCTTCCCCTGCTGGAACGCCTGGTGGCGGAGCTGGCCCCAGACGTGATCTGCCTGCAGGAGACCAAGGTCCCGGACGAGCTGTTCCCGGAGCAGGCGCCTGCCCGGCTCGGCTACCCGTTCCACCTGCGGCGCGGCATGAAGGGCTATAACGGCGTCGCCATCCTGTCGCGCGTGCCGATGCGCCGCGACGACACCGCGCCCGACTGGTGCCTGAAGGACGACCGCCGACACGTCGCGGCGGTGCTCGACACGCCGAGCGGGCCGGTCACGCTGCACGACTTCTATGTTCCTGCCGGCGGCGACGTGCCGGATCCGGCGGTGAACCCCAAATATGCCCACAAGCTCCGCTTCGTGGACGAGGCGACCAGTTATTTCGCCGCCCATCCCGCCAAGGGGTTCTGCGTCCTGGTCGGCGACCTCAACATCGCGCCAGGAGAGCACGACGTGTGGAGCCACCGGCAGCTCCGGGACGTGGTGAGCCACACCGAGCCGGAGATCGCGGGCATGCAGGCATGGATGGACACGGGCTTCGTGGACGCGATGCGGCATTTCGTGCCGGCGACGGAGAAGCTCTATAGCTGGTGGTCGTATCGCAACCAGGACTGGCGCGGCTCGAACCGCGGCAGGCGGCTGGACCACGTCTGGGTCACCCCGGACCTGGTCCCGCGCCTGCGTGGCCTGATGGTGCATTCCGCGGCGCGGGACTGGCCGCAACCTTCCGATCACGTGCCGGTGGCGGTGGACATCGCCCTGTGACGGCGGCGGGCAGGATCAGGCTACGCCGCCGGCGGGATCCAGCCGGTAGCCGCCACCCTCGGTGACGAGCAGGCAGGCGTTGGTGGGGTCCGGTTCGATCTTCTGCCGCAGCCGGTAGATGTGGGTTTCCAGCGTGTGGGTGGTGACGGCGGCGTTGTAGCCCCACACCTCGTTCAGCAGCACTTGGCGTGCCACCGGGCGGGTGCCGGCGCGATACAGGAACTTCAGGATCGCCGCCTCCTTCTCGGTCAGCCGGATGCGCCGGTTGCGCGTGGGCTCCTGCAGCAGCTTGGCCGACGGGCGGAATACGTATGGCCCGATGGTGAAGACCGCGTCCTCGCTGTTCTCGAAGATGCGCATCTGCGCGCGCAGCCTTGCCAGCAGCTCGGCGATGCGGAAGGGCTTGGCGACGTAGTCGTTGGCCCCGGCGTCGAGGCCGCGCACCACGTCGGCCTCGTCGTCGGACCCGGTCAGCATGATGATGGGCATGCGGCGGCCCTGCTTGCGCTGCTCGGCGCAGAAGTCGCGGCCGTCGCCGTCCGGCATCG
>CAXTCK010000196.1:0-6220 GCA_964242425.1 uncultured Acetobacteraceae bacterium | reverse complement strand
CGTCGGAATGGGCGTAGCCGGCCTCGTCGCCCAGCACCGCGCGCAGGCCGAAGCCCTGGCTGGTGTCGAAGCTGGCGGAGCGGATCACCCCGTCCTCCAGGCTGATGTGCTCGCTTTCGCGGTATTCCAGGAACAGCTCGCCGTCATCCGTGCCGTCCAGCGCTTGTTCCAGGATGCGCTCGGCGCCGGCGCGGTCGAGCACGGCGCCGTTCTGGCCGAAGAACAACGCGTCGGTGGTGGCCAGGGGGTTCAAGGGCGCGTTCATGGGGTTCCGATCGTGTCGATGGCGCCGAGGCGACCTCGGCCCACGCCGCGTAGGCGGTGCAGGGCGAACAGGGTGACGCTCAGCAGGATGGCGGCAAAGGTCTGGTGCAGCGTGCCGGCCCAGACCGGCACCACCAGCAGCAGGGTGGTGACGCCAAGCACGTATTGCGCCAGTACCGCCCAGCCGAGCAGCATCAGCGCGTCGTGCGCGGGCTTGTCCAGGCGCGAGCGCAGCCCGACCAGCAGCGTGGCGCCGACCGCAAGGGCGGTCAGGGTGGCCAGCACGCGATGGTCGAACTGCACCGCGGCCAGGTTCTGGAACCAGTTGCGCCAGAACGGGTGCAGGCTGCCATAGCCGCTCGGCACCAGCTGCCCGTCCATGTCGGGATAGGTGTTGTAGACGAAGCCGGCATGGGTACCGGCGGTGAAGCCGCCCGCGACGATGGTGACGGCCAGCAGGCAGGCGGCGGCGAACGCCAGCCGCCGGCTCCACACCGCGCCCCGGCTGGCGGCGATGGCGCCGGCGGTCGGCCAGCGTATGGAAAAGGCGGTCCACAGGATCGCGGCATACAGCGCAAAGGCGAAGCACAGATGCAGCACCAGCTTGGCCGGCGCCACCGCGACGCTGTTCGGGTCGAAGCCCGAGGCCACCATGAACCAGCCGATCGCCCCCTGCAGCCCGCCCAGCACGAAGAACAGCAGCAGCCGCCCGATCAGCGACGGCCCGATCGCGCGGGTGACGGCAAAGAACACCAGCGGCACGATCAGCACCAGCCCGATCATCCGGCCCCAGAAGCGGTGGATCCATTCCAGCCAGAAGATGTGCTGGAAGCCCGACAGCCCGAACCCCTGATGCTCAAGGCGGTATTGCGGGATCTGCTGGTAGAGCGCGAACAGATGCTCCCATTGCGCATGGGTGAGCGGCGGGACGATGCCCGACAGCGGCTTCCATTCCATGATCGACAGGCCCGACCCGGTCAGGCGCGTGGCGCCGCCGAGTGCGATATCGACAAGTACCATGAAACAGATCGCGAACAGCCAGGTCGAGATGCGGCGCCGGTCGCGGTCCGGGCCGGCAGCCGGCCGGGTCGTTCGGCGGCCCGGGGACAGACGGGACGGCAGCGCGTGCGGCCGTGAGCCGGAGGAGACGATCGCATCTGAGGGCATAGGCCAGACTAGGGACTGCGCTCATGCTCCTGCAAGAGACGCGGCCGCGATGTCGGGTGACCCATATGCCCGGCGTTACAGTCCGTGCGGCCGCGCCGGCTTGTGCCGCGGCCGGTCGCGGTGCTACCGGCCCGGATCATGCCGATACAGCACGACGATCTTCCGGATGTGGCCGCGGCGCCGGCCGGCTCGATCCGGCGTCTGCTCAAGCCCGTTCTGCTGCTGCTGGCGCTGCTGGCGGCGGGACTGGTGCTGCAGCATCAGGCGGGCAGCGCGGCACAGGGCGGGCTGCTGCCCGGGATCGAGGTGCTGCGCCAGGGCGTGCGCGGGCGCCTGCTGTTCCTGCTGGTCGGCAGCCTGATCTGCGCAGTCGGCATGCCGCGCCAGGCGGTGTGCTTTGCCGGCGGCATCGCCTACGGGCTGGTGGCGGGCGTGCTGCTGTCGAGCCTGGCCACGGTCGCCGGCTGCCTGCTCGGCTTCCTGTGGGCACGTCTCGCCGGACGCGACTGGGCCCGCCGCCGGCTCGACGGCAGGAGCCTGGGCTGGCTCGCCAGGCTCGACCGGCTGGCCACGAACCGGCCGTTCAGCGCCGTGCTGACGATCCGGCTGCTGCCGGTGGGCAGCAGCCTGGCGCTCAACCTGGCGGCAGGGGTGCTGGGCGTGGCGGTGCTGCCGTTCCTGGCCGCGACCCTGCTGGGCAGCCTGCCGCAGACGGTGATCTTCACCCTGCTGGGCAGCGGCACCCGCATCGGCCACGGCCTTCAAGTTGGGCTCGCGATCGCGCTGTTCGTGGCGTCCGGCGCGGCCGGACTGATGCTGATGCGCCGGCAGGACACGGCCGCCTACCTTGCCGCGGACGGGCGAAGCGGCTAGAGCGCGGCTGTACAGGCAGAAGGGGAGCCAGGCGACGAGCCGGCTCCGGCGGCGGATGGACCTCGCAGGCATGGACCTGAAGCAGCATATCCGCGGCATCCCGGATTTCCCCAAGCCCGGCATCCTGTTCTACGACATCTCGACCCTGCTTCGGAATGCGGACGCGTGGCAGGTGGCGATGGGCCGGCTCGCCCGAACGGTGGCGCCGGCGCAGCCGGACCTGCTGGCGGGCGTGGAGTCGCGCGGCTTCCTGCTGGCAGCGCCGCTGGCCAGCAAGCTCGGCTGCGGCTTCCTGATGCTGCGCAAGCCCGGCAAGCTGCCAGGTCCCACGGTGTCGATCGACTACGAGCTCGAATACGGCACCGACAGCCTGCACATCCAAGCCGACGCGATCCGGCCTGGCCAGCGCGTGGTGGTGGTGGACGACCTGCTCGCCACCGGCGGCACCCTGTCGGCGGCGATCGGGCTGCTGCGCAAGGTCGGCGCGGACGTGGCGGCGGCGGCGGTGATCATCGAGATCCTGTCGCTGGGCGGCCGCAAAAGGCTGAGCGTGCCCACCTCCGCGCTGGTCGCTTACGAATCCTGAAGCTTTTCATGCTCTGTTCGCGGATGTTCGCATTCGCACAAGGGAGCGCGTCATGACCCGGGACTACGACCTGATCGTGATCGGCAGCGGCCCATCCGGGCGGCGTGCCGCGGTGCAGGCGGCCAAGCTCGGCCGCTCGGTGCTGGTGGTGGAGAAGATGCCGCGGCTGGGCGGGGTGTCGGTGCACACCGGCACCATCCCGTCCAAGACCCTGCGCGAAACCGTGCTGAACCTCACCGGCTGGCGCGAGCGCGGCTTCTACGGCCTGGCCTACCGGGTCAAGCAGGACATCGCCGCCGGCGACCTCACCAAGCGCATGACCAAGACGCTGGAGCACGAGGTCGAAGGACTCGAGCACCAGTTCATGCGCAACCACGTGCAGATCATGCAGGGCACCGCCCGCTTCCTGGATCCGCACCGCGTCGAGGTCACCGCCGACGGCGGCGAAACCCACCTGGTCCGCGGCAGCCGCATCGTGATCGCGGTCGGCACGCGGCCGCACCGGCCGGACAACGTGCCGTTCGACGGCGCCAAGGTGGTGGACAGCGATGGCATCATCAACCTGCAGAAGCTGCCGAACAGCCTGGCGGTGATCGGCGCCGGCGTGATCGGCGTCGAATACGCCACCATCTTCAGCGCGCTGGACGTGCGGGTGACGCTGATCGAGCCGCGCGACACCTTTCTGGACTTCGTCGACCGCGAGCTGATGGGCGAGTTCGTGCACCAGCTGCGCGACCGCGGCGTGTCGTTCCGGCTGGGCGACGCTGTGGAATCCATCGCCATGGAGCACGGCCAGCCGGTGGTGATGCTGGCAGGTGGGCGGCGGGTGCGCGCCGAGATGGTGCTCTACACCGCGGGCCGGGTGGGGGCCACCGACACGCTGGACCTCGACCGCTGCGGCCTTTCGGTGGACAACCGCGGGCGGCTCAAGGTCGATCCGGGGACGTTCCAGACCGCGGTGCCGCACATCTACGCCACCGGCGACGTGATCGGCTTCCCGAGCCTTGCCTCCACGTCGATGGAGCAGGGGCGGGTCGCCGCCTGCCACGCCTTCGGCGAGGCGCTGCCGGGGGTGCCCAAGTTCTTTCCCTACGGAATCTACTCGGTGCCGGA
This sequence comes from uncultured Acetobacteraceae bacterium, assembly GCA_964242425.1. GTDB lineage: Bacteria > Pseudomonadota > Alphaproteobacteria > Acetobacterales > Acetobacteraceae > Lichenicola. The sequence goes on along the minus strand of CAXTCK010000196.1, from coordinate 2,217 downwards.
GATCTCCACCATCGGCATGAGCGAGGAGGAGGTCAGGCAGCGCCACATCCCGTACGAGTGCGGCCTGGCCCGGTTCGGGGAAACCTCGCGCGGCCACATCATGGGGCTGCACGGCGGCCTGCTGAAGATGATCGTGTCGCTCAAGACGCGAAAGCTGCTGGGCGTGCACATCGTCGGCGAGGGCGCCACGGAGCTCGTGCATATCGGCCAGGCGGTGCTCAACCTGGGCGGCACCCTGGACTACTTCCTGGACAACACCTTCAACTATCCGACCCTGGCGGAAGCCTACAAGGTGGCGGCCCTGGATGCCTGGAACCGGATCACGCCGCGCATGGTGGGACGGGAGGAGGCCGGCATCGAGAACGCCGAGCAGGCGGACGCGGCGGAGTGATCGCACCGCCTGCGGAGAAGCGTTGGGACAGGGTAGCATCGTGCTGTTGCCGACGAGGGCCCGGCCATGGACGACGTCAAGCTTCCCTTCACGATGACCGCGACCGTGTCTCCCGGGGACGCGGCACCGGTCGCCCCGTTGTCCGGCCTGCTTCCGCCGGGATGGGTGCGCATCCCGGTCACGATCGAGATCATGCTGCCTTCGGAGCTGGCGGATCGGCTCCAGGCTCCGGGATCGGGCGGCGCCTAGCCCTGGCACCTAGCCCTGGGCGCGTCCAGGCTGCCGGGGAACCGGTCCGGCTTCAGCGGGCGACGAAATTCTCCAGCCAGTGGATGGTGTAGTCGCCGGCCTGGAACCCGGGATCGGCCAGGATGCGCTGGTGCAGCGGGATCACCGTCTTGATGCCGGTGATCACGAACTCGTCCAGCGCGCGGCGCATGCGGGCGATCGCCTCGGGACGGGTGGGCGCGTGCACGATCAGCTTGGCGACCATGCTGTCGTAGTACGGCGGCACGACGTAGCCGGCGTAGAGCGCGCTGTCGATCCGCACGCCGAGGCCGCCTGGCGGGTGGAACACCTCCACCCGGCCGGGGTGGGGCACGAAGGTGTCCGGGTCCTCGGCGTTGATCCGGCACTCGATGGCGTGGCCTTCGAAGCGTATCTCGTCCTGGGTGTAGCCGAGCGGCTGGCCGGCGGCGATGCGTATCTGCTCGCGCACCAGGTCCACGTTGCACACCATCTCCGTCACCGGATGCTCGACCTGAAGCCGCGTGTTCATCTCGATGAACGCGAACTGGCCGTCCTGGTACAGGAACTCCAGCGTGCCGGCATTGCGGTAGCCGAGCTGCTTCAGCGCGGCGGTGGCGGTTTCGCCGATCGCGGCGCGGGCGGCCGGGTCGAGCGCCGGCGAGCCGGCCTCCTCCAGCAGCTTCTGGTGCCGGCGCTGCAGCGAGCAGTCGCGCTCGCCGAAATGCACCACGCTGCCGTGGTTGTCGGCCATGATCTGCAGCTCGATGTGGCGCGGCCGGTCGAGGTACTTTTCCAGATAAACCTCGTCGTTGCCGAACGCGGCCTTGGCCTCGGTGCGGGCGACGCGCCAGGCTTCCTCGATCTGCCCCTCGTTCTGCGCCACCTTCATGCCACGCCCGCCGCCGCCGGCAGCGGCCTTGATCAGCACCGGGTAGCCGATCGCAGCCGCCACGGTGCGCGCAGCGTCCAGGTCGGGAAGCGCGCCGTCGGAGCCCGGCACCAGCGGCACGCCCAGCGAGCGCATCGCCGTCTTGGCGGTGATCTTGTCGCCCATCATGCGTATGTGGTCGGCGGTCGGGCCGATGAATGTCACGTCGTGCGCCTCGACCGCCTCGGCGAAACCTGCGTTCTCCGACAGGAAGCCGTAGCCGGGATGGATCGCGTCGGCGCCGCACAGGTGTGCTGCCGTCAGGATCGCCGGGATGTTGAGATAGCTGTCGCGCGAGGCGGGCGGGCCGATGCACACGCTTTCGTCGGCCAGGCGGACGTGCATCGCCTCGGCGTCCGCGGTGGAATGCACCGCCACGGTGCGTATGCCGAGCTCGCGGCAGGCGCGCAACACGCGCAGCGCGATCTCGCCACGGTTGGCGATCAGGATCTTCTCGAACATCAGGCGGGCACTCGCGGGATGGCTGGAACAGGCGGAACCGGCCGCCTGGTGCAGCGCCTCATTCGATGATGGCCAGGACTTCGCCGAACTCGACCGGAGAGCCGGAGGTGACCAGCAGCCGCACGAGGGTGCCGGCGCGCGGCGCCTTGATCTGGTTGAAGGTCTTCATCGCCTCGATCAGCATCAG